>JAXEXE010000173.1:0-5131 GCA_034113565.1 Faecousia sp.
TTTAATTCTCCTTTGGCTGAGTAAAACCGATAAGCACAATACAATATAACCTCCCGCTTTCCGGGTTTGGAAAGCGGGAGGTTTCTTATGTAGCTCAGTCTTCCGGAAACAGCTGGTCGCGGCAATACTGGATGATGGCCTTGCGGGTAATCAGGCCAATAAACGCGCCGTAGTCATCCACCACAGGAACAAAATTCTGGTTGGACGCCCGGTCGATCAGATCGTGCATGGACGCGGTGATACGGACGGGAACGTTGTCCTTCCGGCGGGAAATCTCCATAATCCGCCGGGCTTCCGCCTGCCGCATATCCATATAACACATATTTTTCAGCGCCCACAATAGATCCCCCTCGGTCAGGGTGCCCCGGTACTCGCCCCGGCGGTTCAGAATGGGCAGCGCGGCATAGCCGGACGCCTCCATCTTTTCCAGAGCCTGTCGAATGGTGAAATCATCGTGCAGATACGCGCACATCGCTTTCGGTGTCAGAAAGAATAAGATATTGTTCATCGCCAACTCCTTTACGGTCCCAGTGAAGGGGCCTTCGTGCCCCTCCAGTCATGAATATTATAGCACAACCCGCAAGGAAAAGTATGAATTTTTATCGTTATTTTGTCTGCTGTACGTCAAAAATAATTCGGTGCTTTTATGCAGCTTGCACAATTATTCCGTGAAAGTAAACTCCGTGCAGTCAAAAGTGGCGAAATAGTCCTGAACGGTCTCCGCCCGGCGGATCAGCTTGAAGCTGCCGTCCTCCTTCAGAAGGACCTCGGCGGAGCGCAGCTTGCCGTTGTAGTTGTAGCCCATGGAAAAGCCGTGGGCGCCGGTGTCGTGAATGCACACAATGTCGCCGATTTCGATTTCCGGCAGACTCCGCTCGATGGCAAACTTGTCGTTGTTCTCGCACAGGCCGCCGGTCACATCGTACACATGATCCAGAACGGCGTCCTCCTTGCCCAGCACCGTAATGTGGTGGTACGCGCCGTACATGGCGGGGCGCATCAGGTTGGCGGCGCAGGCATCCAGACCGATGTACTCCCGGTAGATGTGCTTCTGGTGCAGCACGGTGGAAATCAGGTGCCCGTAGGGCGCCAGCATGAACCGGCCCAGCTCGGTAAAGATGGCGATATCGTCCATGCCCTGGGGGATCAGAATCTCCTCATACTGCTGGCGGACGCCTTCTCCGATGAAAGCGATGTCGCTGGCGGGCTGCTCCGGGCGGTAGTCCACGCCCACGCCGCCGGACAGGTTGATAAAAGAGAAGTGGCAGCCGGTGGCGTTTCTCAGCCGGACGGCCAGACGGAACAGCTGGCTGGCAAGCTCGGGGTAATAGCCGTTCTGGGTGGTGTTGGAAGCAAGGAAGGCGTGGATGCCGAAGTGCTTGGTGCCCATCTTCATCAGCCGCCGAATGGCCCCCGCCATCTGATCCTCGGTCATGCCGTACTTGGCATCCCGGGGCATGTCCATGATGGTATTGCCCAGCGAGAAGGAACCGCCGGGGTTATAGCGCAGGCACACCGTCTCCGGCACCTTGCCGTTCGCGATTCTCGCCAGAAAATCCACATGGGTAGCGTCGTCCAGGTTGATGTAGGCTCCCATCTCATAGGCCTTGCGCATATCCTTTTCCGGGGTCACATTGGAGGAAAACATCACATCGTGGCCCGTGCAGCCAACGGCCTGGGCAAGCAGCAGCTCAGCATAGGAGGCGCAGTCGCAGCCGCAGCCCTCCTCCTTCAGAATCTGGAGGATATAGGGGTTGGGCGTGGCCTTCACGGCAAAATACTCCCGATAGCCCTTGTTCCAGGAAAACGCCTTTTTCAGCGCCCGGGCGTTGGCCCGAATGCCGGCCTCGTCGTAGATGTGGAAGGGCGTGGGAATCTCCTCGATAATCTCCTTCGCCTTTTCCAGTGTCAGAAACGGTGTCTTTTTCATAGTTCTACCTCTTTCTAAAATTAAATCCCTGTGCGTGCGCACAGGGATACACGTTTGTGTTCATCCCGGCAGCGCAACATCCTATTGGATGACAGTTCCGCGCATATTCTGCGCGGCCCCAGAAAGCGCCCCCGTGGCAGCAGACGCTCCCTTCGGCGAAAGTCCCTTTCCGCGATTCGGCAATTGCCGGACCGAACCGGTACTGATGGCTTCCGCGACCTCAGCCGTAATGGGCCTATTGTACGCTACCCGTGTACATTTGTCAACCCCATTCCCCACTCTGCCGGGGATAAATTGGGAAGAAACCGGGCTTCGCATTCACGAAGCCCGGTGCGATTACTGCCGTCTGGAGCAGCATCCGGTGCAGCCGCCGCAATTGCCGCAGCAGCCGCCTTTTTTCTTGTCCTTTCGCAGTTTGGCAATGGCCAGACCGGCCGCAGCCGCAAGAACCGCCAATACAAGGATATCCCCCATAGTACCTCCTTATACGCCAACGCGGACGCTGGTATCCGCATATTTGTTTCTTCTGAACACCAGGTAGCCAAGGCCTGCCAGCGCCGCCAGCGCTGCCACGGTTACAAGGCCGAAGCTGGTCTCCCCCGTCAGCAGACCCGCCAGCTGATAGACGATGAGGGAAACCACATAGGCAAAGCCGCACATATAGCCCACGGTGATCAGCGTCCACTTCCTGTTGCCCATTTCCCGGCGGATGGCGCCGATGGCGGCAAAGCAGGGGGCGCACAGAAGGTTAAAGATCATGAAGCTATAAGCCCGGACGGGGCCAAAATCCGCGGCGATCAGCTGCCAGATTTCGCTGCCCGTTTCGCTCAGGTCCCCGGCGTAGTGGTACAGGGTGCCGAAGGTCATGACCACCTGTTCCTTGGCGATCAGGCCGGTAGCCGTGGCGACGGTTGCTTTCCAGGCCATGTCCCCCGTCCAGCCAAGGGGATAGAAAATCCAGGAGAACAGCCTGCCGATGGAAGCCAGCAGCGAGAGGTTACTGTCCTCCACCGCCCCGAAGGCGCCGCCCACAAAGCCGTAGCCCTTGAGAAACCACAGCACGATGGAGCTGAGCAGGACGATGGTAGTGGCCCGCTTGACAAAATCCATCCCCCGGTCCCAGGTAGCCCGCAGCACATTCCGGGCAGAGGGCAGATGGTAGGCGGGCAGCTCCATGACGAAGGGGGCGGGCTTTCCGGCAAAGGTCTTGAACTTTTTGAGAATCACACCGGAAATCACCACCGCCGCAATGCCGATGAAGAAGGCCGACACCGCCACCAGCGGGGAATTGCCGAACACCGCCCCGGCAAACAGGCCGATGATAGGCATTTTCGCGCCGCAGGGGATGAAGCCCGTGGTCATGACGGTGATTTTCCGGTCATTTTCCTGCTCAATGGTGCGGGACGCCAGAATGCCCGGCACGCCGCAGCCGGTGGCCACCAGCATGGGGATGATGGATTTACCGGACAGGCCGAACTTGCGCAGGAGCCGGTCCATAATGAAGGCCACCCGGGACATATAGCCCACGTCTTCCAGAATGGACAGGAGCATGGAAAGCACCAGAATCTGGGGCACAAAGCCCAGCACCGCGCCGACACCCGCCAAAATGCCGTCCATCACCAGCCCGTAGAGCCAGCCGCTGACCCCCAGAGCCGTCAGAACGGAATCCAGAAGCGCCGGAATCCACTCCCCGAACAGCACGTCATTGGCCCAGTCCGTGCCGATGGTGCCGATGGAGAAGGGGAAGCTGCCCATGGCGATGGCGTACATGGTGAACATGACCAGAGCAAAAATCGGCAGGGCCAGCACCCGGTCTGTCACAATGCGGTCGATTCTGTCAGAGAATGACAGGGCGTGTTTGGGGGCTTTTTTCTGTACTGCTTTGCGGATGACGGATTCGATGTAGGTGTAGCGCTGGTCGGCGATGATGGATTCCGCGTTGTCCTCCAGCTCCCGCTCGCAGTCGGTGATATGCTTTTCCAGATGGGCTATCAGGTTTTCCGGCAGGGCCAGTTCCTTTCGCACCATCTCGTCCCGTTCAAACAGCTTGATGGCGTACCAGCGCAGGTAGTTCTCCTTCACCCGGCCCTCAATGGATTCCTCGATGTGAGCCAGAGCGTGCTCCACGCTGCCGCCGAAGACATGGGGCCGGTCGCCGTGGGTGTGGTTCTTTGCCAGAGCCACCGCCTGTTCCGCCGCGGCGAGGCACCCCTCCCCTTTCAGAGCGCTGATCTCGATGCAGGGGCAGCCCAGGGCCTTGCCCAGCTTTTGAAGGTCGATGGTGTCGCCGTTTTTCCGCACCAGATCGATCATATTCACCGCCAGCACCACCGGATGGCCCAAATCCATCAGCTGGGTGGAAAGGTAGAGATTCCGCTCGATGTTGGTGCCGTCCACGATGTTCAGAATGGCGTCGGGGTGATCCTCAACAAGGTATGTACGGGTCACCAGCTCCTCCGGGGAGTAGGGGGACAGAGAGTAGATGCCCGGCAGGTCTTGAATCACCACCTCCGGATGGCCCTTCAGGGTTCCCTCCTTCTTCTCCACCGTGACGCCGGGCCAGTTGCCCACATACTGGTTGGAGCCGGTTAAAATGTTGAAAAGTGTGGTTTTTCCGCAGTTCGGATTGCCCGCCAGGGCGATTTTTATTTGTTCCATGGTGCCTTCCTTTCAAGGTTAGTTGAAGCTAACCAATCTGTAAAAATCAATAAATCTCAATCATTTCCGCGTCAGCCTTCCGCAGGCTCAGCTCATAGCCCCGGACGTTGACCTCAATGGGGTCCCCCAGCGGGGCCACCTTCCGGATAAAAACCTCCACATTTTTCGTGATGCCCATGTCCATGATTCTTCGGCGCACCGCGCCCTCGCCGTGGAGCTTCAGAACCACCACGGACTGCCCGATTTTCGCATCCTTCAATGTTCGCATACCTTGGCCTCCTTTTGATTAGCGTTTGCTAACTCACATGGTTAGCTATAGTTAACTATCGCACATAAGATACCGCATCTTTCCTTTTTTGTCAAGTGCTTTTCCCGGGAAATCTCCAGAATTGTTGATTGGCTAAAGGAGAATTAAACGAATTAGCATGTCATTGCGAGGAGGGCGAAGCCCGACGTGGCAATCCGTTCTCCCTTTTTGGAAAATGCGTCATCAGAGTGCAAAATGGAATACGGATTGCCACGCCAGCGTGCGCGCTGGCTCGC
>JAXEXE010000174.1:0-16734 GCA_034113565.1 Faecousia sp.
CTGCTGCAAACCCGGGATCCCCGGCTGAGTCTGCACGATTTCCGCATGGTGCCGGGCAAGAAGCACATGAATCTGGTGTTTGACGTGGCCCTGCCCCGGGACATGAAGGACAGGGGCGAGGAGCTGCGCGGTTGGGTGGAGGACACCCTGAACGCCGAGGGGGAGATGGTCTACCACGTGATTATCACCTTCGATGTTGCGGATTTTGTATAAAAAGAAGGCGGATGCAGCAGCATCCGCCTCTTAAAATTATGAAATGCAGAATGCAAAGTGCAAAATGCAGCATCATGGTGTCCGCCATGCGGACAAATTTAAATGATTTCCGAAGGAAATACCATTACTTCCAGATCTTCTTGCTGAAAGCGTAGCCCGCGCCGATCAGCCCCGTCAGGGAGACGAACAGAAGCGCCGCCCACAGGTGGATATTGTCGCCGGTGTTGGGGTTGTCATCGGAAGCGTCCAGAATGGTGAAGCTGCCTTCGGCCTTGCCATCCTCAAAGTGGATGGTGATGGTGTGCTCACCTTTCTTGAGGGTGTTCAGGTAGGCACTCTTCAGGGTGATAACGGTGCTGCCCTTCTTCGCGGAATAGTTGCTGTCGCTGATGCGCTTGCCGTCCACGGACACGCCCACAAACTTGTCAAAGTCGCCGTCGGCGGTGAAGCTCAGGGTTTTGGTGCTCTTGAGATTCCACTTGGCGGCATTGCCCTTGGTGATGGTGTATTCCGGGGCCTTGGGGGCTTCCTTGATGGCGAACTTCACCCGGACAGTGCCAGTGTAGCCGCTGCCTTCCTTGGCGGTAACCACGGCGTAAGCGTCGCCGGGCTTGTCGTTATTCTCAAAGGTCAGGGTGTAATCGGTATCGGCTGTGAGCACCTTGCCGTCAACGGTGACGGTGACCTGGGGCTCCACGGCCTTGCCGTCAAAGGTGAATTCGGCCTTATCCAGCTTGACGTGGCTTTCCTCCAGCGTAATGGGTTCCTCGGGCTGGCCTTCCGCCGGCTCGGACTCCTTCTCTACGATGGAGAAGGGGACCTCCACGGTGCCGGTGTAGCCGCCGGTGGCGATGCCGGTGACGATGACCTTGCCCTCGCCGATCTCCGTGTTGTCGGCATACTCCAGGAAATACTCCTTGTCCAGCGTCAGCAGGGTTTCCTCCACCCGGACGGTGACGTTGGGGCGAATCTCCTCGCCGGTGTACTCGTATTCGGTCTTCTCCAGGCTGACGTGATCGCGGGTCAGCTCGGTGAACTGTGCTTCCGATTCCTCTGCCCGTGCGGTCAGGGGCGCGGCAGCAAGCAGCGTCAGCGCCAGGGCAAGGCCCAGTCCGCGCTGCAAAAGGGATGTGCGCATATAGGGTTTCCTCCTTGTGTATTTGCGAATCAGCACACGGCTGATCTGCGGGAATAATAGCATAATCGCAACTATTTGTCAACAAAAACGACTATTATTTTCAAAAAGTACATATTTTCTAAACTTTCTGACATATTTCGACAAGAGAGGAAAAAGAAGGATGTGCTGATTAATGAGCTGTATGAATCCTATGCCAGGGGAGGATTTCTGAGCATCGGTTCGATACGCTCTGTGCGGAATATGAACGGGAGCAGGCTGATCTGGAAGCCATGATTGCCGCAGGGCAAAGTGCACAGGAAGCGTTCCACAACGACACCGGCCGGGCTGACCACTCCCATAATTTTTGAGTTTGTGGACAAAATTCTTGTCCACGCTCCTGAAAAGATCGACGGGGAGAGAACCATGGAGATCGGCATCTACTTAAAATTCATCGGTAAATTTGACATCCCCATGAAATACTGGAGGAAACGTATTTGAGTGGAACAATCTATGGATATATCCGGGTAAGCACCAAAGAGCAGAAATACGCATTCTTTCTAGGTGTTCTGTTGTCTCTGGTGCTGTGTGTCAGCTTGGCCGCCCCCGCATATGCGGCAGATTTCGCTGACCTTCAGGCCACCATTGATGACACCTGGGACGCAACTTCGGACACATCGGGCGCTCAGGAAACATCAAGTGCGCAGAGCACACCGAGCGCTCAGAGCACACCGAGCGCTCAGAGTACACCGAGCGCTCAGAACACGCCGAGCGCTCAGGCCACTCCGGCAACTCCGGATACAACGCCACAACCGCCGAAAAATGGCGATTTAATCACCGATGGCAGTGAACACAATATCTGTTTGATGTCTGAAAGACCACCATCCTTGAGGTTCCAAATGTAAACTACAGGTTGCGTTAATGTTTTTTCTCTTTGAAACCGCAATTTTGCTGCGGTTTCCATTGCGTTTGCTCAGGATGTTACCGAAACTGTCGGATTAAATCTTCAAACACCGGCAAACTTCTCTTTATCATATCGTAGCTGACGCAGTAGCACACCCGGAAGTAGCCGGGGCAGCCGAAGCCGTCGCCGGGCACCAGCAGCAAATCCTTCTGCTTTGCCAGCTCCGAGAACCGGTTCGCGTCCCCGCCGGGAGCCTTGACAAACAGGTAGAAGGCCCCGTCGGGCTTTGCCATTTCATAGCCCATGGCGGACAGACCCTCATACAGCGCCAGCCGGTTCCGGTTATAGCTGTCCAGGTCGGGCCGCAGGTGGGCGCACCGGGCGATGACCTTCTGCCACAGGCTGGGAGCGCAGACGTGACCGCAGGCCCGGGCGGCGCCGGCCACGGCGGCGTAGACCTGTTCACTGTCAGTGCAGCCGCCGGGCACATATACATAGCCGATGCGTTCGCCGGGCAGGGACAGGGACTTGGAGTAGGAGTAGCAGATGACGGTGTCCGGGTAGATGGCGGGCAGGAAGGGCACCTCCACGCCGTAAGCCAGCTCCCGGTAGGGCTCGTCGGAGATCAGGTAAATGGGGTGCCCGAACTGGGCGGCTTTCCGCGCCAGCACTGCCGCCAGCACGGTGAGGGTCTGCCGGGTGTACACCACCCCGGAGGGATTGTTGGGGGAATTCAGAAGGACGGCCTGAGTCTGGGGGGTCAGCATGGCGCTCAGAGCTTCCAGATTGATCTGGAAATCCGGCACATCCGGGGGCACCACCTTGAACACAAGGCCTGCTTCTTCGGCAAAGGGCTTGTACTCCGGGAAGTAGGGAGCCACCGCCAGCAGCTCTCCGCCGGGCACCGCCAGCGCCCGGAAAACGGACACCAGCTCCGGGGCGGCGCCGCAGCCAAGGAAGAATTCCTCGGGCCGGGTGGACGCGCCGTACCGGGCGTTGAGATCGTCGGAAATGGCCTTCCGGGCATCGTAATCACCCACGGCGGAGGTATAGCCATGCACCAGCAGGGAGTCGGTTTCCTCCAAAATCCGATGAACCGCCTCGTTGACCTCCGCCGGGGCGGGAATGGATGGGTTGCCCAGAGAGTAGTCGTAGACGTTTTCCGGACCGACAATGGCAGCACGCTTTCTGCCGTACTCGAATAAGTCCCGGATACAGGAGCGGTTGGCTCCCAGCGCGTAGGCATTTTGGTTTACCATAACATGACCTCCATATTGGTATTAACTGTTAAGCAGCTCCCGGAAGGTTTCCAGATCTGTGATGTCATAGACCGAATAGCAGGCATCGGCATAAACCTGTACGCAGTAAGGAACCATATTCTCGGGGAGGGCTTCGTAATGGTCTATCAGCAGGAAGGGCTTTTCGTTTGGCACTTCCCGCAGCCACAGGGAGGTAAGGAAGTCATAATACTTAATGCATCCCTCGGGATCGGTATAAATCGTCACGCCGATCATGTGAACCGTCCCGTCTGTCACTTCTGTCACAACATTTGCGTTCCAATAGGAGGCATAGCCGATTTTATAGCCATTTTCCTGCAAAAACGCCGTCGCGCCCGAAAGCTGGTCTTTGGTATCCCGGTTTTTGTAGCTCAGGCCCTCATAGGTTTGCTCCATGTCGATACTTCTGGTGAACCAGGCGTTGTTCAGCCAACCGCTCAGCAGAACCACCATCATAGCTGCTGTCGCAAGGATCCTTTTCTTGTGAAGGGGAGAGAACTTGTGGGGATTTTCTCTCAAACTTTCCACCAGAGGGATCACTGCCCAGGGCCAGGCTAACGTGAAGTACAGAGCGAAATAGAAGAGATAATGGCTGGTAAAGAGGAAAGAAGCGGTCATCACGGTAGTAAAGCTGCAGAGGCAGGACAGGATCAGGAAATAGGGATGGTTTGGGGACTTGGGCTGAAACAGTGCCCTCGCGGATACATACAGGGCATATCCGCCGGCAACCACGGAACCAATGGAAAGAATGCCAAACAGGGACATCAGCGGTACAGACATTCGGAAGCCGAACTGATGCAGATAGCCAAAAAGCATATCATCCATGAACGAGAAATCCATCAGCCCCACGTTATCACTGTAGTAGGGGTCATCGACAAAATACTTGTGAAGCACCAGCTGGTTGAATTTCAGCGCGGCAAAGGAGCAGGCTGCTGCCAGCAGGGCAAATGCCAGAAAGCGCAGGACCGGCTTGCTCAGAAGGGAGGCAGACCGGGAGTTTTCGGTGTCCTGCTGCAGGGAGAGCACGGCAATGGAAAACAACATAGGCGCGTGTGTAATCATCAGCTGCCGGACACCATTGGTTCCGCTCAGAAAGGAGACTGCCATCAGCGTCCCCATCAGGAGCCAGCGGCTCAGACGCCGGGGATCCCAGGTTTTGTATAGATTAATTACCAGACCGTACATCAGAAAAGACATGGTGATGTACAGAATATAGTAGGTATGATACAGGATAATGCGTCCGTAGGCCGTGCTGACCGGCAGCAGAAGCAGGGCGGCGCCGTACCAGAAGGTTTCACGGGAGAAACATCCCTGGCGGGTCATGTAGGCGAAGGACAGTATATAGCCCGTCTGGAGGATCAGCGCACCCAGAAAGCGGACAAGATGCCAGTCGTTCAGGAGCAGCATCAGCGGCGCATACACCCACTGGTGTTGAAATACCCGCAGTTCCGTGCTGTAGAACCAGTCCTGAGACATGATCTGCCGGGTGTCCGCCAAATGCTTGGCCAGAACCAGTTCACTGGCGGAGTCTGAATCCACATAATTGCCGGTCACATACCATGTGACATAGGTAGAGACCAGTGCGGTCAGGAAAAATACCAGAATGGGCAGATAGTACCCAAGCCTTTCCGATAGGTTGAGACTGCGGCGCTTTGTGTCCATATTGAACGTCCTTTCCGTATCTTTTTATTCGTACAGCGGCTTAACGGGATCGTAGGGCTGCGCCTTGTATGTAACGGAGCCGATGGGCTTGCCCTCGATGCCGTACTTGGGATTGTAGCCAAATAGGTTGACATAACACAGAAGGTCATCCTTTTCCTTCTCCATTTCTTCCATGACGGCTACGGTGGCAATGACATCGTCCACCGCCCGGTGGGAGTTGACCACCTTGCCGGACAGACCATACTGCTCAATGGCGCTGCACAGCCTGTGGGGATAGGGGTGGCGGTCCTTGTAGACAGTCAGCAGGTCCAGCTTATCCTTACCCTTTAAAATGGCGGGGTCGCCGCTGCGGAGCAGAAGATAGAACAGGAAACTCAGGTCGAAATGGGCGTTGTAGGCAAGCAAAAGGGTGTTTCCTTCAATCAGTTCGGCGATATCCCGGCAGACCCTAGTCTTGGACAGGCCCCGCTCCCGCAGATCCTGAGTGGAGATGCCGGTGAGCTGCTCAATTTTGGGGGGCACGAACCCGCCGGGGGACAGGGCCACCAGCTCATCGTATTCCCGGGTGATTTTCGCCTCCCCGTCGGCGGCTTCCACCACCACGGCGGCAAATTCGATGATCTCGTCCCGGCTGTAAGTAAGGCCGGTGGTCTCCGTGTCGAAGAGCACCAGACGGTCGTATTTTTCAAACAGCGATGCAAACATATCTCTTTCTCTCCCAAAACAATGTCATTGCGAACCAGGAACCGATGCCACTGGTGTGGCCATCCGTACTCCCATACTACGTTCGCCAATCGCCAGAAGAACGGATTCCCACGCCAGTCTCCGGACTGGCTCGGAATGACATAAATAATTAAAGCGCCATAGCCCGGGCCAGTTTGCTTTTGGGCTGGGGTTTCAGGCCGAATTCCGCCGCCAACGCCGCAGCAAAGTCTCTTGCCACGGCATCGCTGCCGGATTTCAGCTCCACCTCCACCTCGGCAAAGGGCAGCTCCCGCCCACCGCCGAGGAGTACACCCTCATCCAGCGCCAGCTCCACCCTGCCGCCGGGCAGTTCGATGGTTTTTGCCAGCCGGATGAAGCGCGCGCCGCAGAAGGGGGTGACACCCTGGTTGACATAATCCAGAATTTCCTTCGGCGCGCCCATGCCGCACAGCTGCGTCACTCCGGCGGAAAGGTCGGAATTTTCTGCCTCCCATTCCCCCCGGCTGCCGTCCGGCAGGGGTGTTTTCACGGTGCACACGGCCCGGCCGTTTTCCAGCCGCTGCCGGAGGGTCCACATGCGGCTTCGCAGGGCCAGATCTGCCGTGTCATAATAGGTGGTTTCCATGGAAATCCGGGTAAATTCCCCAAATTTCCCGTGAATGGCAGCAATTGTCTCAGGGGCTGCCTGATATTTCAGTTCAAATTCTCTTCCCATACTCTGTTCACCCTAAATTCGTAGGGCGGGGTCATGACTCAGCCCTACGCAATACAATGGATGTCCTTCATTATACACCTACCCAGCCACAGATGCAAGAAACTTTACAGCCAGTGCCAATCCGACAGCATTATTTTTTCCGCCGTGATAGGATGGGCCTATCTTCGAAGAAAGGCGTGGTGTACCAATGATGGTGGAGACCTACTTGCGGCAGGGACGGCGGACGTTGCAGCGGCTCCTTCTGGAGCCGGGGATTCGGGCGGTGCTGCTGACGCTGCTGTACGGCGGCGGCGGTTTCCTGCTCAGCGCGGCGAGTCTGGGCAGCGCGCCTCAGCCCATAGCGATGGGCATGATCTGCGCAGCCACGGGCTGGCGGGCGGTGGTGATGACGCTGGGGGCCATCGTGGGATACCCGGTGTTCTGGGGCCGGGCGGGGGAACAGGGCATTCTGTGGGCTGCCTCCGGCGGATTGCTGGCCCTTCTGGTGGGAAGACGGGAGGAGAGCCGGGACCAGCCTCTGATGATTCCCGCCATCGCGGCCTTTCTCACGGCGATTACGGGGTTGTGTTTTCAAATCTTCCTCCATGACCGGACACCGGTCCCGATATATGCTCTGCGCATTGCGGTGACGGGGCTGACAGCGATTCTGTTCACCCAGGCGGCCCACTGCCGGGACCCGGTGACGGACTGGCTGGTGGGCGGCGTGGCGGCGTTGGCCCTGGCCCAGATTCGGCTGGGGCCGTTGGGACTTGGGTATCTGGCGGCAGGGTTGATGGCGGTGAGCTGCGCCTTCCCGGCTGCGGCGCTGGCGGGGCTGGGGCTGGATCTGGCCCAGGTGACCAAGGTGCCCATGACGGCGGTGACCTGCCTTGCCTGGTTCATCCGGCTGATTCCCTTTGATAAGCGCTGGCAGCACTACGCTGCCCCGGGGTTTGCCGCAGCGGCGGTGATGGCGGCCTGCGGAATCTGGGATATGTCGGTACTGCTGGGACTGGTGCTGGGGGGCGCGGCGGCGGCCCTGCTGCCGCCGAGAAGTCAGATTCCCCACCGCCGGGGGGAGACGGGCGTGGCACAGGTACGGCTGGAAGTGGGCGCGGAAATGCTGCTGACTACCCGGCAGCTGCTGACGGAAGTGGAACCGCCGCCCGTGGATGCTCAGGCCCTTCTTGACCGGGCGGTGGAGCGGGCCTGCGGCAGCTGCTCAGCCCGGAACAAGTGCACCCAGCGGCTGACCCTGACCATCGACCACATTCTCCACCCGCTGGAGGCGGACTGCCGCAAGCAGGGCCGTCTCATCCCGGAGCTTCATTTCGCCCAGGAGCGGCTGAAGGCCCTGAACGCGGACCGCCAGCGGCGGCTGGAATACCGGGCGGCGCTGGCCCAGCAGTATTGCTTTCTTGGAGAGTACCTGCGCTCCCTTGCCGATCAGCTGCCCCGGAAGGCACAGCGGGCGGTACCGGAATTCGAAGCCCAGGTGGCCGCCCGGTCCCGTGGGAAGGAGTGGGCCAACGGGGACCGGTGTCTGGCCTTTGCCGGGCCGGAGTGCCGGTATTACGTTTTACTGTGTGACGGCATGGGCACAGGGCTGGGAGCGGCCCAGGATGGGGTCACCGCCGCCGAACTGCTCCGGCAGATGCTGACAGCCGGATTTCCGGCAGACCATGCGCTGGAATCCCTGAACAGCCTGCTGGCCCTGCGGGGTACGGCGGGAGCGGTGACGGTGGATCTGGCGGAGGTGCGGCTGGATACGGGGATAGCTTGTGTTTTCAAGTGGGGCGCGGCCCCCAGCTGGCTGCTCAGCCGGGGCGGAGCGCAAAAAATCGGGACAGCCACGCCGCCGCCGGGCCTCAATGCAGGAGAGAACCGAATGGTGACGGAGAAGCTGTCCCTTCGTCGGGGAGAAGTGCTGATTTTACTCAGCGACGGTGTGGATGGAGAGGGTATCCAGCACCTTCTTGATCTGTCTCCGGACGCGCCGCCTGGGGAGCTGGCGGCAGAAATTCTGGAGAAGGGCTGTGGGAGCGCAGAAGACGACGCAACGGCAGCGGTTATCCGTCTGCGCCCCGCCAGCTTGCCCACAGCATAACACATTGTGGGCAAAAAAACTGTCGAATGACTGTAGGAGTGTGGAAAAATCTGGGAAAAATAGCAAAAGGAGCACCTTTTCGGCGCTCCTTTTGCTGCGCGCGGGATTTTCACGCCGGGATTTCCCTGCGTAAAATATGGCAACACCGCACAATGTGAGCTGCAGGCTTCGGCAGCTCTTTTGACCCAGCCGAATCTCCTTGTCCCATTATGCGGTGTTGCTATATATTTTTCCGGCGTTCCCGGGTTAGTTTTGGGGAAAGTGGTTGTTTTTCCTGTCTTCCTGTGGTATAATCCAAGAAAATCAGAGGATTATCCCCTTGCAAGGAGGAACTGTTATGTCTACGCCTCAGAGCTTCCGTTCCGCGCTCAACGGCTTCAACCGGGAGGATGTGGTGCATTATCTGGAATATCTCAATACCAAGCACAGCAATCGGGTTAATCAGCTCACCGCTGAGAACGAAACCCTTCGCCAGCAGGTGGAGGCCCTGCCGGACGCGGAAAGCCAGCGGCTTCTGGTGGCCTCGCTGGAGGAAAAGTGCGCCGAGCTGACCCGGCAGCTGGAGCAGTCCCAGTCCCGCTGCGCCGAGCTGGAGCAGCAGCTGGAGCAGTCCCACTGCGCTGTTCCGGAGCAGGTTCAGGAGCCGGCCCTGTCCCCCAGCGCCAGCGAGGAACTGGAGGCCTATCGCCGGGCGGAACGCATTGAGCGGGAGGCGAAGGAACGGGCGGAGCTGGTGTACTTCCAGGCCAACAACGTGCTGACGGAGGCCTCCGCCAGAGTGGACGGCATTTCCTCCGACATTACGGAAATGGCGGACAAGGTCATGACCCAGCTGACCCAGCTTCAGGTGGCCGTCAGTTCCAGCAAGCAGGCCCTGCAGGACGCCTCGTCCATTATGGGCGCCATCCGGCCCAACAAATAACCTGCCGAGCGCATACGGACTGTATGCGCTCCCTTTTTTGGAGGAAACCCCATGCGGATTACAAAGCCTGACTATTATGACCGGTTTCACTGCCTTGCGAGCGGCTGTCCCGACAGCTGCTGCAAGGAATGGGAGGTGCAGGTAGATGCGGATGCTGCCGCACTCTACCGGAAGCTCCCCGGCGCTCTGGGGGATGACCTGCGCCGGGTTCTTCGGCAGGAGGGCGGAGAATTCTATATGACCATTGCCGACGGACGGTGCCCTATGTGGCGCCCGGACGGGCTGTGCAGGATTCAGGCGGAACTGGGAGAGACTGCCCTGTGCAAAACCTGCCGGGAGTTTCCCCGGCTGACCCACGACTACGGGGATTTCGTGGAGCTGGGGCTGGAACTGAGCTGCCCGGAGGCTGCCCGGCTGATTCTGAACGAGCCTGCCGCTTTTGTCACGGGAGAGGTTCCCGAGGACGGCAAGGCGGAATACGACACAGACGCTATGGATTCTCTGAAAGCCAGCCGGAAACAGGCATTGGAATTGCTGGAATCCGGTCGGCCCATGGGGCAGACGCTGGCGTTGCTGCTGCTCTACGGATGTCAGGCTCAGGGGGAACTGGACGGCGGAGAAGCCGTCCCCTTTGACCCGGCTGCGGCGCTGGATACCGCCGCAGAGCTAGCCCAGCCGGGGAATGCCGCCGAAATTCTCCCCTTTTTTCGGTCCCTTGAAATTCTCACGGACAGGTGGGAAACCCGCCTGCGCGCCCCAGAACCATCGGACTGGGACAGCCGCACACCGGCGCTGGCCCGGTATTTTGTGGGCCGTTACTGGCTGCAGGCCGTGTCGGACTACGACCTGTACAGCCGTGTGAAATTCATGGTCATCGCCTGTCTGCTGCTGCGGGAACTGGGTGGGGATTTTCTGGAAACTGCCCAGCTGTTCTCCAAGGAGATTGAAAATGACGCGGACAATATGGACACCCTGCTGGACGCAGCATACAACTACCCTGCCTTTACCGACGCGAAACTGCTGGGGATGCTGCTGTGATAAAAATTTGAGCCGCCCAAATGGGCGGCTCCTTTTCATTATGCCCGCTGTTCGCAGTAGATGCAGCGGTGGATATTCGCGGCCTTGTCGGTGCAGCGGAAAATCTGGGGCAGCTCCTGCTCCGTCTGAGAGATGCACTTGGGGTTGTGGCAGACCCGGTCGTATTCCAGATCCGTGGTATCGATGGCTTCCTTCTCGGGGTTCCGCTTGGCTTCGTCCAGCAGCTTGAGAATCAGGGCCATGCGCATGTACTTACCATTCAATGCCTGCCGGAAATAGGCCGCCCGGGGATCGTCGTCCACCTTGACGCTGATCTCGTTGACCCGGGGCAGGGGGTGCAGGACGCACATCTTCTCCTTGGCCAGCTTCATTTTCTCTACATCCAGCACATAGCTGTCCTTTAACCGTTCGTACTCCCAGGGGTCGTCGAAGCGCTCCCGCTGAATCCGGGTCATGTACAGTACGTCAAGCTGGGGCATAGCCTCTTCCAGAGAGGTGGTCTCGGTGTAGGGAATGCCTTTATTTTCAAACACATTGTAGCGGATAAAGCCAGGAATCTTCAATTCCTCCGGGGAAATCAAAACAAACCGGATGCCCTCATAGCGGCTCATGGCTTCAATCAGGGAATGCACCGTGCGGCCGTATTTCAGGTCGCCGCAGACGCCGATGGTCAGGTTGTCCAGCCGGCCCAGCTCCCGGGAAATGGTCAGAAGGTCGGCTAACGTCTGGGTGGGATGGTTGTGGCCGCCGTCACCGGCGTTGATGACGGGAATGCTTGCTGCCCGGGAGGCGACGTAGGGCGCGCCCTCCTTGGGATGGCGCATGGCGATGATGTCGGCGTAGCAGCTGACCATCCGGGCGGTGTCGGACACGCTCTCGCCCTTGGCGGCGGAGGAGGAACCGGCTTCGCTGAAGCCCAACACCGTGCCGCCCAGCTCCAGCATGGCGGCTTCAAAGCTCAGTCGGGTGCGGGTAGACGGCTCAAAGAACAGCGTCGCCAGCTTCTTGTGGGCGCACCTGTCCCAGTAGTTTTCGGGGTGGGCAATGATGTCCTTGGCGGTGGCAATCAGCTCGTCCAGCTCTGCCACGCTCAGCTCTAAGATACTGTTCAGACTTCTCATGCTTTTGCTCCATTCACAGCCAGATAATTCTTAATCCGGGTCACATTCTCGGCGTTGGCAGGGTTCTCTTCCAGATACTCGATGATGTCATACACATCCACCACGGAGTACACGGGGAAGCCGAACTCGTCCTCCACCTCCTGCATGGCAAGCTTTTCACCCTTGCCCCGCTCCTTGCGGTCCACCATGATAAAGGTGGCGGCGACCTTGACGCCCGGAAGCCCGCTGAGAATTGCCAGGCTCTCCCGGATGGCGGTGCCGGCGGTGATGACATCCTCCACGATAACCACTTCCTCGCCGGGCTGGGGCACATAGCCCACAAACACGCCGCCCTCGCCGTGATCCTTGACTTCCTTCCGGTTGAAGAAGAAGGGCACATTCAGCCCCCGCTTGCTCAGGGCCACGGCGGCGGATACGGCAATGGAAATGCCCTTATAGGCAGGGCCATAGAGGACGGCCTTCTTGTTGCCCAGCTTTTCGGCGTAGGCCCGGGCGTAGAATTCGCCCAGCGTAGCGATTTCCTCGCCGGTCTTAATCATACCGGCATTGATGAAATAGGGAATCTTCCGGCCGGACTTGGCGGTAAAATCGCCGAATCTCAGAACCCCGGCCTTTTCCAAAAACTGAATAAACTCGCGCTTGTAGGCTTCCATAGTTCTATCTCCTTTACATTTTTGGTGGGCGCTGCCCGCTTAGTCGCAGAACTCTGCCACGCACCGCTCATAGGCTGCCACGGGATCGGCGGCGGCGGTGATGGGTCTGCCCACCACGATGTAGTCGGAGCCAATCTCCTTGGCAGCGGCAGGGGTCATGACCCGCTTCTGGTCGCCCACGTCCCCGTCTGCAAAGCGAACGCCGGGGGTGACGGTGAGAAAAGTCTTGCCGCAGCGCTCGTGCACCTTGCCGGCTTCCAGCGGGGAGCAGACGATGCCGTCCAGACCGGCATTTTTCGCGGTTTCGGCGTAGTGCATCACCACCTCGTCAATGGGGGCGTGAATCATCAGGTCCCGCTCCATGGCCTCCTGATCGGTGGAGGTCAGTTGGGTCACGGCAATCAGCAGGGGCCGGGTGCCGTCGGGCCGGGTCAGACCTTCCAGAGCGGCCTGCATCATGGCGGTGGTACCCGCGGCGTGGAGGTTGGTGATGTCCACATCTAGATTGCTCAGCACTGCCATGGCCTTCTTGACGGTGTTGGGAATGTCGTGAAGCTTCAGATCGAGGAAAATTTTATGGCCCCGGGCCTTGATTTCCCGCACGATGCTGGGGCCTTCGGCATAGTACAGCTCCATGCCGATTTTCACAAAGGGCTTGCGCCCGGTGAACTTGTCCAAAAATGCGAAGGTAGCCTCGGCAGAGGAAAAATCGCAGGCAACGATGACGTCCTTACCCATTAGTGTGCGCCTCCTATAATCTCACTTAATTTTTCAATTCTGTATTTTGCCATGGTTGACCGCAAATCCCGGATAATGTCCCGGCAGACGAAGGGGTTCACCAGATTGGCGGCGCCCACTTCCACGGCAGTTGCGCCTGCCAGCATCATTTCAATCACGTCTTCCGCGCTGGACACGCCGCCCATGCCGATGACCGGCACCTTCACCGCCTGGGATACCTGATACACCATCCGCAGTGCCACCGGGAAGATGGCGGGGCCGGAGAAGCCACCCATGGTGTTGGCGATGATGGGCTTGCGGGTGCGCAGATTGATGCGCATACCAAGCAACGTGTTAATCAGGCTGATGCCGTCGGCTCCCGCGTCCTCACAGGCTTTCGCAATGGACACAATATCCGTGACATTGGGGGAAAGCTTGATAATCACCGGCTTTTTGGTGACGGCCTTCACCGCCCGGGTGACCTCCGCCGCGGCTTCCGGCTGGGTGCCGAAGCTCATGCCGCCGCCGTGGACGTTGGGACAGCTGACGTTGACCTCCAGCCAGCCCACCTGATCTTCCCTATCCAGCTTTTCGCAGGTGTAGGCGTAGTCCGCAACGCTAAAACCGGAGACATTGGCCATGACCGGCTTGTGAAAGCACTTTTTCAGCTTCGGCAGTTCTTCGGAAATGACCTTTTCCACGCCGGGATTTTGCAGGCCCACGGCATTGATCATACCAGCGGTGCATTCCGCAATCCGGGGGGTTGGATTGCCGAACCGGGCGTCCTTGGTGGTTCCCTTGAAGGAAAAGGTTCCCAGTTCGTTGATGTCGTACAATTCCGCGTATTCGTAGCCGTAACCGAAGGTGCCGGAGGCGGGGATTACGGGATTCGACAGTTCAATGCCGCAAAGATTGACGCTCAGGCTTCCCATAAAATCTCCTCCTTCCTCATCACGGGGCCGTCCTTGCAGATGCGCTTGTTGCCCGTCAGGGTCTTGCAGGAGCAGCCCATGCAGGCACCGAAGCCGCAGCCCATGCGCTCCTCAAAGCTCATCTGGCCGGAGGTTGTTGTGGCCCGGTACACCGCTTTCAGCATAGGCTCAGGGCCGCAGCAGCAGAAGTGGGTGGAATGTTCCGGCAGGGCGTCGGTGACGAAGCCCTTTTTGCCGTAGCTTCCATCCACGGTGGTGACGGTCACGTCACAGCCCAGCGCCCGGAATTCATTCTCATAAAAAATCTCACTTTTGGTATTGAAGCCCAGAATCACGGACACCTGTTTGCCCTGTTCCAGCAGTTTTTTTGCCAGATTGTACATTGGCGGCACGCCCACGCCGCCGCCCAGCAGCACCGGACGGTCGCCGGTGAGGGACAGGTCGTAGCCGTTTCCGAGGCCGGTCAAAATATCCAGTTTTTCGCCGGGAGCCATGGCGCGCATGGCTTCTGTACCCTTGCCAACCACCTTGTAAATGATGGTGAGGGTGCTGCCGTCATAGTCGCAGACGGAGATGGGGCGGCGCAGAAACAGTCCCGAAATCTGAATGTTCACGAACTGCCCCGGGGCGGTGATGGCGGAAGTGTCTCCGGACAGCACCATTTTATAAACACTGTCCGTCAGCGGGGTGTTGCTGAGAATGGTGAAAATGCTTTGTTTCATGGTTCCTCCTGTTGCTCTGAACCTTCCCCCCTGTGGGGGAAAGCCAGTGTGTCGAAAAAGCGTATGTCATTCCGAGGGAGCGAAGCGACCGTGGGAATCCGTTCCCCCTAGAAGTTCTGTTTATTCCCATGTAATCGATGAAACGCAACATTGGGAGAACGGATTGCCACACCAGTGTGCGCACTGGTTCGCAATGACATGGTTTTTTGACAGTCTCACCTTCCCCCTGTGGGGAAGGAAGGTTTTATCTCAAGCATCGATGGTGGAAATGGTCAGGGTGGTCTCCTCCAATACATCCAGCAGGACCTTGATGGTGTCGAGGGCGGTGAACAGGGTTACGTTGTGCTCCGTGGCAATCTGACGAATCTTGATGCCGTCATTCTCGTTGGCGCCGGGGTCCCGGGTGTTGATGACGTAGGCAATATGGCCCTGCCGCAGCGCGTTGGGGATTTCATCGCTGCCGTCGCTGATCTTTGCCAGAGCGTGGGTGCGGATGCCGTTCTCCTTCAGGAAGGCGGCGGTGCCGGAGGTGGCCTCGATGTTGAAGCCCAGCTGGTAGAACCGGCGGATCAGAGGCAGGGCCTCCTCCTTGTCCTTGTCGGCAATGGTGCACAGCACGGTACCGTAGTTCTGCAGCTTCATGCCGGAGGCCTGCAGGGCCTTGTACAGGGCGCGGGTCATGGTCTTGTCGTAGCCGATGGCCTCGCCGGTGGACTTCATTTCGGGGGACAGGTAGGCATCCAGACCCCGAATCTTGTTGAAGGAGAATACGGGGGCCTTGACGTACCACCGCTCTTTCTCTTCAGGGTAGATGTCGAAGAAGCCCTGCTCTTTCAGGGTCGTGCCCAGTATGACCTCGGTGGCGATGTCCGCGAGACTGTAGCCCGTGGCCTTGCTCAGGAAGGGCACGGTCCGGGAAGAACGGGGGTTGACCTCGATGATGTAGACGTTTTCGTCTTTGTCCACGATGAACTGGATGTTGAACAGGCCTACGATGCCGATGCCCAGGCCCAGCTTCTTGGCGTATTGGAGAATAATGCCTTTGACCTTGTTGGAGATGGAGAAGGGAGGATACACGGAGATGGAGTCGCCGGAGTGCACGCCGGTGCGCTCCACCAGCTCCATAATGCCGGGAACAAACACATCCCGGCCGTCGCAGATGGCGTCCACCTCCACTTCCTTGCCCTGAATGTACTTGTCCACCAGCACGGGCTTGTCCTCGTCAATCTGGACGGCGTTTTTCAGGTAGTGGCGCAGCTGCCGCTCGTTGGCGACGATCTGCATGGCCCGCCCGCCCAGCACGAAGCTGGGGCGCACCAGCACGGGATAGCCGATCTCCGCGGCGGCGGCGATGCCGTCCTCGATCTTCGTCACGGCCTTGCCCTTGGCCCGGGGAATGTTCAGCTCGTTCAGGAGCTTTTCAAATTCGTTGCGGTCCTCGGCCCGGTCAATGGCGTCGCAGTCGGTGCCGATGATCTTCACCCCCCGGTCGTGGAGGGGCTGGGCCAGATTGATGGCGGTCTGGCCGCCCAGGGAAGCAATCACGCCCTCGGGCTTTTCAAACTCGAGGATGTTCATGACATCCTCGGGGGTCAGCGGCTCAAAGTACAGCTTGTCGGCGGTGGTGTAGTCGGTGGAGACCGTCTCGGGGTTGTTGTTGATGATGATGGCCTCGTAACCGGCCTTGCGGATGGTCATGACCGCGTGGACGGTGGAGTAGTCGAACTCCACGCCCTGCCCGATGCGGATAGGGCCTGCGCCCAGCACCACGATCTTCTTCTTGGTGGTCAGGCGGGAGTTGTTTTCGCCTGTATAGGAGGAGTAGAAATAGGGGATATAGGCTCCGGTGTGGCAGGTGTCCACCATGCGGAAGACGGGGAATATGTTGTGCGCCTTGCGGAAGTTGAACACATCCAGCTCGGTCTGCTTCCACATCCGGGCGATGTACTTGTC
>JAXEXE010000175.1:0-31116 GCA_034113565.1 Faecousia sp.
CTCCACCCAACCGCGCAGCTCCTCGCCCCTGTCCTTCATGTCCCGGGGCAGGGCCACGTCAAACACCAGATTCATGTGCTTCTTGCCCGGCACCATGCGGAAATCGTGCAGACTCAGCCGGGGATCCCGGGTTTGCAGCAGGCACAGCACCTTGGCTTTCAGAGCCGTCAGCTCCGGATTGTCGATGACCACCGGGTCATAGTGGATTACGAGATGCACGTTGTGGCTGCGCAAGCACTCCCGCTCCATGTCGTCAATGCGTTCGTGGCATTCCAGAGGGTCCTCCCGGCAGTCCATCTCCACGTGCAGGCTGGCAAACCGCTGACCGGGGCCGTAGTCGTGCACCATCAGGTCGTGATAGCCCAGCACCTTGGGCTGGGCCACAATGTAGTCCACAATCTTCTCCCGCAGCTCCGGGTCGGCTCCCTCGCCCAGCAGGGGAGAGATGGTGTCCTTTGCCAGATTCAGGCCGCTGTAGAGAATGAACAGGGCCACGGCAAGGCCAATCCAGCCGTCCACAGGGATGTTCGTCAGCTTTTCCACCACGGCGGCGATCAGCACCGCGCCGGTGGTGATGCAGTCGTTGCGGCTGTCGGCTGCCGTCGCCATCAGGGCCGTGGAGTCGATGCGCTTTGCCAGGCTTCGGTTAAACAGGTTCATCCAGAATTTCACCGCGATGGACGCCAGCAGCACCACCGCCGCCACGGTGGTAAAGGTCACCGGGGTAGGGTGGATGATTTTCTCCACCGAGGTCTTCACCAGTTCCAGACCGATGACTAAGATCAGCGCCGCCACACCCAGACCGCTCAGGTACTCCGCCCGGGCGTGACCGTAGGGGTGGTGCTCGTCGGCAGGCTTATCCGCCACCCGGAAGCCGATGAAGGTGACAATGGAGCCGGACGCGTCGGACAGGTTGTTCATGGCGTCGGCGGTAATGGAGACGGAGCCGGTGAGAGTGCCCACCAGCAGCTTAAAGGCGAACAGCAGCACGTTGCACACGATGCCGACAAGGCCCGACAGGGTGCCGATGGCGGCGCGAACCTTGGGGCTTTCTGTGTTATCCGCATCCTTTACAAAGAGGCGAAGCAGCAATTTGGTCATAATTTTCCTCCAAAAAACGACTCTACCCGCAGTAGAGTGGGATTTCTACGCCCGGTGGGGCTTTCTGCCGGGGTTTCTCCCAGGAAAGGCGTGACTTCCCGACCGGAGTATTGTATGATTAGAAAGTAAATTCTGCGCGTTCTTTTATTCTAGCACGGAAAAGCGCAGTTTGTCCAGACAAACTGTTGCGAGTCCGGCTGGCGCGTAATTTCATTAAAGTATCCAATGTAACGGAGTGTGTCAATATGAGTTATCAGATCATCACCGATTCCTGCTGTGACTATCCCACCCCCATGTACGAGACGCTGGGGCTTACCTTTGTGCCCCTGACCGTGGAGTTCCGGGGGGAAACCTTCGACGATAAGAACGACGACAGCCTGAAGGGGATGTACGACGGCCTGCGCGCCGGAGAGGCAGCCAAGACCTCCGCAGTCAATCCCAGCCGCTGGAGCGAGGTGATAGAACCGGCTCTGGAACAGGGGCAGGACGTATTGGTGCTGGCCTTCTCCTCCGGCCTGTCCACCACCTACCAGTCCGCCGTTATCGCCGCACAGGAACTGGGGGAAAAATACCCCGACCGGGCCATCCGGGTGGTAGACACCCTGTCCGCCTCCATGGGGCAGGGCCTGCTTGTCTGGTATGCCTGCAAAAAGCGGGACCAGGGAATGCCCCTGGAGGAGCTGTACAACTGGGCCATGGACGCCCGGCTGCACCTGTGTCACTGGTTCACCGTGGATGACCTGATGTACCTGAAGCGGGGCGGACGGATCAGCGCCGCCACCGCTCTGGTGGGCACCATGCTGCAAATCAAGCCTGTGCTCCACATGGACGACGAGGGTCATCTCATCAGCATGACCAAGGCCCGGGGCCGCAGAGCCGCCATTGACGCCCTGGTCCGCAAGGCCCAGGAGCTGGGGGAAGGCTACGACAACAGCACCATGTTCATCTCCCACGGCGACTGCCGGGAGGATGCAGAGTATCTGGCCCGGCAGCTGAAAGAAAAGTGCGGCGTGAAGGAAGTGGTCATCAGCTATGTGGGCGCAGTGATCGGTTCCCACTCCGGACCCGGCACCCTGGCTCTGTTTTTCCTGGGCACCCATAGATAATACATCCAACGCCTTCCCGTCGGGAAGGCGTTGCCTGCTCTATTGTTCTTTAGTTGACAATTGGCAGTTGAAAGTTAAGGAGTCCCTTCGGGACAATTTAAGTCATTTTGGATTGAATACCGGATGTTCTCATGTAGAATGCACCGTATTCAGAATTTGTAGGGATATTTTAATTCATCCCGAAGGGATACCGCAACTGTCAACTATCAACTGTCAACTCTTATAAATTCTCCTTAGCACAGCAATGCCCTCCGGTTTGCACCGGAGGGCATTTGTATCGCTTTGGAATCTTAGTACATTCCGCCGCCCTGTGCGGCAGCCGCGGCAGCGGCGGCGTCAGCAGCGGGATCGGGCTTGTCCACCACCAGAGACTCGGTGGTCAGTACACAGCCCGCGATGGAAGCGGCGTTCTCCAGAGAGGAGCGGGTGACCTTGGTGGGATCCACGATACCGGCGGGAATCATGTCCACGTACTCCTCGGTGTAGGCGTTGTAGCCGTAGCCGACCTTACCGCAGGAGCGGATCTTCTCATAGACCACGCTGCCGTCCACACCGGCGTTCTCGGCGATCTGACGGATGGGAGCCTGCAGAGCGGCAGCAATGATCTTGGCGCCGGTCTTCTCATCGCCGTGCAGGGTGCCGATCAGCTCTTCCACAGCGGCAACGGCGTTGACCTGAGCGGTGCCGCCGCCAGCCACGATGCCTTCCTCAACGGCAGCCCGGGCAGCGTTCAGAGCGTCCTCAACCCGCAGCTTCTGCTCCTTCATGGCAACCTCGGTCTGGGCGCCGACCTTGATGACGGCAACACCGCCGGAGAGCTTTGCCAGACGCTCCTGCAGCTTCTCCCGGTCATAGTCGGAGGTGGTGGTGGCGATGGCAGAGCGGATCATGTGAGCGCGGTCCTTGATGGCCTGCTCGCTGCCGTCGCCGTCCACGATGGTGGTGTTGTCCTTGGTGACAACAATCTGACGGCAGTGGCCCAGATCGGTCATCTGGGTATCAGGCAGCTCCATGTTCAGCTCGCTGGAAATCACGGTACCGCCGGTGAGGATGGCGATATCCTGCAGCATCTCCTTGCGGCGGTCGCCGAAGCCGGGGGCCTTGACGCAGACCACGTTGAAGCGGCCCTGCAGGCGGTTCAGGAGCAGGGTAGCCAGCGCGTCGCCCTCCACATCCTCGGCAATGATCATCAGCTTGCGGCCGGACTTGACGATGGGCTCCAGAATGGGCAGAATTTCCTGAATGGAGGAAATCTTCTTGTCGGTAATCAGGATATAGGCATCGTCCAGAACGGCCTCCATCTTATCGGTATCGGTGACCATGTAGGGGGAGATATAGCCCCGGTCGAACTGCATGCCTTCCACGACCTCCAAACCGGTCTCGGCGGTCTTGGACTCTTCGATGGTAATGACGCCTTCCTTGCCCACCTTCTCCATGGCCTCGGCAATCAGCTTGCCGATGTTCTCATCGCCGGAGGAAACGGTGCCTACACGGGCGATGGCGGCGGAGTCGGTGACAGGCTCGGAATTGGCCTTGATGGCGGCGACAGCGGCGGCCACGGCCTTGTCGATGCCCTTGCGCATGACCATGGGGTTAGCGCCAGCGGACAGGTTCTTCAGGCCCTCCCGGGTGATGGCCTGGGCCAGCACGGTAGCGGTGGTGGTGCCGTCACCGGCAACGTCGTTGGTCTTGGTAGCGACCTCACGGATGAGCTGTGCGCCCATGTTCTCAAAGGGGTCCTCCAGCTCCACTTCCTTGGCGATGGTCACGCCGTCATTGGTGATGAGGGGCGCGCCGTACTTCTTGCCCAGCACCACATTGCGGCCCTTGGGGCCCAGGGTAACCTTGACGGTATCGGCCAGCTGGTCAATACCGGACTGCAGCTTCTTGCGGGCTTCCTCGCCGTAAACAATCATCTTTGCCATAATTTGGTTCCTCCTTAGTCAGTAACGACAGCCAGGATATCATCCTGCTTGACAAACTTGTACTCTTCCTTGTCGATGGTCACATCGGTGCCGACGAACTTGCCGACGACGACCTTCTCGCCGGGCTTCACAGCCATGGTCACGTCCTTGGTGCCGGGGCCAACGGAAACGACCTCGTAGATCGCGGGCTTTTCCTTGTTGGTGGTTGCCAGGATGATGCCGGAAGCGGTGGTCTCAGGCTCCTCGTGAGCCTTGAGCAGCACATTGTCAGCCATGGGTTTCAGTTTCATGATGATTTCCTCCATACCTATTGTATTTAGACTGCGGCAAGCCGCATACATCTACTTGCTTAGCACTCGCTCTTCCTGAGTGCTAATACAATATACCCCACTTTGTTCAAAAAAGCAAGAGGGAAAATGGAAGAAACCGTAAATAATTTATTAACACCGCCAGCGGCGGCAGGCAATGCGTGCGCAAGCTGGTCTGCTATCGTTACACCTTTGGACACCGCTCGGTATCGGCAGCAATACCGCAAATGATGCGTGGGCGGCAGGGCCGCCAGACAGTGCGTGCGCAGGCTGGTGCTCATCGTTACGCCATTGGGTACCGCTCGGTATCTTTCCCGCTCAGTTGTCGGGGCAGGGACGCAACACGATGCGTAGAGCTTATGTCATGACCCCACCGTCTGTGAAGCAGAATAGACTCACTCCACACTCCTCACTCCAAACTCCACTCTCCACACTCCACTCTTCACCCTCCACTCTTACTTCGCCATAGCCGCCTTTTTCAGGATATTCACGAAAATGTCCCCGGTGGTGAGCCGCTCCACCCCTTCCGCCGCCACCAACGGAATCTGCCGTAGGGTCTGCTCCCCGGATTTGATGGACAGGGTGCCGATTTGCTGCCCCCGGGTCACCGGGGCGGTCACCCGCTCCTCCAGCGTTACCTCCGTGGTAACGCTGCTTTTTTGTGACTTGTCAATGAGCAGCCCCGTAGCCTCCCCCAGCGCCGCATTCACGGTGTCCTGCCGTCCCAGTTTTACAGGTACCCCGGGAACTTCACTTAATTCCGGGGAAATGACCGCAAAATTCGCGAAGCCATAGTCAAGCAATTCCTTGCAGGCGGCGTTCCGGGCCTGGCTGGTTTTGGCCCCCATCACCACCGCCACCAGCTCCATGCCGTCCCGCTGGGCCGACGCCGACAGGCAGTATCCCGCGCCGGAGGTGAAGCCGGTCTTCAGCCCCGTGGCCCCGGGATAGAAGCGGATGAGCTTGTTGGTATTGGACAGGCCAAAGGCCCCGTTCCGCACGGTGTCCATCCAGATGGTGGTGTATTTTTTAATGAGGGGATGGTTTTTGAGCAGCTCCCGGGACATGAGGGCAATGTCGTAGGCGCTGGTGCGGTGCTGCTTGGCGGTGTCGTCGTCATCGAGGCCGGTACAGTTGACGAAGTGGGTGTCCTGCATTCCCAGTTCTCTGGCACGCTGGTTCATGGCGTCCACAAAGGCGCTCTCCGACCCGGCGATGTGCTCCGCCATGGCGCAGGCGCAGTCGTTGGCGGAGGACACGGCGATGGATTTGAGCATATCCGACACGCTCATGGTCTCCCCGGCCTTTAAGTAAATCTGGCTACCCCCCTTGGCGGCAGCATTTTCCGAGGCGGTAACCGTATCCTCCAGCGCGATTTTTCCGGAGTCCACCGCCTCCATAATCAGCAGCATGGTCATCACCTTCGTGACGCTGGCAGGAGCCAGCGGCTCATGGGAATTGTTCTCGTAGAGTACCGTCCCCGTAGTCACATCCATGAGCACCGCGCTTTTCCCCGACTCCGCCAGGGTCGCGGCCCCGGCCCGCAGGGGGAGCAGTCCCAGGACCAATACCAGCACCAGCACCCAACTTCTCCGCTTCATAGAAATCCCTCCTTGTATCCTACCCTATTCTACGCCTGAGACCGGAGGAATATGCCCCGCCCAACGGCGCGGATTTTCCTTGCCATAGAGGGAATTCTATTGTTTCCATAAGTAGAAAAATATCCGGAAATCCTATTGACATTGTACAAAATCGGAAGTAGAATATTGTGAATTTCAAACAATATATTTGGGATAACTCCCATTTTTGAGGTGATAGTATGGCAAGAAACACAACTCGTGATCTGACAGTGGGATCTCCCATGAAGCTGATTCTTTCCTTTATGCTGCCGCTGCTGTTTGGTCTGCTGTTTCAGCAGTTCTACAGCATGGTCGATACGGTCGTGGTTGGTAAATTTCTGGGGGTGGACGCGCTGGCAGGCGTCGGCTCCACCGGCTCCATCAACTTTCTGGTGCTGGGCCTGTGCAACGGCGTGTGCGCCGGCTTTGCCATTCCTGTGGCCCAGAAATTCGGTCAGAAGGATTTTGAGGGCCTTCGCCGGTTTGTAGGCAACATGATCTGGCTGGGAACCGCCATTGCCCTGATCGTCACGCTGGCTACCACCACCCTGTGCGCTTCGATTCTGCGTTGGATGGACACCCCGGAGGAGGCCTTCTCCTATGCCTACGATTATATCTGGGTGATTTTCCTTGGCATTCCCGCCACCATGCTGTATAATCTGCTGTCCGGCATTATCCGCTCTCTGGGCGACTCCCGGACGCCGCTGGTGTTCCTGATTTTGTCCAGTCTGATGAATGTGGTGCTGGATATCGTATTCATCGTTGCGTTCCACATGGGCGTTGCCGGCGCTGGCTGGGCCACCCTCCTTAGCCAGCTGGTTTCGGGTCTTTTGTGTCTTGCTCTCATTATAAAACGGTTCCCTCTGCTGCACCTGAGCCGGGAGGACCTGCGCTTCCGGAGCGTCTATGCCCGGCACCTGCTGAACATGGGCCTGCCCATGGGTCTGCAATATTCCATCACTGCCATCGGCAGCATCCTGCTGCAAACCGCCGTCAACGGGCTGGGCGCCAGCGCTATGGCAGCGGTCACCGCAGGCACGAAAGTGTACGCGCTCTGCGCCTGCCCCTACGACGCCATCGGCACCACCGCCGCCACCTACGCCGGGCAGAATCTGGGCGCGGGCAAGCCGGAACGCATTCATCAGGGCGTTCGGGCCTGCACGATGCTGGGCGTTGTTTATGCCGCTGTAGCTTTCCTTGCCATGTATTTCTGGGGTGGAAAGCTGACGCTGATGTTCCTGGACACCAAGGACGCAGCCGCGGTGGAGACCATCTGCGCTCTGAGCCGGCAGTTCCTTCTGACAAACCTCGCCTTCTTCGTGCCGCTGCTGTTTGTGAATCTGCTGCGCTTCACCATTCAGGGGCTGGGGTTCTCCGAATTCGCGGTGTTTGCGGGGGTCTTTGAAATGGTTGCCCGGGGCGTGTTCGGCCTGTGCCTGGTGCCCTGGCTGGGCTTCCCCGCCGTGTGCTTCGCCAGCCCGGCGGCCTGGGTCATGGCGGACCTGTTCCTGTTCCCGGCCTACTGTTCCTGCATGAAAAAGCGGGGCTATCAGTTTGAAAAGGCCCAAATCTTCCATCTGAGCAAGGTAAAAGCCTGAGGTTTTTAGACAGAATCTCCAAATCTTTGCAGCTTTCGATTTTTCTGTAGAAAATGTGGAAAAGTTATGATATACTGCAATTGCAATAAGAAAAAATACATATCGGAGGAACGTACCAAATGCGAGGAATCCCGTCTCTCATCACAGACATCCGGAAAAACGTCTTTACCGAGGTCGCCCGCATGGCCTACGCCGGCGGCGACTACACCAATGTGGAAGATCTTCCCTACAAGATTGTTCCCGGCGACCAGCCCCTGCACCGGGAGTCCATTTTTCTGGAGCGGGCCATTGCCGGTGAGCGGGTGCGCCTTGCCATGGGCCTGTCCATCCGGCCCATCCAGACCCGGAGCCTGATGACCGAGGGCATGGATGCCGCCGCCATTGCCGAGCAGTACTATGAGCCTCCTCTCGTGAATATCATCCCCTACGCCTGCCACGCCTGTCCGGAGAACCAGTACAAGGTCACCGTGGGCTGCCAGAACTGTCTGGCGGCATCCTGCCAGCAGGTCTGCCCCAAGGGGGCCATCTCCTTCGTCAACGGCAGAAGCCATATCGATACCAGTAAGTGCATCAAATGCGGCAAATGCGCCAAGGCCTGCCCCTACCACGCCATCATCCATTTGGAGCGTCCCTGTCAGGCTTCCTGCGGCATGGACGCCATCGGCTGTGACGAGCACGGCAAAGCGGTCATCAATCAGGACAAGTGCGTTGCCTGCGGACAGTGCCTGGTGTCCTGCCCCTTCGGCGCCATCGTGGACAAGGGCCAGATTTTTCAGGTCATCCAGTCCATCCTGAAGGGCGACAAGGTCATCGCCATCGTGGCTCCCGCCTTCATTGGTCAGTTCAGCGGCATGGTTTCCCCCGGAAAGCTGGTGACCGCCATGAAGATGCTGGGTTTTGACTCCGTGGTAGAGGTCGCCATCGGCGCGGACATGTGCACCATCGAGGAAGCCAAGGACTTTTTGGAGAAGGTCCCTGCCGAGCAGGACTACATGGCAACCTCCTGCTGCCCCGCGTGGCACTCCATGATCGGTAAGCTTTTCCCCGGCGAAAAGGGCAAAATCTCCATGACTCTGACCCCCATGGTCTTCACCGCCCGGCTGATGAAGAAGGAGCACCCCGGCTGCAAGGTGGTCTTTGTGGGCCCCTGCGCCGCCAAGAAGCTGGAGGCCATCCGGGAGGACATCCGCTCCGATGTGGACTTTGTGCTGACCTTCGAGGAGCTGATGGGTATGTTCGAGGCAAAGGAAATCGACTTTGCTTCCATCCCCGAAAGTGAGGGGCTGAACGAGGGCACCGGCGCGGGCCGTGGCTTTGCTGTAGCCGGCGGCGTCGCCCAGGCGGTTGCCGATCTGGTCAAGAAGGAGCATCCCGACATGGAAGTGAAAACCGCCCGTGCCGAGGGTCTGCGGGACTGCCGCAAGCTGATGACCATGGCAAAGGCAGGCAAGTACAAGGGCTATCTGCTGGAGGGCATGGCCTGTCCCGGCGGCTGTGTCGCCGGTGCGGGCACCATTCTGCCCATCGACAAGGCAGCGAAATTTGTGGAGAAGTACAGCAAGGAAGCCGCTTCCGCCTCCCCGCTGGACAGCCCCTACCGGGACGCCGGCGAAAGCCTTGACTAAGGCGGGGATGCCCCCGCGGACAATGCGTTACCAACCCGGTCTATCGTCGTTACACCAGTGGGTTCTGCTCGGTAACGGCGGCAATGCCGCAGATAATGCGTATCGGAGCCAGTGTGTAATCGTAACACTATTGGGTTTTGCTCGGTCATGCTACGTTGTTCCGTAGGGGGGCATCGCCCCTCCCTTTGGATATGTCAAAAGCCGTTCCGCTTTTCGCGGAACGGCTTTTATTATCCCTCTTTTTTCTTCTTTCTTCTGGGGCCGCCCTTGGCGTCGAAGAAGAAGAACGCCAGAAAATTCACCAGCACCGTCAGCGCCAGCGCCAAACCTGCCTGCCAGGCAAGACACCCCGCCGCTTTCCAGACCATGTCCGTCACTTCCATCCCGGCAAAACCGCCGGAAATCACATACATCACAATGGTCAGAATCAGGCCCACGCCGCCGAACAGCATTCCGGCTATGCGCTGGGTAAACCGCCAGGCCTGAACGCTGCCCATGCCGAAATAGCAGCGGTAGCCAAAATAGTAGTTGGCCTCCCGGGGAGACAGAAACAGGTAGGCAAGGCCCAGCACCAGCAGCACCACCGGCCCGATCATGACGGCAAAGCGGCACAGGGTTGCCAGCGAGCCAAACAGGTCGCTTAAGTCCGGCAGCAGGGCGGCAGGGTCGAAGCCGTCCATCAGGCTCTTGATGGACTCGATATCCAGCGACGGCTCCGTAGCCTGTAAAATTTCAGTAGGGTTGGTGCTCATTATTTCTCCTCCAGGAATTTGCTGATCTCCCGCATAAAGCTTTGGGCGTCCTGAAAGCGGTGGTAAATGGAGGCAAAGCGGATATAGGCCACCTCGTCCAGGGGCTTCAGCCGCTCCATGACCATTTCGCCGATTTTGTCGGTGCTGATCTCCCGCTCCAGGGTGTTCTGAATGGTCTGCTCGATTTCCGTGGTGATCCGGTCCAGATCGTTCACGTCTACCTTCCGCTTGTCAAAGGCGCGAATCATGGAATTGAGGATTTTATTCCGGTCGAAGGGCTGGCGGGAGCCGTTGCGCTTGACCACGATGATGGGCAGGCTCTCCACGATCTCGTAGGTGGTAAACCGGCGCAGGCAGGCCATACATTCCCGGCGGCGGCGGATGCTCAGCCCGTCCTCAGACCGGCGGGAATCCACCACCTTGCTGTCCTGATCGCCGCAGTAAGGGCATTTCATGGCAAATACCTTCCTTATCCTGAATATTTGTATATTATACCAGAATTACAGACGGCTGTCCAGCTTTTTTTGCGGCAGCAAAGCCCTTGTCAAGTCCCCAAAAATCGGGTAGAATAGGCGTAACGTCACCACTGGGAGGGTTCTATGAAAAATCGATTTTTATTCGCGCTTTGGGGCGCTTTGTTTATTCTGTGCGCCGGGCTGGGATTTATCCCGGAGCCCTCCGGCGCCGTCCGGTTTCTTCTCACCGCTGTGTCTGTTCTTTTCTTCCTGCCTCCGGCGGTGCTGGTTTGGCGGGGACGCAAGACGCATGACCGGACGCTTCTGGCGCTGATGCGGAACCTGAGCATTGCGTCCCTGAGCTTAAGCGTCCTGCTGATTATCGCCAATTTTCTCACCGCGTTTCGTTCCGAGCTGTTAGGGGATATTCTCCACGGGATACTGGTAGTCGTATCCAGCCCCATGATTTGCAGCGGGCACTGGGCCATGAGCCTGTTTTTCTGGGCCTGCCTGCTGATTGGAAGCCTGAAATAGTGCAAATCGCCATTGCCTGCGAAAGGCAATGGCGATTTTCGTTACATGGAGCCCTCCCGGCGGAGAACCACCAGAACGGTTTGCAGAAGAATGCGCAGATCCAGGCCCATGCTCCATTCCTGAATGTATTTCTTGTCCAGCGCCACCACCTGCTCAAAATCGGTGATCTTGCTTCTGCCGCTGACCTGCCACATTCCTGTAATGCCGGGCTTGGTAGCAAGCCTGGCCCGGTGGTGCAGCTCATATTTGTCCCACTCGTCCACCGTTGGCGGGCGGGTGCCGACCAGAGACAGATCCCCCTTCAGCACGTTCCAGAACTGGGGGAACTCGTCCAGGCTCCAATCCCGGATGAAGTTGCCGATGCCCCTTTTCACGGTGCCATCCGGGAGTTTCCTGCTGCCGATAATCCGGGGGTCGAAATCCAGCTTGAACATCAGACCGCCGCCCACCCGGTTCTGGGTCATCAATTCGGCCTTCCGGGCCTCGGCGTCCAGATACATGGAGCGGAATTTATACATCTTGAACTGCTTTCCGTTCTTTCCCACCCGGGTCTGGGCGAAGAAAATCGGGCCGGGGGACTGGATGTAAATGAGCGGACCAAGGATGACAGTCAGCACCGCGGTAATCAGGCATCCTACCAGACCGCCCACAATGTCCATGCAGCGCTTTAGCAGCAACTGGGCCGGGGTCGCCATGTTCATGCCGATGGTAAGCACCGTTCTTCCGGCAATTTTTTCAATTTCCTGCCGCTGCCAGCCCAGCTCCGCGAAGCCCTCCATCTCCATGTGCACCACGATGCCCATTTCCGCCAGATTTCCCATTAGGTCGCCAGGCGCTTTGTAATGCTCCGGGAAGGACAGAACTACCTCGTCCACCCACTCCCGGCACAGGAAGCGCAGGACCGTTTCCGCGCTGCTGGTAACGGGTACGCCCAGAATCTGGGTACCGGTCTTCTCGACGTCCATCAGGCAGATGCCGGTGATCCGGTACTGGCTGTTTTCCCGTTGCTGATAGCGCCCCACCACCTCCTGCGCCCGGTCCGACGTGGTGATGATGTAGATAGCGGACTTGTTTTTGTCCGGCGTGCGCTTCAGGGAGGCCTTGCGCAGCTGCCGCACCACGTAGGTCAGCACAAAATAGTAGCAGCCGAAGTAACCCACCATCAGGCGGGAGTAGGTCTCGGTGTCCTTGACCAGGAACAGGTACATCAGGCACAGCATCAGCACCAGCAGCACGTGCTTCACCGTCACCGCCAGCTCCCGGTAGTAGCCCCGGTACATGACCCCCCGGGTGGTGCCGCCGATAATCATCACCGCGAAGTCCATCAGCAGCAAAATCAGCGCCAGACTGACATAGATATCCTTGTTGCCCAGGTGGATGCCATAACGCGTCACATAGGCCAGCGCAAACCCCAGCAGTAGGCACAGCATATCCAGGGCGATGAAGTCCAGATGCCGCATCCAGTCCTGGGTTTTTTCCTTATACATCTATCCTCTCCCCTTTCCGGTTCCGCGTCTGTCTACGCCACTGATCCATATATCCAAGGCACAGCAGGAACAGAAAGTCAAAATAATGGAACTGGGCATTGGCGACAAACAGATACGGCTCCATCACCGCGCAGCCCATCAGGCACAGCACCACCATGACGACGCAGGAATGAAGCAGATCCGTATTGCGCCACAGCAGCACCGCCCCATTCCACACCGCCAGGCCGGTGAGCGCCAGCGCCGCCAGCAGACCGGGAATGCCCAGCTGATACAGAGCCTCCATCCAGGAGCTGTGGGAATGCTGCACCTCCATTTTCCAGTGGGGCGAGATGGTCTGTCCCACCTTTTCCGTGCCGATGAGCAGAATCCGCGGATTGTCCCGGATTCCCTCCACCGCGGCACCCCAGATTTCCGTGCGCCCGTTCAGTGTCTTCAGAGATTTGGCGAAGCTGGCCTGTCCGTTCTCGGTTTGCAGGCGGCCGTTCTCGTCCAGCGTCAGGCCGGTTTCCTCACCCGTTTGCTGCGCCTGCTTCGCCATCTCCGTCAGGCGGGCGTTATTCCAGGAAAAAATCCACCGTGACACGCAGAAGAGCACTGCCACTGTCACAGCCGCCGCCAGCAGCGCCAGCATCAGGCGCTTCCAGCCCGGTCTTCTCAGCCAGCAGAACAGGATGCCGCCCAGCAGCACACAGGTCAGCACAACCGCGGCTCTGCTGTTGGTCAGAGACAGCGCCCAGAACTCCAGCGCCGTCAGAAGAAACAGCGGAATTTTCAGTCCGATGCGCTTTGTTTTCACGGCAACCCCCGCTGTCATCCCTGCGCTGACCATCAGGACAGTGGCGCAGATATTGGGGTGCCCCAGGGTGCCGAACCGCGCTCCGTCCCAGAAAACATAGCCATCCAGACAGGCGGGCAGATGCCGGGTTACCAGCAGCACCGCGTACAGTCCGAATACCGCACCGACTGTGGCAAACAGCAGCAGCATGCCTTTCAGGCCCCACCGTTTTTTCCCGTCTTCCGACGCCGCCGCGAAGGGGAAGCACAGCAGATAGGCACAGACGAAGGTGCCCGGTTCCTTATTGGTCAGCTCCAGCTGCATATGGGCAGCCCGCACCACATAAAACCAGACCACCGCCAGCAGCGCCAGCAGGAAATAACGCCTGCTCTCCCGGAATTGCCCCCGCAGGCAGGACGCCGCCAGGAACAGGATGCTGACATCCACCAGCTTCCACTCCAGAAAGAGGTAAACCAGCCCCGCCGCCGTCTCTCCCGGCAGGAAGAACAGCGCCTCCACTGCGATGACCACCAGCAGACACAGCCGCTGAACCGCCGCCGCGATTTTGTCCACCCGCTCCCGGCGGACCAGATTGTTCCATTTTTCCATGGGATCACGCCGCCTTTTCCCTACGCCACAGGCACAGATAGCCCAGGCACATCAAAAATAGGAAGTCCAGATAGTGATAACTCACATCCGCCACAAACAGATACGGTTCCAGCATGGCACAGCCCATCAGGCACAGCGCGAGCAGCGCGATGCAGCTCTTCCAGAGGTCTGTATTGCGCCACAGCACCACCGCCGCGCTCCAAAGCGTCAGCGCCGTGATGACCAGCGCCGCCGCCAGACCAGGCAGCCCCATCCGGTACAGCACCTCCAGCCAGGAATTGTGGGTGTGATAAATGGTCAGCGGAGCGTACCGGGTCAGGATCATGTCCACATATTCCGTGCCGATGAATTTGAGGCCCGGATTCTCTTCCAGCCCCCGCAGGGCGGTTCTCCAGATTTCGGTGCGCCCATTGAGGGTCTTCAGGTCACCCGCCAGCGTGCCCTGGTATTGTTCCGAAACCAGAGCGTCCGGCGTAGCGTCTATCCCGGTCTGGGCTTCCTGCTGGGCACTCTCGGCGGGCACCTGCTGCAGCAGTCGGGTCTGGTTCCAGCCGTATATCGCCCGGGATGCGCCGAACAGTCCCGCCATAACCACCACCGCCGCCAGCAGCGCCACGGCAAGCCGCTTCCAGCCACGCCCGCGCAGAGCGCAGAAGGCGATTCCTCCCATGAGAAGGCAGGTGAGAATAATCGTCGTTCTGCCGTTGGTCAGAGACAGCGCGGCAAATTGCGGGATCAGCAGCACCGCCAGCAGCACCCTGACCCACAGTCTGCGGCTTTTCAGGGCCAGTCCGGCGGACAGGGCCATGCTGATCATCAGCAGCGTGGCGCAGATATTGGGGTGCCCCATGGCATAAAGCCTGGCACCGTCCCATTTCACATATGCTTTCAGGCATTCCGGCACAGCATTCGCAAGCAGCAGTCCGGTATAGCCCGTCAGCAGCAGGCCCACCCCGAGAAACAGTCCCGCCATCCACTTGAGGCCCCTTTGCCGCCGGGCGTCTTCTGTCGCCGCCGCGAAGGGGAAGCACAGGGCGTAGGCGCACACGAAGGTTCCGATCTCCTTCGCCTCCGCTTCCAGAACCTGATGCAGAATCTGATTCAGGAAAAACAGCGCCGCCATGGCAAGCCCGGCGTACAGATGCCATCTGCTCCGCCGGGGCAGCTCCCGGCAGAAGGAAGCCCCCAGAAAGGCCATTGCCGGAAGGGTCAGATAGCGCTCCACCACCAGATAGGCAACGCCCCCGGCCCGGTCCTCCAACGCGAAGAATGCCAGCTCCATGAGCACCACCGCCAGAAGGCAGGTAAACTGCACCCGTTCCGCCCGGTTTTCGGCAGAAAGCGCCGTGTCCGGTTTCTCAGATTTCCACGAAAATTTCATAGCTCCTCCCACGGGCCCTGCCCGAATGTCCCTTTTGCCGCAAAAAAGCGGACTTTCACTCTTGTTTGTCATCATATCACAATCCGCCCTTTTTTGCAACCACAGGGGCGGTTTTGCCGAAAATTGCAAATAACGAAGGGGCACCGTCTCTTGCGGGCTGTGTTCCGCACATGAAAATACCGGCAGCCCGAAGGCTGCCGGTTTGTGGTTGGAGAAATCAGGCGATGGTGGTGTGCATGAAGTACTTGAAGCCCAGGGGGTTGGAGAAGAAGCCCTGAACGGAGGAGTCGATCATGTACAGGTCGGTGTAGAAGTACAGAGGCACAATGCAGCCGGTGCTCATCAGCAGATCCTCGGCGCGGTGCATCAGCTCGTAACGAGTAGCGGTATCGGTGCAGGTCTTGATCAGATTGATGATCACGTCGTAGGTCTCAGCCCAGGTGCCGTTCTCAACCTTCACATCGTAGCCCAGGTCAGTCAGATCCAGGGAGTAAGCCTTGACATCGGCGTTGGCACCCTTGCCGAACTGCACGTCGTTGTTGCCGGAGGAGGTCACCCACATATCCAGGAAGGAGATGGGATCGTTGTAGTCAGCCAGCCAGCCGTTACGGGCAATGCTGTAGTCGCCGGCTTTACGGGTGTTCAGGAAGGTATTCCACTCCTGGTTCTCCAGGTTCATGGTGATGCCCACGGCAGCCAGAGCGGAGGACAGGTACTCACCGATGGCCTTGTGGCCCTCAGAGGTATTGTACAGGTAGGTCAGAGTGGGGAAGTTGGTGAACATACCGGTGGACTCGTCGTAGGTGTAGTACTTCTTCAGAGTCTCGATGGCAGTCTCGTAGTTGGACTCGTAGGCGTCCTCGGACACATCGTAGTAGCCAACAAAGCCGTCGTTGTGACCGGCATTCTCATAGAACTGGGAACCGTCAGCATCGGTCATACCCATGGCGACAAAGGAGGAAGCGGGAACCTGACCACCCTGAGCGATCTCCTCAACAATGTAGTTGCGGTCGAACAGCAGAGTGATGGCATTGCGGATCTCGGCCTTGGCGGCTTCGGCCTCAGCGCCGGTCAGGCCGGAGCCGGCGGGCAGGATTTCCTCATTGATGTTCCAGCAGACGTAGTAGGTGCCGATCTGGCCGGCGACCTTGAACTCATCGGGGTATTCAGTCTTCAGAGCGGGGATTTCGTTGGTGGGCACGTCGTCGATCAGCAGCCATTCACCGTTCTTGAAGTTGGACAGCATGTTGTTGGCATCGTCGGACAGATAGAAGTTGATCTCCTTCATGGTGACGGCGTCAGCGTTCCAGTAGCTGTCGTTCTTGGTCAGGGTGATGACGGAGTTGTGGGTCCAGCCGGTCATGGTGTAAGCACCGTTGGAAATATAGGTGGAAGGATCGGTAGCCCAGCCCTCGTTGGCCACCACGTCCTCACGGACGGGGAAGTAGGTGGGGAAGCTCAGCAGCTCGTTCCAGTAGGCAACAGCGTTGTTCAGAGTAACCACCAGAGTCTTGTCGTCGGTAGCCTCAACAGCCAGCTCATCGGGGTAGCCCTTGATGACCTCAAACATGTAGCCGTAGTCAGCACCCAGAGCGGTGGAAGCGGCGCGCTTCCAGGCAAAGGCGAAGTCGCCGGCGGTCAGATCCTGACCATCGGACCACTTCAGGCCGTCCCGGAGGGTGTAGGTGTAGGTGACGGTGCCGTCCTCGTTCTCGACACCCTCAGGAAGCTCCACGGCGCAGTCGGTCATGATAGCCAGGTTACCGTTGGCATCCAGATCCCACTTGGCAAGACCTGCGAACAGGTGGGAGCACATGGTGCCGCCATCAACGGCGGAGTTCAGTGCGGGGTCCAGCGTGTCGGGCTCGGAAGCGATGGACACGTTCAGCTTGTCAGCGGAGACGGCAGCGGGAGCGGCAGTCTCGCCGGCGGCGGGAGTGTTGGCAGCGGGGGCCTGAGTAGCAGCAGGAGCGGAGGAACCGCCGCAGGCAGCCAGGGACAGAACCATGACCAGTGCCAGCACCATGCAAATGAGTTTCTTCATTGCTTTTTCATTTCCTTTCACATTGTAATGAATTTATTTCAGACCCACGTTCCCTTTCTCCATCGGGCCGTGGATTTGAAGCCTTTGGGTTGCCTTAAACCTTGTCCAGATTGTGGCAGGCCACGAAGTGGCCGCCGCCCACATCCTTGAATTCCGGCATACTCTGGGCGCACACGTCGCTGGCATAGGGGCAGCGGGTGCGGAAGGGACAGCCGGAGGGGGCGTTCAGAGGGCTGGGAATGTCGCCGGTGAGCACAATGCGCTTGTTCTCCCGGGCCATCTTGGGGTCGGGCAGCGGCACCGCGGACATGAGGCTCCGGGTGTAGGGGTGCAGGGGGTGGTCGTAGATTTCCCGGGCGTCCGCCAGCTCCACCATTTTACCAAGGTACATCACGGCGATTCTGTCGGAAATGTGCCGCACAACCAACAAATCGTGGGCGATGAACAGATAGGTCAGACCCATTTTATCCTGCAGCTCGTCAAACATATTGATGACCTGGGCCTGAATGGACACGTCCAGAGCGGACACCGGCTCATCGCAGACCACGAACTGGGGCTTCATGGACAGGGCCCGGGCGATGCCGATGCGCTGCCGCTGACCGCCGGAGAATTCGTGGGCATAGCGGTTGGCGTGCTCGGAGTTTAGACCCACCTGCGCCATCAGCTCCAGAATCCGCTCCTTGCGCTCTTTCTCGTTTGAATACATCTTGTGCACATCCAGCGGCTCACCGATGATGTCGGCAACGGTCATACGGGGGTTCAGAGAGGAATAGGGGTCCTGAAAGACCATGGCGGTCTTTTCCCGGTACTCCGCGATATCCTTTTTGGTGACGATCTGCTTGCCGTCAAACCAGATTTCGCCCGCGGTGGGCTTATACAGGTGCAGCAGTGTGCGGCCCACGGTGGTTTTGCCGCAGCCGGACTCGCCGACCAGGCCCAGCGTCTCGCCCCGGCGGATGGCAAAGGACACATCGTCCACAGCCTTCAGCGGCTTGGAGCTGAACAGGCCGGTATTGATGTTGAAGTATTCCTTCAGGTGCTTGACTTCTACCAGCGTATCCTGACTCATTCGGCTTCACCGCCTTCCTTCTTCACGGCGTCCCGCACATTGACCCAGCAGGCCGCCTGATGGTCGTCGTTAATCTGCATTCGTTCACAACGCTGCCGAAGACAAATTTTCATAGCCGCGTCACACCGGGGGGCGAAGGGGCAGCCGGCGGGCATATTCAGCAGGTCGATGGGGGTGCCGGTAATGGGATGCAGTCTCTGTCCGTCGCTTTCCAGCGTGGGGATGGAGCGCATCAGTCCCTTGGTGTATTCATGCCTGGGGTTGTAGAAAATCTCGTCAGCGGTGCCCTGCTCGCAGATGGAGCCGGCGTACATGACGACGACCTCGTCACACAGCTGGGCCACAACGCCCAAATCGTGGGTAATCATGATAATTGCCATGCCCAGTTCCTTCTGTAAGGACTGCATCAGCTCCAGAATCTGGGCCTGAATGGTCACATCCAGTGCGGTGGTGGGCTCGTCGGCGATCAGGATATCCGGCTCGCAGGCCAGCGCCATGGCGATCATAACTCTCTGGCGCATACCGCCGGAGAACTCAAAGGGATACTGCTTCATCCGCTTTTCCGGCTCGTTGACGTTGACCAGCCGCAGCATTTCCACGGCCCGGTCCCAGGCCTGCTGCTTATTGCGGGGGGTGTGCAGCATAATGGCCTCCATCAGCTGGTGGCCGATGGTGTAGGTGGGGTTCAGAGAGGTCATGGGGTCCTGGAAGATGATGGAGATTTTGTTGCCCCGAATCTTCTTCATGCCCTCCTCGCCGATGCCCACCAGCTCCTGCCCGTCGAATTTTACGGAGCCGGAGACAATCTTGCCGGTTTTTTCCAGAATCTGCATGATGGAGTAGGCGGTGACGGACTTACCAGAGCCGGACTCGCCCACGATGCCCAGCACCTTTCCCCGCTCCAGATTGAAGGACACGCCGTTGACCGCCTTGACTTCACCGGCAGGGGTGTAGAAGGAGGTATGCAGGTCTTTTACTTCAAGCAGTGCCATTTGTTTCTACACTCCTTTCTTAAGATTTCAGCTTGGGGTCAAAGGCATCCCGCAGGCCGTCGCCGAACAGATTCAGGGACAGCACGATCAGAGAAATGGTGATGGCGGGAATGACCATGCGGTAGGGATAGCTGGTCAGGCCGTTCAGCGCCTCGGAAGCAAGGCTGCCCAGAGAAGGCATGGGGGCGTTGACGCCCAGGCCCAGATAGGACAGGAAGCTCTCGGTGAAGATGGCGCTGGGAATCTGCAAAGCGGTGGAAATGATGATAACGCTGATGCAGTTGGGAATCAGATGCTTGGTGATGATCCAGCCGGCCTTCGCGCCGGTGGAACGGGCCGCCAGCACATACTCCTGCTCCTTGAGGGACAGAATCTGACCGCGAATCTGCCGGGCCATGCTGACCCAGTACAGCAGAGCGAACACGATAAACAGCGAGATCATATTGCTGCCCAGCTTATTGAGCACCGGGTTGTTGTCGATCACCGGGCCAAGGGCCACCTTCATGACGGAGGCCAGCAGAATGATCATCAGGGTGTCGGGCAGGGAGTAGATGATATCCACCAATCGCATGATGAACATATCCACCTTGCCGCCGCAGTAGCCCGCGATGGAGCCCATGGTAATGCCGATAACCAGCACGATCAGGCTGGCGAAGAAGCCCACGCCCAGAGAGACCCGGGTGCCGTAGACCACACGGATGAAGTAGTCCCGGCCGGCGGAGTCGGTGCCGAAGACATGGGGGAAGACCTTCTCGCCGGCTTCAATCCGCTTCAGCTCGGTCTTGCCGTACTGGAAGGGCGCTAGGTTGTTGAAGGAAGCATCCACGGGCTTGCCGGGACGGACACCCAGCATGGTGTCGTAGGAATAGGGCCAGAAATAGGGGATGATGATGGCAGCCAGCGTAATGACGATAATGATGATCATGCTGACGGTAGCGACCTTGTTGCGCAGCAGCCGCTTCATACCGTCCTTGAAGAAGGTGGTAGAGGGGCGCATCTGCACCATGTATTCTTTTTCCGCGTCGGTTGCGGGCAGGAAGTCCTCCAAATCCAGCTGGAGGCTCAGGGGGTTTTTCTTCATTTCGCGTTTTCTCCTTTACTCCAGATTGATTCTGGGATCCACCAGCTTGTACATGATATCGCTGACCAGGTTCATGATGACGATGAGGGTGGCCAGCACGATGGTAGTGCCCATAATCAGGGGATAGTCACGGCCGGTGATGGAGCTGACGAAGGCTCTGCCGATGCCGGGCACCGCAAAGACCTGCTCAATGACCAGAGAGCCGGTGACGATGTAAGCCAGCATGGGACCGACATAGGTGATGACGGGGATCAGGGAGTTTTTCAGCGCGTGACCGAAGATGATCTTCATGGGAGGCACGCCCTTGGCCCGGGCAGTGCGGATATAGTCCTGACCCAGCACATCCAGCATGGAGCTGCGGGTCAGACGGGTGATATTCGCCATGGGGGACAGGGACAGGGCGATGATAGGCAGGATCAGGCCCTTGGCGGTCTCACCGTTGGCGGGGAACCAGCCCAGCTTGACAGACAAAATCAGCACCATCAGCGAGCCGATGATGAACGATGGCATGGAGATAAAAGCCGTGGTCAGCACCATGATGACCTTATCGGCAAAGCCGTTGCGCCGCAGGGCAGCCACGGCGCCCAGCACCACGCCGAAAACCAGCGCGATGGCAGCGGCGCAGACGCCCAGCTTGACGGAGGTGCGCATGCCATCGATGATCACGTCAATGACCATGCGTCCGCGGAGCTTGATGGAGGGGCCGAAGTCAAATTTGGTCACAATATCCTTAAGATATGTGAAATACTGCACCATCAGAGGTTTGTCCATGCCATACTTGGCCTCCAATGCCTTCTGGGCTGCCTCAGACACGGCCTTTTCAGACAGGAAGGGGCCGCCGGGGACGGCACGCATGACAAAGAAGGTCACGGTGATGACGATCCAGATCGTCAGGATCGCCATGGCGATTCGTTTCAAAATGTACTTCAGGGTTTTGGAACTCATCCGGAATCCTACCTTTCACGGGTTACTGAAGGGCGCTTCCGGCAGCCCCTCTCCCTTTTTTGCGCTAGTTCGCTAAATACAATGTATTATACAGGATTGTATACAAAATAGCAAGTACAACTATGGCAAATTATTTAGAAAAACCTATTCTTTCTTTGTGTATTTTGTCTTTTCTACGGGCTTTATCAGTGAAAATCTGGCATAGTTGCCAATTTCTCCATGGGTTGCAGGCGGCTGTATTTCCTTCAGAAACATCTTTGGGACCGAATGTATATTTCGACTGTATATTTGCATATTATTTTCGCGGCTCCCAAATGTATAACCACCCCGGCGTTCCAGGAACGCCGGGGTGGTGGTTATGCCTGCTGCTTAATTCTCTTTTTTCAGTCTGCCGTACAGTCCGGTCATCTTGCGGATCTTCTTCGCCAACTTGTCTGAGTCAAAGCCCTCCTGAGCCCGCCAGGTCCAGTTGGCGCTGGACAGGGTGCCGGGAAAATTCATCCGGGCCTCGCTGCCCAACTCCAGATAATCCTGCATCTGTGCGACAAACAGCCGGGAAACGCTGCCCATGCCTCCCCGAATCATGCCCCAGACGTTGCCCTCGGACCGGTTCAGGCCCAGATAGGCCTTGGCATAGGCCTTGTCCTGCCGGCTCGCCTCGTCAAACCACTGCTTCAGGGTCACATTGTCGTGGGTGCCGGTGTAGCACACGGAGTCCACCGGATACAGGTGGGGCAGGTAGTCGCTTTCCTCCCGGGAGTCGAAGGCGAATTCCAGCACCTTCATGCCGGGGTAGCCGGAATCCAGTTGAAGCTGCCGTACCTCCGGAGTGACAAAGCCCAGATCCTCCGCGATGAAGTCCAGCTCCGGCAGTGCCTTCTGCACCGCGCAGATGAAGTCGGCGCCCGGCCCCTTGACCCAGCGGCCGTTCCGGGCGGTTTTGTCTCCGGCAGGTACAGCCCAGTAGCTCTCAAAGCCCCGGAAATGGTCGAACCGCACCACGTCGTACATCCCGGCGGCGGCAGACAGGCGTTTCGTCCACCAGTCGTAGCCGGTGTCCGCCATTGCCTGCCAGTCGTAGATGGGATTGCCCCAAAGCTGACCGTCGGCGGTGAAGCCATCCGGCGGGCAGCCAGCCACCACAGTCGGGTGCCGTGTCTCGTCCAGCTGGAACAGCTTGTAATTCACCCACACATCTGCCGAATCCAGCGGCACATAAATGGGCACATCCCCGATAATCCGGATGCCCTTGCTGTTCGCATAGCCCCGCAGAGCCTTCCACTGACGGAAGAACTGGTACTGCACAAAGCACTGATAGCCGATTTCCTCCGTGTGGGTCTCCCGGGCCTGCGCCAGCGCAGCTTTCTCCCGCAGGCGAAGCCCCTCGGGCCATTCCAGCCAGGGCGCGCCGCCGTTTTCTTCCTTCAGCGCCATAAACAGGGCGTAATCCGGCAGCCACTGGGTATTTTCCTCAAGGAAGGCCTGATAGGCATCATCCGGGGTAAACCGGCTGTAGGCCAGACGCAGGAGCTTGCCCCGCTCCTCATACAGCTTTCCGAAGCTGACCCGACCGGGGTCGCTGCCCCAGTTGACCGCCTTCGGCTCCCGCTCCTCCAGCAGTCCCTCCTCCACCAGCGTATCCAGATCGATGAGATAGGGATTGCCGGCAAAGGCGGAAAAGGACTGGTATGGAGAATCGCCGAAGCCCGTGGGATTCAGGGGCAGAATCTGCCAGACCGACTGGCCCGCCTTAGAAAGAAAATCCACAAAATGATAGGCCTGCTTTCCCATGGTTCCCACGCCGTAAGGCCCGGGCAGGGAAGTGATGTGCATTAAGATACCGCTTTCGCGCATAGGATTTTTTCTCCTTGCTCTATAGAATTGCTTCATATTCGTAGGGCGGGGTCATGACCCCGCTGACGCACCAATTCGCAGTAACCGCTCCGTTATTTCGGCAATCACCCATCTGCGTCGATTCTAACCGGCAGAAACATCTGCCGGGTCGGCAGGGTCATGACCCCGCCCAACAATAATAGATTTATTCCTGTAATTCCCGGACACTTTCCCGGCGGTAGATTTGGAACGGAACCGTCTCGTGCCGGGCGGGCTTGCCCTCCTCAATGCTCCCCAGCAGAATCTCCACACTGCGCCGGGCCATGGTGCTGACGCACTGCCCCACCGTGGTGAGCTGGGGCACCAGATAGACGCCGATGGGCAGGCCGTCCAGTCCCATAACGGACACGTCCTCCGGCACCCGTTTTCCGGACTCCTCCAAAGCGCGGATGGCGCCGATGGCCATTACGTCCGCACTGGCAAACAGGGCGGTAAATTCCCGGCCCGATGCCAGCAAGTCCTTGGTCGCCCGGTAGCCGTCCTGATAGGAATAGCGGACGCCCTGATAGTCCCTGTCCGGATCAAAGGGGATTCCATGGTCGGAAAAGGCCGCAACGCAGCCCTCAAACCGCAGGCGGCTGGTGTCGGATACCTCCCGGTCGCCGCCGATAACGGCAATCTTCCGGTGGCCCAGCGCAATCAGCATTTCCACGGCGCAGCGTCCCGCCTCCCGGTCGTCGGTGGTGACGCTGGACAGGTTCTCAAAGGGAAGCATTGAGGCATCGTTGGTTACGACCACGCAGGGAATGTCGATGGCTGCAAAATCCCGGAGAAAATGCTCGTTGACGCCGCCGAGAAACAAAATGCCCAGAGGCTTTTTCTCCCTGCAAAGCTGCACCGCCCGGACGACCTCATTGGCGTCCTCGTCCATGTAGTCCACCACCAGCTGGTAACGGGTATGGGAAATAAGATGCTGAATGGACTCCACCATCTCGCCGAACAGCTCGTTGCCGATGCCCTTGACCACCACCAGAACGGTGTTGGAATGGGTCTGCTTAAGCTGCTTGGCGTTGACGTTGATCTCAAAGTCCATCTCCTGTGCCGCCTGTAAAATTGTGGCACGTGCCTTCTCGCTGACATTGGGATGGTTATTCAGCGCGCGGGAGACGGTGCCGACAGCGTAGCCGGTTTTGGCGGCAATATCTTTAATTGTCACAGCGGCAAAGCCCCCTTTCAGGGAAGTATGCAAAAGATTTCTCTATAATACCATTGCAGGGCGGGGAGTTTCCCCGCCCTACGTTTACAGGGTTACGATACCGAGCGGTACCCTATGGCGTCCCGATTGCAGGCCGGCTTGCGTACGCACTGGTTGTCCGCTCTGCCGCCCCCGCAGTGGTTATGACCACTGGTCACCGATACCGAGCGGGTCAGGGAAGTAACGATACCAGACCAGCTTGCGCACGCATTGGCTGTCCGCCCTGCCATCCCCGCAGTGGTTATGTCCACTGGTCACCGATACCGAGCGGGTCAGGGAAGTAACGATACCAGACCAGCCGTGCACGCATTGGCTGGCGGCCCCGCCGCCTAGCCTTTGACGGCGCCAGCGGCAACGCCTTTGATGATGTGCTTCTGGCAGAACATGTACACCAGAATGATGGGGATGATACTCAGCATGATGACTGCCATGGTGGCACCCAGATCCACGGAACCGTAGCTGCCCTTCAGATACTGCACGTGGATGGGAATGGTCATGTACTTGGTACGATCCAGCACCAGATACGGCAGGAGGTAGTCGTTCCAGACCCACATCAGTTCCAGAATGCCGACGGAGATCAGGGTGGGCTTCAGCATGGGCAGCACCACCATGAAGAAGGTACGCACAGGGCCGCAGCCGTCGATGGCGGCTGCTTCCTCAATCTCCAGCGGCAGGCCCTTGACAAAGCCCAGGAACATGAAGATGGCGAGACCCGCGCCAAAGCCCAGATACACGATGGGAATGGTGTAGGGGGTGTTCAGTTTCAGCTTGTCGGCGGTGAAGGTCAGGGTGAACATGACCATCTGGAAGGGCACGATCATGGAGAACAGGCACAGATAGTAGAAGCTCTTGGAAAGCAGGCTGTCGACCCGGGCAATGTACCATGCGGACATGGAGCAGAACAGCAGGATCAGGAACACGGAAACCACCGTGATGAACAAGCTGTAGCATACGGACTTGATGAAGGGATAGTTGCCGAAGGTCATGCCCTTGATGTAGTTGGCGAAGCCAATGAAGCTCTCGGAATTGGGCAGGGCAAAGGGATTCAGGTTGACGAAGGCATTCTCCTTGAAGGAGTTCATCAGCACCTCAAAAATGGGCATCAGCCAAACGATGCTGAGAAGCAGGAAGAACAGGGACAGCAGTCTGCTCAGCTTGGAATACGTCTGTTTCTTGGTTTTCATTACTGCTCAACCTCCTTGCTGCGGGTAGCCGCCTGCTGGGCAATTGCCAGCACAGCAACCAGGATGAAGAAGACCACAGCCTTGGCCTGGGCCACGCCGTGCCAGTTCTTATTAATATTGTAGGTGGAGTAAATGTTCAGGGCCAGCAGCTCGGTGACGTTGACCTTGGCGCCGTTCTGCATGACGGAGGGCAGGCCGCCGGTCAGGGCCATGTTCTGGTCGAACATCTTGAAGGAGTTGGTGAGCGTCAGGAAGGTGCAGGTGGTGATGGCGGGCATTACGTTGGGAATGACAACCTTGAACAGGGTCTGGGTGCCGTTGGCGCCGTCAATCTTTGCGGCCTCCATCATATCCTCAGAGATAGCCTGCAGGCCCGCGATGTAAATAATCATCATGTAGCCAATCTGCTGCCAGGCCACCAGAATGACCAGGCCCCAGAAACCGTAGGTGCCGTTGGCGGTCAGGTAGGTGCCGTAGCGCTTCAGGATGCCGTCGAAGATCATGCTCCAGATGTAGCCCAGAACCACGCCGCCGATCAGGTTGGGCATAAAGAAGACCGTACGGAACAGGTTCGCGCCCCGGATCTTCTGAGTCAGAGCGTAAGCGATCATGAACGCAATCACGTTGATAAGGATGATGGACACCACTGCGAAGGCGGCGGTATTCTTGAAAGCATTCAGGAAGCCAGCATCGGAAAATACCTTCAGGTAGTTGCTGATGCCGACCCATTTGGCGTCCTTCGGGGTGTTGAACTTGCAGAAGGACAGATAAATGCCCTGAATGAAGGGCCAAACAAAGCCGATGACGAACGCCGCGAAGGTGGGTAGAATGAAAATGGGTGCGAACTTTCGGACAGGCCGCTGCACCGGATTGACATTCTGTTTGGATTTAGCCAAGAGAATCTTCCTTTCTATCCTGATTTTGTCCGGATACTGCCGGACGCAGCCTGTTAATTGCAGGGCAGAGGTCTGAACCCGCTTTTCCTACCGGGCGCAGACCCCCCGCCCTGCATGGGGATGGAAGAAAGGGACGGGCATCGCCCGCCCCTTTCGGTTGGATTCTTCAGGAATATCTGAAATTAGCCGTTGACAGTGTTGTACTCAGCAGCCCAGCCATCCACGAAGGCGGAAACAACGTCAGCCCAGGTAGCATCGGAGGGAGCAGCGGAGTAAGCAGCTAGAGCGGTCACAACGGTAGCTCTCCAAGAATCAACGTTGGGAGTGTGGTTGAAGGCCCAGGAGACGTTGTAGTTGCCCTGCGCCAGCAGGTCGTTGCCGTTGGCCAGGAAGGTGTTGGAAGAAGCGGGAGCGGACTTGAAGGGCAGAGCACCCAGAGTGTCGACCATCTTCTGAGCGGCGACCTCATCGGTAACCAGCCAGTACAGGAAGTCCAGGGAAGCCTTCTGATCGGCCTCGGAAACCTGACTGTTCACAGCCCAGCAGTTCTCAGTGCCGGAGCACAGGCCAGCCTTCTCTTCGCCGGCAACACCGCAGTAGATGGGGATCATGCAGATATCGGTCATACCGGCCTCGTTCAGGGAAGCGAACTCCCAAGTACCGTTCTGATAGAAGGCAGCCTTGCCCTCGGTGAACTGAGCCTTGCTCTCGTCGCCGGTGCCGGACATCAGAGTCTTGGCGTCAGCAGCGGTGTCGGTGATGTACAGGTCCCAAATGTTGCGGAAGTTGTCCATGTAGGTGCCCTTGATGGTAGCGGGCTGCTCGGTGATGCCGTCATCCCGGAACTCGTAGAACAGGGGCATATTGGCCAGGTGGCCGGAGAAACGCCAGGAAGAGGAGCCGTCCAGGCCGGGAGCGGAGAACGCGTCGAAGCCCAGAGTAGCGGCGTTGGCATGGATGTCGTCAGCCACAGCCTTCAGGGTCTCAAAGTTGGTGATCTCGTCGATGGAGTGGCCAGCCTTCTCCAGCAGAGCCTTGTTGACAATGATGCCGTAGGACTCGAAGCAGTTGCCGATGGCCTTCAGCTCGCCGGCGTCGTTGTAGAGGTTAAACTCATCGGTGGTCTGCTCACCGGCAACAGCGGTGCCGGTCAGATCCAGAGCGTACTCGTCCCAGTCGGCCAGGCCGGACAGATTGCCGATGTTGAAGATGGTGGGAGCCTCGGACTTCGCCATCTCAGCGGTCAGGGTGTCGGAATAGGTGCCGGAAGCAGCGGTAACAACCTTGACGGGGATGCCGGTGGTCTCGGTGTAGAGCTTCGCCAGCTCCTGCATGGTGCCGTCAGCCTCGGGCTTGAAGTTCAGGTAGTAGACGCGGCCCTCAGCGGCGGGGGCAGCGGCCTCGGTAGCGGGTGCTGCCTCGGTGGCGGGAGCGGCGGGAGCCTCAGTGGCAGCGGGAGCGGAAGAACCGCCGCAGGCAGCCAGGCCCAGAACCATAACCAGAGCCAGCAGCATAGCAATCAGCTTTTTCATTATGTTTCCTCCTAATAGTATTGTCCGGGTGTACCGGAATGTAATATTGGAAACGATTCCAATGTTTCCATGACTTGAGTTTAGCGCAGTTTTCGCAAGAAATCAACCCCTATTTTCGAAGAATCCGAAAGTTCCGCAGTTTCCACAATCTTCCCCGTGCCTTTTTGGGCAGTTTAACAGATGGCTCGCGTCAATGCGCTGGTTTTCGAGGCCTATGTGTCCATTTTTCAGGCCCGCCTTGACATTTCGCGGCTGCATGCTATGATTCCCGTAGGTGGCGGCATCCTCGGCGCCCCCTGCGAATCTTCTTCGTGGAGGCATTTCATGAGCACACAGGAAAAAATCCATCAGACCCCATCTGGCAATATCCACTACTGGGTCACACCGGGGAATTCCGACAAGCCCTGGCTGGTATTCCTTCCGGGACTGACCGCTGACCACCATTTATTCGATCGACAGGTTCCCGCTTTCCCGGAATACAATCGCCTTGTCTGGGACGCCCCGGCCCACGCCGCTTCCCGGCCCTTCGCGCTGGATTTCTCGCTGGAGGATATGGCCCGGTATCTGCATGAAATTCTGACGGCCGAGGGTGTGGGCAGCTGCGTGCTGATCGGTCAGTCCCTCGGCGGCTATATCGGACAAAGCTATCTCAATCTGTATCCCGGAACGGTATCCGGCTTTGTGTCCATTGATTCCGCTTCCCTAAGCCGGAAGTATTTTTCCGGCTGGGAGCTGGCGCTTCTGAAAGATACCCGCTGGATGTACGAGCTGATTCCATGGAAGCTGCTGCTGAAATTGGGCGTTATGGGCACCTCGCGGACCCCCTACGGTCGGGAACTGATGGAAAAGACCTGGGCCGTCTATGACCGGGCGGATTATCTGGATTTAACCGTCCATGGATTCCGAATTCTGGCGGAGGCTGTGCAGGCCCGACCGGAATACAAAATCGACTGCCCCGCCCTGCTCCTCTGCGGCGAAAAGGACGCCGCCGGGTCCGGAAAACGCTACAACCGCCGCTGGGCGAAGGAAGACGGTCTGCCGCTGGTCTGGCTCAAGGGTGCGGGGCACAACTCCAATACCGACGTGCCGGAGGAAGTCAACCGGCTGATTAATGAATTCTTACAGGGACACTGCTTATGAGAAAGGGGCATTGCACCTCCTTTCTGCCAAGCGAAGCGGCAATACCACACCTTCAGGCAGTTGTCCCATGTAATCCATAAAAAGCATATGCAGGAGGATTTATCCCATGGCAGTATACCATTCCGATAAATGCAGAATCGAATCGCTGGCTTTATACGACAAGCAGCTTGAGAAACTGAATATGCCGTTTTCGGATATTTATGTAAACACTTCCTTTGGAAGAACACACCTGATCGAGACAGGCTGCAAAAGCGGGAAGCCGCTTCTGGTATTTCACGGCGGCAACAGCACCACCGCATACAATCTTCTCATATGTCGTTTTTTGCTGGATGATTTTCACGTATACGCCGTCGATACTGTTGGGCATCCGGGAAAAAGCGCGGAAACCGACATTTCCCCCAGAGGCTATGATTACGGAAAATGGGCAAGCGAAGTGATTGATGGGCTTGGGTTTGAGAAAATGCTCTGCTTTGGCGGCTCCTTTGGCGGGGGCATTCTGGCAAAGCTGATGTGTTATGCGCCGAATAAAGTTGAAAAGGCTGTTCTGATTGTTCCGTCCGGAATTAACAACGCCATCCCTGTTTCCTCCGCGAAAATGATGCTTCCCCTGATACAATACAGAATCACAAAGCAGGAAAAGTATCTGATCAAAACCGCCTTATTCATGGCGCTGCACCGGGAGGTCATTGATGAAGATACTTTGGATATCCTGCGGGACAGCTTCGAAAATGTGAAAACAAAGGTCGGGATGCCCAGCAATGTTGACGCTAAGCGCATGGCCGGTTTCCACGCCCCGTCGCTGGTCATCGCCGGTGACAGGGACTGCATGTTCCCGGCCAGCCGTGTATTGCCCCGGGCAAGGCAAATCCTTGCAAACTGCCAGACCATCGAGCTGAAAGGGAGCGGGCATATGCACATACTGCCGGAGGACGTTAAGAGAACGATTATCGAGTTTTTATTGTGATATTCTGTTAAAGATCGTATTTTTTTCCAGTATAATACAGGAAACGGCGTGACCGAGGTCACGCCGTTTCCTGTATTTTGTCGTCTTAGTAAAGCGGGTATTCTGCTTCCTCTTAGCCAAAGACGCTCAGCAGGAAGCCGGCGGCGATGGCGGAACCGATCACGCCGGCCACGTTGGGGCCCATGGCGTGCATCAGCAGGAAGTTGGAGGGGTTGGCCTTCTGGCCCTGAACGTTGGAAACACGGGCTGCCATGGGCACCGCGGACACGCCGGCGGAGCCGATCAGGGGGTTGACCTTCTTGCCGGTGAGCTTACACATCACGTTGCCGCCCAGCAGGCCGCCGGCGGTGGAGATGCCGAAGGCCACAACGCCCAGAACAACGATCTTCAGGGTGTTGGCAGTCAGGAAGGTGGAGCCGACCATGGTAGCGCCCACGGCGGTGGACAGCAGAATGGTGACGATGTTCATGAGGGCGTTCTGCACGGTGTCGGACAGGCGGTCGGTGACGCCGGTCTCCTTGAACAGGTTACCCAGCATCAGGCAGCCGATCAGAGGAGCGGTATCCGGCAGCAGCAGAGCCACGAACATGGTTACAAGAATCGGGAAAATAATCTTCTCGGTCTTGGAAACGTTCCGGGTCTGAACCATCTTGATCTTCCGGCTCTCAGGGCTGGTCAGCAGGTTCATGATGGGGGGCTGAATCAGAGGAATCAGGGCCATGTAGGAGTAAGCGGCCACAGCGATGGCGCCCAGCAGGTGGGGAGCCAGACGGGTGGTCAGGAAGATTGCGGTGGGGCCGTCCGCGCCGCCGATGATGCCGATGGAGGCGGCTTCCGCGCCGGTGAAGCCCAGCAGGGTAGCGCCGAAGAAAGCGGCAAACACGCCCAACTGGGCGGCAGCGCCCA
>JAXEXE010000176.1:0-4781 GCA_034113565.1 Faecousia sp.
ACTACTTTGAGAAGGACTACGAGTACGCCGTGGAGCTGATTCAGAAGGGTCTGGCCTACGTCTGCGAGCTGACCCCCGAGCAGTTCAAGGAGTACCGGGGCGACCTGAACACCCCCGCGATTTCCCCCTACCGGGACCGGCCCATCGAGGAAAATCTGGACCTGTTCGCCCGGATGCGGGCCGGGGAATTTGAGGACAACCGCTACACCCTGCGGGCCAAGATCGATCTGGCCTCCGGCAACTTCAATATGCGCGACCCGGTGATCTACCGCATCCGCCATATGCACCACCACCGTCAGGGGGACAAATGGTGCATCTACCCCATGTACGACTTTGCCCACCCCATTCAGGACGCGCTGGAGGGCATTACCCACTCCCTGTGCTCTCTGGAATTTGAGAACCACCGGCCCCTGTACAACTGGGTGGTAGAGCATGTGTCCGTGCCCCATCATCCCCGGCAGATCGAGTTTGCCCGGCTGGGCATTGACCACACGGTGCTGTCTAAGCGCAAGCTCCGGGCGCTGGTGGAAAACGGCTACGTCTCCGGCTGGGACGACCCCCGGATGCCCACCCTGTGCGGCCTGCGCCGCCGGGGCTATACCCCCAAGTCCATCCTCAACTTCTGCGAGCGGGTGGGCGTGGCAAAAAGCCCCAACACCATCCCCTACGCGTTTCTGGAGTTCTGCCTGCGGGAAGACCTGAATGAGACGGCCCAGCGGGTCATGGCGGTGCTGAAGCCCGTGAAGCTGACCATCACCAACTACCCTGAGGGTCAGTCCGAGACCGTCACCGTGGAGAATAACCCCAACCGGCCCGAGGACGGCACCCGGGAGGTCACCTTCTCCCGGAATCTGTGGATTGAGGCCGACGACTTCCTGCCGGAGCCTATCCCCAAGTACAAGCGGCTGTACCCCGACGGCCCCGATTGCCGCCTGAAGGGCGCCTACCTCATCAAGTGCACCGGCTGTGTCACAGACGAAAACGGCAACGTCACCGAGGTGCTGGCGACCTACGATCCCGAGTCCCGGGGCGGCGACCCCGCCGACGGTCGGAAGGTCAAGGGCGCGACCATTCACTGGGTGGACGCCGCCACCGCCGTGGATGCCGAGGTGCGGCAGTACGACAACCTCTTTGACGATCCCGATCCCGACGCCGCCGGTAAGGATTTCCTTGCCTGCCTGAACCCCCATTCTCTGGAAGTGCTCACCGGCTGCAAGGTGGAGGCCTCCTTGAAGGATGCCAAGGCGCCTATGAGCTACCAGTTCATGCGGCTGGGCTACTTCTGCCCCGACAGCAAGGACTCGTCCCCTGAGCATCTGGTGTTCAACCGTTCCGTCAGCCTGAAGGATTCCTTTAATCCCGGTAAGTAAATAGTTCGTCCCCGTTTGCCTGACGCAAACGGGGACGTTGCTATGTGCAGTTCTCTGTTACTTGGGTAAAGGAGAACATTGTTGATTTAGGTGTCATTGCGAGGAGCGAAGCGACGTGGCAATCCGTTTTCTCCTTGGTAACAGGTGCAAAACCGGGACATTTTAAGGGGAACGGATTGCCACGCCACTTAAGCGCACTGGCTCGCAATGACATTCTGGTTAATCGGCTAAAGCACAATATAGCAAATCAAACCTACGGCCTACATTTTTTCCGGCGCGGAGAAGCCCAGAAGACCGATGCTGGTTTCCAGCACGTTTTTCGCAATGCCAATCAGGGCAATGTGGCCCGCCTTGACGGTTTCGTCCTCCTCCTTGAGGATGGGGGTCTCGTGGTAGAACTTGTTGACGCAGCCCGCCAGCTCGTAGATATAGGCGCAAATCAGGTTCGGCGCGGAGGAATGCAGGGCGCTTTCCAGTGCGGGGCCGAACTTGGTGATAGCCAGCATCAGATCCTTGGCATAGGGATTGGCGGGAGCCTGAATGGGCAGATTCTCCCACGCACCGTAACGGCTGAGAATAGACTTGATGCGGACGATGGTGTACAGAATATAGGGGCCGGTGTTGCCCTCGAAGGCGGCGAACCGATCCATATCAAACACATAGTCCTTGGTGGGCTGGTTGCTCAGATCACCGTATTTCAGAGCGGCAAGGGCAATTTTCGCGGTGGTCTCCTCCACAGCGGCGTCCTCCACAATCTTGTTCTCCACGACCTTGGCGCGGACGAATTCGGTCATTTCCGCAATCAGCTGCTCTAAGCGCATGACGCCGCCGTCCCGGGTCTTGAAGGGCTTGCCGTCCTTGCCGTTCATGGTGCCGAAGCCCAGATGCTCCAGCTCCACGTTCTCCGGAATGATGCCGCCCTTTCTGGCGGCCCGGAACACCTGCTCAAAGTGCAGGGCCTGCCGCTTGTCGGTGACGTAGAGAATTTTGTCGGGGTGGAAATCCCGCATTCTCTGAACCATGGTGGCAAGATCGGTGGTGGCGTAAATGGCGGAGCCGTCGGACTTTACCAGAATGCAGGGGGGAACCTCTTTCTTGTCGGTATCCTCGGCAACGGGAATCACCCAGGCTCCCTCGCTCTCCACTGCCAGACCTCTGGCCTTGAAATCGGCGACCATGTCAGGAATGAAGGGGTCAGCGTCGCTTTCGCCCAGCCAGGACTCGAAATGCACGTCCAGTGAATTGTAAATCCGGGTCATATCCGCCACGGACAGCTTCATGATGTGCTGCCAGATGGCCCGGTAGCCCCGGCGGCCATGCTGTAATTCGAAGGTGGCGGTGTGGGCCTTTTCGGCGAATTCCTCATCGATTTTTTTCTTGGCGGAAGCGGCTGGGTAAATTTCCTCTAACTCGGAGATGGTGAAGGGCGGCTCAGTGGGGTACTCGCCAGTGAAATCCGGGTCAAAATAGGGAAGGTCAGGCTGACGCTCCTGCAATTCCGCGATAATCAGGCCCATCTGCAAGCCCCAGTCCCCCAGATGGATGTCGCCGATGGTGTTGTAACCGAAGAACTTGTACAGCCGCTTCAGGCTCTCGCCGATGATGGCGGAGCGCAGGTGGCCGATGTGCAGGGGCTTGGCAACGTTGGGGCCGCCGTAGTCCACCACGATGGTTTTCCCCGCGCCCTCCTTGGGGATGCCGAAGTCCTCGGCGGTGCGCATTTCTTCCAAGTATGCCTGCAAAAAGTGGTCAGACAGCTTCAGATTAATGAAGCCGGGCATGACAGCCTCCACCAGAGAATAGTCCTCCGCGTTCAGCTTCTCCACCACCGCCTGAGCGATTTTGATGGGAGCGCAATGATACTGCTTGGCGGCGGACAGCGCGCCGTTGCACTGGTACTCGCACAGGTCGGGCCGGTTGGAAACCGTCACCCGTCCGTAAGCGGCGTCATACCCGGCATCGGCAAAGGCCTGCTGCATTTTCGCCGTGATAATGTCAAGTATTTTTTCCATGATTATGCCTTCTCCTTATTTTCCGCCATCCACGCGAGGTAATCGTCATAGGTGCCGTACTTGTCGATGATGGTGCCGTCGGGCTGGAAGGCAATGACCCGGTTACAGGTGGAGGTCAGCATTTCGTGGTCGTGGGAGGCAAGCAGCACCACGCCGGGGAAGGCTTCCAGGCCCTTGTTCACTGCCTGAATGGACTCCATATCCAGATGGTTGGTAGGCTGGTCCAGCAGCACCACGTTGGCGCCGGACAGCATCATCTTGCTCAGCATACAGCGGACCTTCTCACCGCCGGACAGGACGTTCACGGGCTTAAAGACATCTTCGTTGCTGAACAGCATTCTTCCGAGGAAGCCCCGGAGGTACACATCGTCCTTCTTGGCGGAATACTGGCGCAGCCAGTCCACCAATTCCATGGCGTTGCCCTCAAAGTAGGGGGTGTTGTCCTTGGGAAGGTAAGAGCGAATGGTGGACACGCCCCACTTGACGCTGCCCTCGTCCGGCTCGATTTCGCCCATGAGGATCTTGAACAGGGCGGTCTGAGCCAGCTCGTTTTCACCCACAAAGGCAATCTTGTCGGTGCGGTTCACGGAGAAGTAGACCTTGTCCAGCAGCTTCACGCCGTCCACGGTCAGGGACACGTCCTTGACGGTGAGCACGTCCTTACCCAGCTCCCGCTCCGGCTGGAAGCCCACGAAGGGATAGCGGCGGGTGGAGCAGGGCATTTCCTCTACGGTCAGCTTGTCCAAGAGCTTCCGGCGGGCGGTTGCCTGCTTGGCCTTACTTTTGTTGGCGGAGAAACGCTGAATGAACAGCTGGAGTTCCTCAATCTTCTCCTGATTCTTCTTGTTCTTGTTGCGCAGCATGGCCTGCACCATCTGGCTCGACTCGTACCAGAAGTCGTAGTTACCCACATACATCTTGATCTTGCCGTAGTCGATATCCACGGTGTGGGTGCAGACAGTGTTCAGGAAGTGACGGTCGTGGGAAACCGCGATGACCATGCCGGGGAAGTCCAGCAGGAAGTCCTCCAGCCAGTTGATGGCTTCGATATCCAGGTTGTTGGTAGGCTCGTCCAGCATAATGATGTCGGGGTTGCCAAACAGGGCCTGGGCAAGCAGCACCTTCACCTTCAGTCTGGGGTCGGTGTCCGCCATCATGTCGTAGTGCAGCTCCGTGCCGATACCGAGACCCTGGAGAAGACGGCTTGCGTCGGACTCTGCCTCCCAGCCGCCCAGTTCCGCGAACTCCGCTTCCAGATCGGCAGCCCGCAGACCGTCCTCATCGGAGAAATCCGGCTTTTCGTAGATGGCGTCCTTCTCCTTCATCACGTCGTACAGGTGCTGGTTGCCCATGATGACGGTGTCGAGGACGGTATATTCATCATAGGCGTTCTGGTTCT
>JAXEXE010000177.1:0-41261 GCA_034113565.1 Faecousia sp.
CACCCGTACCCGCAGCCACTCGCTGAGCGCGTTGACAACCGACGCGCCCACGCCGTGCAGGCCGCCGGAAACCTTATAACCGCCGCCGCCGAATTTGCCGCCGGCGTGAAGCACCGTGTACACCACTTCCAGCGCGGGCCGTCCGGTCTGGGGCTGGATGTCCACGGGGATGCCGCGGCCGTCGTCGGTGACGGTAATGGAGTTGCCGGGGTTGATGGTGACGGTAATGTGCTTGCAGTAGCCCGCCAGGGCTTCATCAATGGCGTTGTCCACGATCTCATAGACCAGATGGTGAAGGCCCGAACTGGACGTAGAGCCGATATACATACCGGGCCGCTTGCGCACCGCTTCCAGCCCTTCCAGCACCTGAATCTGAGAGCCGCCGTATTCCTGTGTTACTTTCGTTTCGTCAGACATAAAATCCTCCAATATGGAGTGTGAAGTGTGGAGTTTGGAGTTATGGCATCGCCTTCGGCGATGATTGAAAATCCGCGAAGCAGATACCATAACTTCACACATTTAATTCCTCACTCCTAACTCCTCACTCCTAACTAAATAACGTTTCCGTTTTTTATCTCAATAGTTTTTCCTAATTTCGTAAACCTTCCTTCCTCGCAGCAGGTGATAAACACCTGTCCCGAGGAAATCTGGTTGAGCACAAAGTCCTGCCGGCCCGGGTCTAATTCCGAGAGAACATCATCCAGAAGCAGTACCGGTTCCTCGCCCCATTCCCGGCCCATCAGCTCCCGCTGGGCCAGCTTCAGGCTGATGGCGGCAGTGCGGGTCTGGCCCTGCGAGCCATAGGCCTTCAGGTCAATGCCGGACAGGGTGACGCTAAAGTCGTCCTTGTGGGGGCCGGTCAGGCACTGGCCCGTTTCCAGCTCCGCCCTATGATGGCGCTGCTGGTGTTCCAGCAGGTTGTCCGTGAGGACGGACACCGGGGCAAATGGGTCTGTGACCGTGGATACCGTTTTGTATTCCAATTTGAATTCTTCCGCGCCGCCGGAAAACTGATTATGGTAAACCGCCGCCGCTTTGCCAAGAGCGTCATAGTACCTCGCCCGATAGGAGATGAGCAATGCGCCCACCTGACACAATCGGGTATTGAATTCCGGCAGAATCTCTAAAATTGCCGGATTTTCAAAATGATCCTTGAGAATTCGGCTCTTCTGATCGAGGATGCGGTGATACTCCGTCAGGGCCGCGTCATAGTTGGGGCGTAGTTGACATAACCCGGAATCTCCGAACCTTCGCCGCTGGGACGCGCCCATTTTCAAGATCATCAGGTCTTCGGGGCAGAACAGCACCGTGGGCAGCACCCCGGCGATGTCGGAAACCGCCTTCTTTTTCGCCCCGTTGCGGAAAATCTGCCGGGGACGGCTGCCGGGAAAGAGAAGGAACCGAAGAGATTGTTCCCGTTCCTGAGAGAAAACAGACCCCGCAATTTCCCCAAAATCCGCGCCGAAGCGGATCAGCTCCGCGGTTTTCTGGGCACGGAAGCTCTTTCCCGCGCCCAGATAGGCGATGGCTTCCAGCAGATTGGTTTTCCCCTGGGCGTTGTCGCCCACGATGAGATTCACCCCGGGGGCAAATTCCAACTCCGCCTGTTCGTAATTGCGGAAACAGCGCAGCTGTAAGGAATTCAGCCTCATGGCTTTTCCGTGATGGCGTAGACTGAGCCATCGAATGTGAAGGTGTCGCCGGGGCGCAGCTTCCTGCCCCGCATGGTGCACGCTTCCCCGTTCACCTGCACCTGCCCTTCCTGAATCAGCACCTTGGCCTCGCCGCCGGAATACACAACGTTTGCATACTTCATGGCGTCCTGCAATTTGATAAATTCCGTGGTGATTTCCAGCGGAATGGAATTGTCCTTCTTTTTGACTACTACTTTCATAATAAACCTCTTAATTTGAAAAGGCAACGATACCGAGCAAAGCCCAATGGTGTAACAAATACACAGAGCCTGAGCACGTATTGTCCGGCGGCACTGCCGCCTTATCCGTTCTTAATGCGGACGGGCAGCACCATGTAGGCAAAATCGTGTTTGTCATCGGCGGGGGTCAGAACGATGGGGCTTAACCCGTTGGTCAGCTCCAGCGTGACTTCCTCGCTGGGAATCACCCGCAGAGCGTCGGCAAGGTAGCGCACATTGAAGCCAATTTCCAGCTCCCTGCCGTCGCCGGCAAAGGCGCACTTGTCCTCCGCCGCGCCGATGGTGGTGTTGGTGCGCATCAGAAGCTCATTGTTGCCGAACACGCAGCGCACGGGGCTTTTGTACTTTTCGGACACGATCAGGCCTACCCGCTCCACGGAAGAAGCCAGGTCGCTGACGCTGGCGATCAGCTTGATGGGGCAGTTTGTGGGCACCACCCGCCGCCAGTCCAGAAATTCCCCTTCCAGCAGACGGCAAACCAGCGTGGCCTTGCCGATCTGGAACAGAATATGCTTGGGGCCCAAGGTAAACAGGGCGTTTTCCTCGATGTCCGTGACGATCTTCTCCACTTCTTTCAGTCCCGGCGAGGGTACCACGAAATTCATCTCCCGTCCGGTGCCCTCTTCCGGATGGTAGGTACGCCGGGCCAGCCGGAAGCCGTCCACGGCAATGGTGGTAATGGAATCGTTGGTCACTTCAAACTTGACGCCGGTGTGGATGGGCCGGCCCTGATTTTCCGACACGGCAAAAATGGTACCGGAAATCAGCTCCTTCAGCTGGCACTGAGGAATCGCCACAGGCCGTCCGCTGTTCACATCCGGCAACTCCGGGTAATCCTCGGCAGACTCGGCGGAAATGGTAAAGGAAGCATAGCCCGCCCGGATGGAAACCTTGTAATCCTCGCCCACCACCACGGTGACAGGCCCCTCAGGCAGCCTGCGGATAATGTCGCCAAAGAGTCTGGCAGGCAGAATGCACTCGCCGGGGTCAGACACTTCGGCCTCAATGTCATAGGTAATGGCGGTCTCCATGTTATAGCCCGTCAGGCTCAGGCCCACCTCGGCCTTACATAGAATACCCTCGATGACAGACAGGCTGCTCTTTTGAGCCACAGTGCGTCCCGCGATATTCAGGCCTGTTACCAGCATATTTTTTTCACAGGTAAAGCGCATAGCGTTCATCCTTTCTTTGAAAAGATAACAAAGATATATTATCTTTTATAAGTTTGGGTAGTATTAACAGTATTAGTAGAAACTTATGTGGAAAAGTGGCATTTACTCTAGAGCCGCAACCACTTTTTTTCCACAGCCCCATGTTTATTTTTCCACAGCCGTCCACAGCCAGTTGTGGAGGAAATTTCGCGGCCAAGTTTTCCACAGGTAAAAATTCCACATTCCACAGGGGCTGTGGAAAGGCCGCAGGGCGGCCGGCCAATGCGTTATGGACACTGGTGATAATCGTTACACCATTGGGCATGCTCGACCGGAAGCGCCCAGTAAAGTGGAAAATCGGAATTTAGCTGAGCAGAACCTGTCGAGGGGCCAAAAGGTTGTTCGACAATTGCCCGAGTTCGTAACGCATTGTCAGCGGCGACTCGCCGCTACAGGCAGGAGTTGATGTTGGCCGTAATGTCCCGGACGTTATTCTGTACCGTGCTGTCGCCGTTTTTCAGCGCGACTTCGACCTTACGGATGGCGTACAATACGGTGGAGTGGTCCCGGCCAAATTCCTTGCCGATGTCCGGCAGGCTCAGGTTGGTCAGCTTGCGGATCAGGTACATGGCCATCTGCCGGGCCTCGGCGGTGCCCTTGTTCTTCTGGGTGCCCCGGAGTACGGATTCGTCCACGTTGTAGAATTTGCTCACCTGGGTGATAATCAGATTGGGGGTGGGCAGGGCGTTGCCCTCGCTCTTGAACATATCGTCAATGGCCCGGGAGATGTTGGGCAGATCCAGGGGCATGTTGTTCAGATCCCGGTAGGCCAGAATTTTCTTCACGGTGCCCTCAATCTGCCGGACGTTGCTGGTGATGTTCACGGCGATGTAGTTGCACACGTCGTCGGGAAGCTCCAGTCCCAGCTGTTTCGCCTTGTTTTTGAGAATTGCCATGCGGGTCTCGTAGTCCGGGGGGTTGATGTCGGCGGTGAGGCCCCAGAGAAAGCGGCTGCGCAGACGCTCCTCCAGAGTCAGCATATCGTCGGGCTTCCGGTCGGATGTCAGGACGATCTGCTTGTGCTCCTCGTAGAGCTTGTTAAAGGTATGGAAAAATTCCTCCTGGGTGGATTCCTTGCCGGCGATAAACTGAATATCATCCACGAGAAACAGGTCTGCTTCCCGGTATTTGCTGCGGAATTCGATATTTTTACCGTTTTTAATGGCGTCGATCAGCTCGTTGGTGAACTGGTCGCCCTTGATGTAGACAATATTGGCGTTGGGATTTTCCTTGCGGATGCCGTTGGCGATGGCGTAGAGCAGGTGGGTCTTGCCCACGCCGGGAGGGCCGTAGATGAACAGGGGGTTATATACCTGCCCCGGGGTTTTGGTGACGGCAATGGCGGCGGAGTGGGCGAAGCGGTTACTGGGGCCAACCACGAAATTATCGAAGGTGAATTGGGGATTAAAGTCCATGGCGGTGGGATTTTTGCCCTTGGCCTTCCGGGCGTTCAGCTCCTCGTCGCCGAAGACCAGAAGCTTTGCGTCGGAGTTGAAAATCTCCTTCAGGGCGTCCTGAATCAGGTCGGTGCACCGGCGGCGGATGATCTCCCGGCGGAAATCCGAGGGAGAATAGAGAATCAGATTGGTTTCGTTCAGCTCCACGACCTCCGCGTCGTCAAACCAGGCGGAGATGGTCACGGCGCCCAGACGCTCCTCAATGTAGCTCAGGACCTTCGCCCAGACATAGGCGGATGAATACATAATCCGGCTCCTTTCCGTGCATTTGTCAATCCCGGAAAGCGGGCCGGCGGGCCCTTTCCGGACATAATCTTTCACCCTAAATTTTATCACATTTCAACAGAAAACACAAGGGATTTTTAGGGAAAATTAAGGGAAGATCGGAACGATTGCCGTCGGTTTGGGTAAGTTGTCTGCGGACAAACGTATTTCGTTCACGGACGGGTGGACATACCCCCCACAAAGCCGGGAAAAGTCGTCTTTTTTTTCGTCACTTTGCGCCTTGACCGGGTAAATAAGCTATGTTAAAATCTAGTATCAAGTACCCTGCGAAATCATAAACTCTACTCCCCACTCTCCACACTCCACACTTATTACATATGCGTACATTGAAAAAAGCATGGACCTATCTTGTCATCGCCGCGGTGGCGATGATTGCCTCCGTGAACTATGAATTGTTTGTCTTCCCCAACCAGTTTGCTCCCGCCGGCATCAACGGCATCTGCACCATGATCCAGTATGTGACCCATATCAGCGTGGGCTACCTGAGTCTGGTTGTGAATGTGCCTCTGGCACTGCTTTGCTATATCAAGGTCAGCAAGCCCATTGCCCTGCGGAGCATGGTGTATGTGGTGACCTTCTCTCTGGGCCTTTTATTGCTGGATCACGTTGACCTCAGTCCCTACGCCTATGTGACGGAAAACGGCACCAGCAAAATTCTGGGGCCGTTGGTGGCAGGCGTCATTCAGGGGTATGTCTATTCCATTCTGGTGAAGGCCAGCGCCTATACCGGCGGCATGGATTTTGTCTCCGCCATCGTACATAAGTACGCCCCGGAGAAAAGTGTGCTGGGTATTTCCTTCGTGCTGAACGCGGTGGTAGCCGTGTCCAGCTACTTCGTCTACGGGCACCAGATGGAGCCGGTAATCCTGTGCATCCTCTACAGTTTTATGTCAACCAATGTGGGGGAGCGGCTGATGAAGTCCGGCCGGTCCGCCATTGCCTTTGATATCATCACCGATTACCCCGACGAAATTTCTCGGGACATCATCCGGGACATCCACCACACCACCACCCTGATTCCCGGCAAGGGCATGTACTCCGGGCGGGAAACCAGCGTGCTGCTGTGCGTGGTGAACAAGACCCAGATTGCCGCGGTGAACCGGATCATCCGGCGCTACCCAAACACCTTCGCCATTGTGAACCCGGTCAGCGAAATCTTGGGCAACTTCCACAAGCTCAGCTCCAAGGGTAAGGAAGTCACCGAGGTGCTGGACGCGGGAGACGGAAAGACGCTGTGATCAATTGTCAATTTCTTCTCCCCACAGTTTTTGATAACCGTAAAATCTAATTATGATATATAAATAAAACAGGAGGAACCCCCATGGCTTATTACTATCCGGAACCCAGCCACACCTTCAGCGAGTACCTGCTCATCCCCGGCTATACCTCCGAGGACTGTATCCCTGACCGGGTCAGCCTCAAGACTCCTCTGGTCAAGTACCGCAAGGGCGTGGAAGAGCCCGCCCTCAGCCTGAACGTGCCCCTGACCTCCGCCGTCATGCAGTCCGTGTCCAATGACACGCTGGCAATCGCGCTGGCGAAGGAAGGCGGCATCAGCTTCATTTTCGGTTCCCAGTCCATTGAGAATCAGGCCGCCATGGTGGCAAAGGTCAAGGGCTACAAGGCCGGTTTCGTCACCTCCGCCTCCAACCTGACCCCCGACGCCACGCTGGCGGACGTGCTGGCCCTGAAGGCCAAGAACGGCTTCTCCACCGTGGCTATTACCGAGGACGGCACCGCCAACGGAAAACTGCTGGGCATCGTCACCAGCCGGGACTACCGTGTTTCCCGGATGGAGCCTTCCGACAAGGTCAGCGACTTCATGACTCCCCGGGAAAAGCTGGTCACCGCTCCCAAGGAGACCACCCTGAAGGAGGCCAACGACATCATCTGGGCCCACAAGCTGAACAGCCTGCCCATCGTGGACGAAAATGACCACCTTATGTACTTCGTCTTCCGCAAGGACTACTCCTCCCACAAGGAAAATCCCTTGGAGCTGCTGGACGACAAGAAGCGGTATCTCGTGGGCGCGGGCATCAACACCCGGGACTACGCCCAGCGCATTCCAGCCCTGCTGAACGCCGGCGCCGACGTGCTGGTCATCGACTCCTCTGAGGGCTATACCTGCTGGCAGGAAAAGACCATCAAATGGGTGCGGGAAAACTACGGCGACACCGTGAAGATCGGCGCGGGCAATGTGGTTGACCGGGACGGCTTCCTGTTCCTTGCCAAGGCCGGCGCGGACTTTGTGAAGGTGGGCATCGGCGGCGGCTCCATCTGCATCACCCGGGAGACCAAGGGCATTGGCAGAGGTCAGGCTACCGCTCTCATCGAGGTTGCCGCGGCCCGGGACGAATACTTCAAGGAGACCGGAATCTATGTGCCCATCTGCTCCGACGGCGGCATTGTCCACGACTACCACATGACCCTGGCTCTTGCCATGGGTGCGGACTTCCTGATGCTGGGCCGGTACTTTGCCCGGTTCGACGAGTCCCCCACCAATAAGGTCATGGTGAACGGCGCATATATGAAGGAGTACTGGGGCGAAGGCTCCAACCGTGCCCGGAACTGGCAGCGCTACGATCTGGGCGGCTCCGCCAAGCTGAGCTTTGAGGAAGGCGTGGACTCCTACGTCACCTATGCCGGTTCTCTGCATGACAATGTGGAGGCTTCCCTGTACAAGGTGAAATCCACCATGTGCAACGTGGGCGTGACCAACATCCCCGACCTCCAGCGGGATGCCAAGCTGACGCTGGTATCTTCCGTGTCCATCGTCGAGGGCGGCGCCCACGACGTTACCCTGCGTTCTACTTCGAATGTGAAGTAAGGCGGTAGGACCGCCAGCCAATGGCGAGACTTCGGCTGGGTGGTTGACCAACACCATTGGGCACTGCTCGGTATCGTTACCTGAGTTCGTAGGGCGGAGTCATGACTCCGCCGACACGGATTCAAATAGCAACAGGGCGGGTCATTGCGACCCGCCTTGTTTTTGCGCTCTTGAACAGGTTGACTTTTTCAATTATTCTTTTGTATAATCATCCTATGGAAAGAAATAGAAGAATGGAGCGGGAAGTAATTCATATTTTGTTAATATTTATATTGACAAGTCCTTCTACCCCTGTTAAACTGATGCTATCCTAAAAAGAATGAGAGGGGAAAGCAATATGGAAAATACTTATAACATGGATCCCGAATACGTTCCTGCCAGAAGCAAAAATACCGCAGATATGTCCGTAGGCGCCTGGGTTGGGACCCTGATCCTCACGGCAATTCCTATCGTCGGCTTCATCTGCCTTATCGTCTGGGCGGTCAGCAGCTCCCCGGAGAAGCGCTCCCGGAAGAATTGGGCCATCGCCCAGTTTATCCTCATGCTGATCTGCCTAGTCCTGACCATCGCGTTGGTAGCTGTATACGGTTCCACCATTACAAACCTGCTGCGGATGTAAAACCACCGCGCCCCGGAGAAATCCGGGGCGTTTGACTGCCTAAATAGTTTACATAACATAATACCATAATTTTCGACATATTTTATCGACAGCAGTTTTCCACATTTTCCACAGTTTTTTCCACAGGCACTGCCGGAAAACCTGTGGATTTGAAAGGGCTATTGGGCAGTGTGCAGAAAAAACTCCACAGCTTTATACAAAGCTGTGGAGTTTCCTTTGTTGACATAACATATTGTGCATATTGGTTTTCGCCAGCAAAACGACAAACTGTAACTGAGTTGAAAATTGAAAGTAGAAAGTTGAAAGTTGTGGTATCCCTTCAAATTTTGACCACGAGACATAATGATTCAATTGTCCCGTAGGGACTCCTTAACTTTCAACTTTCTACTTTCAACTCTCAACTCTGACAATTACACATGATCTGCCTGCTGAGTAAAGCCGATAAGCACAATATGTTATCCGAACAGCAGCCGGGCGGAGAAGACCCGGGTATCCTGCTCGTCTTTGGTACGGTGGGCGTCCATGTACAGGCAGTTTTCCTCGGGGAAATCCCACCGCAGGTCCAGGGTCTGGCCCTCCCGGGCTTCGCTTAAGTAGCACACGGTGAATTCCCGAAGCTCATGCCCGGCGTGGTAGCCGCTGGGCAGCAGATCGGCAATCCAGTCCAAATACCGGCAGTTGTTCATGTGCCCGTTCCGGTCAAGGTCGGTGAAGCACACGGTGCGCTCCCGGCTGCTGCGCAGCGCCTTGGCGGGCAGGCCCGTGGGGACGGTGAGCTCGTTGCCCCGGAGGGTGCCCACCACGGAAATGCCGCTCTTGCCCGGCAGAATCATGTTCCGGGTGTCCAGATCCATCAGCACCCACAGGCTGATGGAGCGGAAAAGCTCATTGCCCTGCTTGTCGTAGGCCACCATGGACCGGGGGTAGGCCACTCTTGTGGTGGGCATGGGCCAGGTTTCGATGTGGATGGTCTCTCCCAGCCGGGGAATCCGGGAAACCTGTACCTTATGCCGGGTGACGGCCCAGAACATCCGCTGCCGGGCAAGCACGTCATAGCCCACGGTCAGCTCCGTACTGTGCATGCCTGCCACCTGTTGGGCGTAGAACAGGATCATAGAAGGGCGGAGCCGCCCATAGCAGTCCACATCCCGTTCGGAAACTTCAAAATCTGCCTGATAAATAGGTTCCATTTCATATTACCTCGATTTTTTGTTATGCTATGTCATTGCGAGCCAGTGCGCACACTGGCGCGGCAATCCGTTCTCTTTGAAGATAGCAGTAATCTGACATTTTATGGGGATGCGGATTGCCACACCAGTGACATCGGTCACTGGTTCGCAATGACAAAAAAACTATCATCCATAATTCGGCACGTCCTCGCCGAGGGTCAGCTCCATCCGGTACTGCTGGCCCCGGCTGTAGATGATGACCTCCACCACTTCGCCGACTTCATATTCGTAGATTGCCGTTTTCAGGTCGTACGCGCTGACGATTCGGGTGTCGTCCAGATAGAGCAGCATATCGCCCTCCTGAATGCCCTTGGAGGCCGCGTCGCTGCCCGGGTCCACCTCGGTGATATACAGCCCCGCGGGCATCCGGTAGTAGTGCTGGTAGAAGGTGGACAGGGCTTCGCCGGTGATGCCCAGCGTGGGCCGCCCGGAGACGTAGCCCTGCGCGATGATCTGATCGACAATTTCCTTGACCTGAGTGCTGGGAATGGCGAAGCCCAGCCCTTCCACACCGGCGGTGTCGGTAAAAGCGCCGATTTTCATGGTGTTGATGCCGATGACCTGCCCGTAGCAGTTGATGAGCGGCCCGCCGGAGTTGCCGGAATTCAGGGCGGCGTTGGTCTGGATCAGGGTCATGGTGCGTCCGTTCATATCCACGTCCCGGTTGATGGCAGAGACGATGCCGTCGGTGTAGGTGCCCCGGAAGGCGGCGCCCAAAGGATCGCCGATGGCTACCACCGTGTCGCCCACCCGCAGGGTAGAGGAATCGCCGAACTGGGCGGGGGTCAGGTCGGTGCAGTCGATGCGCAGCACCGCCAGATCGGAAATGTCGTCGCAGCCCACCAGCCTTGCGGAGAAGGTACGGTCGTCGGTGAGCTGGACGGTATAGGTGTGGGCATTCTCCACCACGTGGGCGTTTGTCACAATATATCCGTCAGCGGAGAGCACCACCCCGGTGCCGGAGGATGCACTGCGGCTGCCCTGACAGGTGATGGACACCACAGAGGGGATGTTCAGGGTGTAGATATCCTGCAAAGACATACCACCGCCCTCGGGAATATTGTCGATGCCCTTGGGAGCCGCCTGCAAATTCATGGTGGCGTTGGGGGCGGAAACGGCGGCAGGCGCGGCAGGCTGGGTGGGCGCTGTCTTCTCCACCGCTTCCACGGTAGGCTCGGTGGTGAAGGAGATAGCCAGTTCCTCCTCCCGCTTGTCGGTATTCAGTTCCCGAAACAGGCGAATATTCATCAGGCTCAGCATGGTGACGATGCCGCACAGAAAAATAATCAGAATCAGCATCAGCGCCACCAGCGCGCCCCGGTTTTTCGGTGGTTCCGTAGGCCCGTTTCCGTATACGCTGTCGTCCCAGTCGGGATAGTTATGATATCGTTCGCTCATAGGAAAACCTCAATTTGAGTCAGGAGTGAGGAGTGAGGAGTCAGGAAGTTGGAGTTTCACTCCACACTCCTAACTCCACACTTCACACTCAATTGACTAGCGGCATGGTGAAGGTGAACTCGGTCTTGCCGTCTTTGGAGCTTACGGAGATGTTCTCCCCGTGGCAGCAGACGATGGTCTTGACGATATACAGGCCCAAGCCCCAGCCGTCCCGGTTCTGGGAGCGGGATTTGTCCAGCTTGTGGAACCGGTCGAAGACCAGCGGCAGCTCCTCCGGCGGGATGGTTTCGCCGTCGTTGCTGACGGACACATAGGCCTTGCTGCCGCCCTCCCGGATGGTCAGGCCCAAAGTGCCGCCCTCGGGGCAGAACTTCACCGCGTTGTCCAGCAGATTGTAGATCACCTGGGTGATGTAGTCCTGATTTGCCATGGTGTACACCGGGTGCTCCGGAAAATTTACGTCCACGTTCAGCTTCTTGTCGTTGATTTTCTTTTCAAAGGTGATGAGCACCTGCCCGGCGCATTCCTCCAGATCAAAGTGCATCTTCTTTTCCTCGGGAATGCCCTGCTCCTTCTGGAGCTGGGAGATGTCCAGCATACTGCGCACCAGACGGCTCAGGCGTTTTGTCTCGTCGGAGACGATGCGCAGATAGTGGTCCCGCTTTTCCGCGGGGATGGTGCCGTCCAGAATGCCGTCCACATAGCCGGAAATGGTGGTCATGGGAGTTTTCAGCTCGTGGGACACGTTGGCCACAAATTCCTGCCGCTGATATTCGCTCTTTTGCAGGGAGGAGGCCATATTGTTGAAGGCCAGGGCCAGTTCCTCCATTTCCTCGCTGGAATCCTCGTCGATTTTCACCCGGGCGTCCAGCTCGCCGTGACCGAAGGCCGTCGCCGCCTTGGCAAGCTCCTTGAGGGGCTTACTCTCCCGCCGGGCGAAGGCCATGACCCCCAGCACGGCGATAAGCACCACGAATACGGATACGGTGAGAAAAATATTGGAGATTTTATTCAGAACCTGCTTCGTGCCGGCGGTGGGGGTGGACACGATGACGATGCCCAGCCGCTGCTCGCCGCTGACGATGGGGGCGGACACCACATAGCGTTCCTCGTCGTAGAGGTTGCGGATGGTGCCGGTGGCGCTGTAGCCGCCGTTTTCGTAGACTTTATCCAGAAAATCCTGATTGAGCTGCCAGCCGTCGTAGGCACAGCCGTTCAGGGAGCCGGAGCAGAGGGTAATGTAGCCGTCGTTGTCGCAGATCACAAGGTCGGCGTTGGTGATCTGGGATACTACGTCCAGATTCAGCATCAGATCCCGGCTGGCGAGATTTCCGTCCATGCCGTAGGCGCCCGCCAGATTGGCGACCACCTGAGAATCCTGGGTCAGCCGGGAAACGGTGGTGTCCTCCAGAAAGCTGTTGATCTGAATCTGGAAGGACGCGCCGAGAATGGTCAGCGTCAGCAGCAGGATAGTGGCAGCCATGGAGAAATTACGGCTGAAGGAGCTTTTCATCGAAGGGGGCACCTCTTTCTTTCCTACCACAAAATGTATGGTTTTATTATAGCATAACGCTTCCGTATTTCAACAGGGGCAAAAAAAGTTTACAATTCCGGGAATTCTCCGCTCACACCCGGGGCCATCGGCATCAGGGCACTGCCGGAATGGATTAGGGCAGCACCGCTGAAAAAAACCTTCCCCCGCAGGGGAAGGTTAACATAAGTTCTACAGCACCATCAGCAGGGTGCCTGCGGTGATCAGGGCCGCCCCGGCGATGGATTTCCATGTAAACTTCTCGTGGAGAAACGCAAAGGCCAGCACCAGTGTGAACACCACGCTGAGCTTGTCCACAGGCACCACCTTGGACGCGTCGCCGATTTGCAGAGCCCGGTAGTAGCACAGCCAGCTGGCGCCCGTGGCAAGGCCAGACAGAATCAGAAACAGCCAGCTTTTCCGGCTGATGCTCCCGATGCCGCCCTGGGCGTCGGTCAGAAACACCATGCCCCAGGCCATCACCAGCACCACTCCGGTACGGATGGCGGTGGCGAGATTGGAGTTCACCCCGTCAATGCCCACCTTGGCAAGAATCGAGGTCAGCGCCGCGAATACGGCAGAACCCAGCGCCAGAACGAACCACATAAAACCCATCTTCTTTCTATAAATCCTCAACTTCCACCATTTCCTCTCTCAGTTCGCTGCGGCGGACCAAGTAGCGGCGGATGGCGAACAGCCCGGCGATGCAGGCGATGCAGGCCACATTGCTCCAGGGGTCGTCATGGCTCAGCACCACATGACGGGTGATTGCCACGGTGAGAACCTCCAGAATGTTGGCGGGGGTGGTGTCGATGAGCATTCGCACAAATTCCAGACCCACCACAATGGTCAGAATGTGATGCAGCATGGTCTCCACGTTCCCGAAATATCCGGCCCCGGACATGACCATATGGTAAAGCTCCAGCGCCAGCGAGCCCAGCAGGGCGAGGATGGTCATTACCGCGATGAACCGCTCGATATAATGCAGCACCCAGCGCAGGGTGTGGTCGATTACGCTGTCCCGGTGCACGGCCTTGTCAATCTTGGCCTGAATTTTCGGATTGTCGGAATGGGGAATCTTTTCGCTCATAAGTATGCCTCCTGAATGGGGGATTTCACTGTACATTATAGCAAAAAACAGCGAAAATAGCAACGGATATTTTGTAGGAAATGGACTTCAATCGTCCGCGAAACCGACACCGCAATTCTGCATTTTGCATTATTTTTGAAAGTGGTTCTGCATTTCCTTCCTCGCCGCTTCCACCTCCAGCTTCAGCTCCCGGGCGGACATCCGCAGTACGCCGCTGTGAAAGCTGGACAGCTGCACCAGCGCGTCGGAGATGGCTACCCGCACCGCGTAGCTGCCGCCGGTTTCGTAGGCCAGCGCCTGAATGTAGGCGTCCGCCGTTTCGCCCTCCTTGGTGTAGACCACCTGAATGTTGTGAAACTGACGCTTTTGCCCGGGATTTCCCTTTTGTTTGTAGCCGTCGAATACCACCACCGTCCGGCATTTGGTGTAGCCGGCGTAGCTGCTCAGCAAATCGCACAGCCGCCGTCTCGCGGCGTCCAGATCAGAGCGGGCCAGTTCTGCCAGCTCCTCCCAGGCGAAAATAATGTTGTAGCCGTCAACAATCAGGTACCTGTTTTTCGGCGGGGCAATGGTCACCTCCTCGGTTGCCGGGCGGTTCTCCGCCCTGACCCCGTACTGGGGGCGGCGGATGGCGCCGAACTCCCGCTCCATGATGGCTTCCAGCGCCTTGTCCTCAAGGTGCAGGTTCCGGGTCAGAAGCTGGGGGGCTTTTTCCTCCTTCAGGCCGCTTTCCAAATGCATATAGTCCTTCACCTGATCCCACCGGACGTTAAAGCCCGCTCCATGGGCGCAGAAGACCGAATCCGGGGTGTTGTCCAGATCGCCTTCCGGGTCGTAACCACTTTCCGCAATGACAGTCTCGGCATTGTGGCAGGGGGCGTAGCCGTGCAGACTCAGCTGTAAGCGACCCATTCCCTGCGTATAAGCGGCAAGGGTTTCCGCGTAGTCCTTCACCTCGGCGGCGGGCACCAGTCCCCGGAGGGTGGACAGGGCGCCGGAAGCCTCCGGGGCCTCGAACTGCCCGCCCATGGCCCGGATATCGGTGATGCCCCGGCCGATCTGCTCGGTGGGCACCGTGAGAATAAAGTCGTACCACGGTTCCAGCAGCACGGATTTTGCCTGCATCAGCCCCTGCCGCACCGCCCGGTAGGTGGCCTGCCGGAAGTCGCCGCCCTCGGTGTGTTTCAGGTGGGCTTTGCCCACCAGCAGGGTGATTTTCATGTCCGTAATGGGCGCGCCGGTGAGGACGCCCCGGTGGGTCTTTTCCGCCAGATGCGTGAGAATCAGCTTCTGGTAATTGCCGTCCAGTACGTCCGTGGGGCACACCGTGCCGAATACCAGTCCGCTGCCCCGGGGCAGCGGCTCCAACAGCAGGTGCACCTCGGCATAGTGGCGCAGGGGCTCAAAATGACCCACACCTTCCACGGTATTTTCAATGGTTTCCTTATAAAAAATCCGCCGGTCATCCAGCTCCACGTCCAGAGAAAACCGCTGCTTCACCAGCGCCTGAAAGATTTCCAGCTGCACCCGGCCCATGATCTGCACATGAATCTGCCCGTTCTCCCACAGAAGCTTCAGCTGGGGTTCTTCCTCTTCCAGCAGCCGCAGCTTTGGCAGCACCGCCGCCGGGTCGGCCCCCGTCGGGAGCTTTACCCGGTAGGTCATTACCGGCTCCAGCGCGCTTGCCTTTCCCTCCGGCTCCGCGCCGAGGGACTGGCCCGCGAAGGTTTGTGTCAGGCCCGTCACCGCAATCAGTTCTCCGGCTTCCGCAATTTCCGGGGCGGTGAACCTGTCGCCGGAATAGGAGCGCAGCTGCAAAACCTTTTCCTCCACCGGTTCACCTTTAGCGTTTCGATAGGGCAGGGGGGAACGAACCTTCAGACTGCCGCCGGTGATGCGCAGCCAGGTCAGACGATTGCCTTGGGGGTCCCGGGAAATTTTGCAGACCTTTGCCCCGAATTCCGGCGGATAATCCTTTTCCGGGGCGTAGATATCCAGAATTTCCAGCAGCTTGTCTACACCCGTGAGCTTCAGCGCCGAGCCGAAGCAGCAGGGGAACAGCTTCCGTTTCTCGATCAGCCCCCGCAGATTCCCCGCCGTCACCGTGCCGGTTTCCAGATAGGTTTCCAGCAGCGCCTCGTCGCACAGGGCGGCATTTTCCGCGATTTTCTCAAAATTCTCCCCAAAATCCACGCAGCCGGAGGAAAGCTCCCGGCGCAGGGCTTCCATAAGTTTCTCTTTTCCCGCCGTGGGTAAATCCATTTTGTTGATAAACAGGATAGTAGGCACGCTGTAGCGTTCCAGCAGCCGCCACAAGGTCAGGGTGTGAGCCTGCACCCCGTCGGTGCCGCTGACGACCAGCACCGCGCAGTCCAGAACCGGCAGAGTGCGCTCCGCCTCCGGGGCAAAGTCCACGTGGCCCGGGGTGTCCACCAGCGTAACGCGCCGGTGGGCCGTTTCCAGCAGGGCCTGCTTGGAAAAAATGGTGATGCCCCGGGCACGCTCCAGCGCATTGGTATCGAGAAAGGCGTCCTGATGGTCCACCCGCCCCAGCACCCGCCGTGCCCCCGCCGTATATAGAAGCGCCTCACTCAGCGTGGTCTTCCCCGCGTCCACATGGGCAAGTAGAGCCGTACAACATGGCGTCTTATTTACTTGTTCAGGCATATAAAACGCCCCCTTCCATGGATAATTACAGGTATTATACCATGGGAGGGGGCGATAGTCGATAGATTAACGCTGATTTTTCCGAAAAGTATGGTACTGCTTGCGCATTGACAGCATCTTATTTAGGCAGGTTCGGATAGATGTTGACTTCCAGTTTATCATCCGGTGAACGGTACACAGTAACGCTCTTCAAAACCAATTTCCACAGGCGGTTCTTTTCTTCTATCTCCAATAAGGGATAGCTTTCAAGGATATGCTGAGTGGTTGGTATAATCTGCGCTACCTGCTGCTCCTTTTGGATTTGCTCACTCTGCTGACGCATTAGATCGGCTTCCGCAAGCTGTAGCTGCTTAATTTCCTTGGACAGTGATGTATTTCGCTTCGTGAACATATCAATGGTGTATACGCCCTTTTCCAAATACTCGCAGATGCTCTCCTGCTGATGCTGCAGCCCTGCAATCTGTCCCCGAATGGTTTCCAGCGCAGCTGTGACAGGATCAACCTCAGGCTGCTGGTCAGCTTTAATCTGAACCATATACGCATCAAGCCATTCTTCCATAGCCGTCTTAATTTCGCTTTCGACAACCGCGCATTTTATGATTTTGCAATCACATCCCCTGGTGGTGCAGCGATACCACGGCGTTGGATTCTTGTGCTTATCAGGGATCATGCGCTTCATGACCGCACCACACTTTCCGCAGAACAGAATACCGGCGAAGGGATAGGACAGTTCCACCGCCGGGGTCAGGGCGATTTTTCCGGCATCTACCATGCCGAGAATTCCGGGAATTAGTTCGGTGAGACGGATGTAGCGCAGAACTTGGTTCTTACTGTCACCGCCGTCAAGACCGATCTTTTCGACGGTGAGCAACTTCTCCCCAACTTGGGGAGAAGTCTTTCCCTGATGGTTGAGAGCATCTCTTTTCAATTTGTAGGCAAAAGCCTTCTCGCTGGGCAGTATCTTCTCCCGGTGGAGATTGCTGTCCACCAGGGCAATGGCAGCGGCATCCCGGTCAAGGGCATAAATTAAGGCAGGAACCGCTTCGATTCCTGCCTTTTGGCACGCATGCAATCTCCTATGCCCAGAGATCACTTCATATTCATCATTTTCCAGAGGACGAACAACCAGCGGGGTCAAAACGCCCTGTATCAGGACACTCCATACCAGCTGATTCATTTCATCATCGTCCTTCACCTGGAAGGGGTGATTTTCAAAGGGGCGCAGCTTTTGAATCGGCAGCTGCATGGCCTGTACTTCTTTGGTATTATTCAAGGGCAATGGTTTCCTTTCTTTCAGATTTGGTATTGTACTTCTCACGAATTTCGGGCGGGATGGCGGCGATTTCACCCTCCAAATCCTGCACAGTCTGTTGGAGAGCCTCAAACTCCTGCAACTTTTTTGCAAGCTCCAACTGCCGCTGTACGCTGGCCTTGCTGCCATCGAGTTCCTGTTCCAGTGCGGTGATTTCCTTTTTCAGTTCTTTTATGGCACTGTTCGCCTTTTTCATCCGGGTCATCAGCTTTTCTACACTGGGAATGTAGTCCGTGAGGATGGTTTCGATCTCTGCGGATTTCTTCTTAGCGTTCAGGGGCGTGATTTCCGAAAGTAGCCGGGCGATTTTATCCTTCTGGCGATTCAGGCGGACCGCTTCCTTGAAGAGCCTCGGTGGAATATGGGTTCTGCAGGTCTCGCTGGCAGATTCGCCCCGCTCAAAGTCCGGGTACTTTTTGACCATGTGCTTCCAAAAATCATCCTGCCACTGGGTCAGTTTCTTCCGGTTACCGATGATATCCTTGGCACTGAGCCGCCCATCTGGGGTCAGCGGGACAAAGCAAAGGTGCATATGGGGCGTTTTCTCGTCCATATGCACCACGGCGGATATGATGGTTTCCGGAGCCTGCTTGCTCTGGATGAAGTCAAGTGCGTACTCAAAGAACTCCTTTACCTCCCTGGGTTTCTTATTGGCGAAGAACTCCGGGCTGGCGGTAATCAGCGTCTCCACAACCCGAACGCTGTCCTTTCTGGCTTTGCACCCGGCTTCTGCAATCTGTTTTTCAGCCTCCGCCCGGTAGGAGCGGCAGGGCTTCACCAGATGGAAATTCAGCCTGCTCCGGCTGGTATCCACATCCGGATTGCTGGCGTATTTGTCCTTGATGCGCTCGTCATGAGCTTCAATGCGCCCAATCTCCGGCCCCTTGTACTTGGCGAAGCGCAGGATGGCATATTGGGCTTTTTCCATTAGGTATCCCTCCGTTTCTGCCAGATGAGGTCATACCCCATCACATCCGCAATCTGAATGGCCTCCCGGTAGCGCAGGGAGCCACGAGTGAGTTTGTTGGAGAAGTTGGAAATGCTGTCGCTCCAGCCGTATTCGTCGGACAGCAAGTCAACCACCTGCTGCATGGTCATGCCGGAACGGACGATGATACTTTTAATTTCATTTTTCACATTCATAGAAATACCTCTTTCATTGTAAATTTGGATTTGGAGCCAATGGAAATGGCTCCCATGATGTCTGCATCGATGATGCTTTGTTTGCTTTTTCTGTTTCGGAACGGATTCTTTGAAATGGCATAAAAGAACACGAAACTGTAGAATGGGTTCACCCTTCTCACCAGCGCGATTGGGTGAAAATCTGCTTCGATATCGTGTATTCTTTTCCCGTCTCCACAAGCCTTGGGAAATCGGTTCCGTTTTCCTGTGTTTCCGGTGGCTGTTTTCTGCTTTCATACCGCCGACAAGAGAGAATCTCTGCCCGGTAGCTCTGCTTGCAGCGGTTTCGGTAGCTGCGGCATACGAAATTGAACTGGACGCGTCCTGCCCGATTGCGGAAGAACGCCCACTCCTGCCCTGTGTACTTTTTCATATTCTTTCTCCTTCATTTTTCTGTTGAATCCCGAATCCTCTATCCCCATCCATCCCATCTATCCCGGGGATGCTTGGGATGGATCGGGATGGATGTTTTTCACATCAGAGAATTATTGGGGAGGTCAGCGCCTGAATGCCCCAGAAGCCGTTGACCTTCTTGCCGGATTTGTTGGTGATCTTATTGCTGACTTCCAGATTGTAGTCCTCCAGATGGCTTTTCAGGTAGCTGCTTACAGATCTCTGAGCAATGGGGCGGTAGCCGTTGTCCTCACACCACATCTGATAGATGGCGTACAAATCCCGGGAGGTGATGGTGCTGTCCGCTTTCAGCTGGATGTACCCCTCAGATTGCATGAACTCCACCAGATTGTTAGCGTTCCGCTTGGCGTGCTCCCTGTTTTCTGCCGCCCTCTGGCTCACCGTGAAGCGATAGTTGTTGGCTTGCAACCGTTTCAGTCCCTCCAGACACCAGAGGAAGATACCCTCCACCTCCTGTTTCAGCTTGTCGGAAAGATACGGATCATCCACTCTACCCGGCGGCTTCCGTCTGGTCTGCAAAATCAGCTGCCGCCGAAAGAAGCCCTCGGACTTATCGTACAGCGCTTCCAGATCGCCGTTGGAGAATGCCATGAAGCGGACATACATATCCCCCTGAAAGCTCTGTTCCTTCTTCCGCTCCAAATCCATAGGGGTCTCCGCTGTAATGATGGACTTCACATAGTGAGTGGAGGACAGCGCCTCCATTTTGGTATCGTCATCCACCATCACCAGCACATGCTGCAAATCCGCCCGGGCAAAGGCGCTGTTTTCCACCTTGTCGATGCTGCCGTTCTTGGCATTGGCACCGAACAGGGTGTGCATCACCACCCCGATCCGGGACTTTCCCTCGCCGCCGTTGCCCTTGATGAGCAGCATCACCTGCCCCCGGGTACAAGGAATCAGGCAGTATCCCATAAATTCCTGCAAGGTCAGAATGTCCTCCGGCTCCAGAAGCTCAGACAAAAACCGCAGCCAGATCTCCGGCTGCGGTGCGCTGGGATTATAGCAAATGGGCAGGCGGTTCAGACAGAAGCCTTTATCCTCCACGAATCTGCCATCCAGAAACAGGGTGCCGTTGGCGAGGAAGATACGATCCTGATGCTTTTCCAGCTCTCCCCGGTCATAGCATTCCATGCGGATGGCTTCCAGCAGATTTTTGGCTTTCGTCACCAGCCCGCCGGTAAGGTGCTCCTTGATATCATCGAACACATCCCGCAGAAGCCGGTCCTTATCGGTAACGATGCCCTCCGTGGTGAAGAAGTCCTCTCCCTTGCTGAGCATAGGCTGCTTTTCCAGAAAACACTGGCAGTATTTGTGCTCGATGATCTTCCCCTTGTCATCCAGCCACTCCGGCGTACCACTCATGCACATTCCCTCTCTTTCTCAGATAATGTCTTGAGATACTCGGACAGTTGCCGGATATGCCCCTCCCGGCAGAGTACCTCCGCTGTTTTTTCTGCCAGAAACAAATCATTTCCCAGCAGGCAGTCCAGAAGATGATTTACCGTGGGCAGCGCCTTCATCGCCTCGGAAAAACGGGGATGAAACTTGTCTCCCGGCTTCTCAGGACGATACCGCAGCTGCCAGATACGAAGGTGCCGCAGATATTCCCGGAGAACACAAATGCAGAGCCGCTCCCTGTCCCGGGTTGGCTCTGCATGGGTGGGAAGCGGCAGCGGTTCATGTTCCGCACCAATTCCAAAATCGATTTCCAGTTTCTGTGCGGCGGCGTAGGGCGAAAGCCCAAAGAGGCGAGCGGTGAAGTCAATCACATCGCCGCTGGCATGACATCCGAAGCAGTAGAAACGAGCATCCACTTTCATGCTGGGATTGTGATTCTCATGGAAGGGACATCGTGTCATGCCGCTTCGGTTGACAGACAGCCCATACCTTTCGGCTGCATGTCGGGTTGTTACGGTTTGCTTGAGTTGTTCGTAGATTGACATAGCTTTTCTCCTTTGAAAAATAGTAAAGGGAACTGCTCAGTAATGAAGCAATTCACCCTTCTACTGGAGTTATGTCAGAAAACGCAAAAACCACTCCAATCCCGGGATATTTCAAAAAGCAATCCGGGAAAAATGAAAATCCGCCGCACCTCCATCCGAAATCCTGGACAGAAGCGCGGCGGCTCAGATATGCAGACTACTTCAGCTTTTCAAATCAAGAAAAGCCGAGGCACAGAGGGCGTAGTGAAATACGACGGCCTTCGGGAGGAAAAATCTCAAACGAATGTTCTTTCTATCCGTTTTATTGTACCATTCATTTGCTATAATCCGACCATCACATGAAAATAGAGGAGGTCTGACTTATGGCAGTTAAGATCGTAGAAGACAGCGCAGTTCTGACGATGGACTTTTGGGACAAGGAAACAATCTACAACGGGCAGGTTTTCCCGGTGGGCACGCTGGCCTGTGATGCCCTGAACATCCCTGGGGAAGTGGTGAGCCACATGGAGAAACTGTGTGAGAAGCTAAATGGGTTTATGAAAACCTTTGACTCCGGCAAGGGCGATCCTTCTCTGCTGCCGGAAGCGAAATTCAGTACCATGAAGCTGCTGGAGCTGATGGCAAAGTACAAGCCTTTCTCCTACATCAACATGACAGCTTTCCGGGATTTGGTGAAGCGTTGCTTTACCCCCAACGGCGTGAAGTCCGCCAACGCACTGATTCAGGCCCAGAAAAACAGCAAGCTTTCCGACCAGATTGCAGAAAAATATCTGGATGGTGCTCTCCTGTCCCGGCTGCTTCCAACCCTTGCCCATTTCGGGTATTCCCTGAAGGCATATCAGGAGACCATGCTTCCCTTTGCCCAGCGGCTCCATGACAGTGAAGACCGCGCAAGGGCAGACTATGCGAGAATTTTCGACAATTACTTTCCCAAGGAACCAACCTTTGAAGATGCCGGCGGCTGGATGTCCATGACCAATGTGACCATGCAGTATCTGACCATGGAACACCCGGGCGGCGACCTGCCTATTCTGGTGACGAGAAGTCACTATGTCAGCTTTGTGGGAATGCTGCGAGGTGATTTCTTTGAAGCGCTCCGGGCGGGACATGGTGTCAGGCGGTGCTTCCACTGCAACCAATGGTTCCTCACCACCAATGCCCATTCCGTGAAATACTGCGACGGTCTGGCACCCGGCGATCCAAAGGGAAGAACCTGCCGTGCGGTTGGCGCAAAGAACGGCTACAAGGAGGATACCAAAGCCCACCCCATAAAAGGGCCCTATGTGACCCGCAGGAATACCATCAGCAAGTATGTCAGTGACGGAGCTATGTCCAAAGAGCTGGGTGCGATTGCCCTGCGGCTCACCGAGGAAAAGCGCACCAGAGCCTTCACCGATCATGACTATTTTCTGAATTGCTATACAAAAGAAATGAGTCAGAAAGCCATCGTCGCGGAGGCGAAAGCCATTCTGGCAGCGCAGACTGCAAAGGAAGGAATCCTGCCGTGAAAGCCAAATACCAATGGAAGATGGATGGTTTTTTCCAGAAGGTTGGGTTTGATGTGGAAGGGATGCAGATCACCCAACACATCGCGGAGAATATCTTTCAGCTTGACCCACCGCCTCCGGAGCTGTCCGAAAACACGCAGGCCAACGATTACATTTTCAAAGCTCTGGAAACGAAAGACCTGAGATACTTCTCTTTCTTCCTGCACAAAATTGAAAAGCGTCTGAACCGGTATATCCGCCGCACACTGACCTCGGAATCCAATTTCCGTTATGACCCGGAAGGGTTTCTGGAAATCAAGCTGTGCTGCATGATGTGTTTGCTTCAGCTTCTGCCAAAGTTTCAACCGGGTAAGGACGCGGAATTCATGACCTACGCCCACAACTTTATTTTCGATTCCATTCGGAATTATCAAATGGGAAAGGAAAGCTGGTCGCTGCCGTCTCTGACTACCTACAAGAAAATCCGCACCGCCGCGTGGATGCAGAATAATCTGGAAAATGCGGTGGAAGCCTTCATGGAGAAATACAAGTGCAGAAGAAAAACGGCAGACCGATTTTTCAGGGAGGCCAACTGCCTGCATCGCCGGAAAGAGACAATCCTCCTTGATGACGAGGAGGAAGAACAGGACATACTGGGAGAGCTTGCCGGTGAAGAAGCGGATGATATGTCCCAAATCATCTGGCACGGGGTTCACACCAATGCCGTCCGCAAAGCCTTTGACCGTCTGACCTCGGACGAGAAAGAGTATCTGCAAAGACGAAACGCCCTGTGTATGAAATGCGGCTGCGCCCGGAATATAAAATACGGCGAAAGCTTCGATGATCTCGGCGCACACTTTGAACTCACCACAGCGAATGGTGCGGAGAAAGCATACCGCAAGGCAGTGGATCACCTGACGAGACTGCTGGTGGAAGATAATTCCATCGGCGCGGTGACCATAAGAAGGAAGAAGGTCATCCGCAGAAAAAAGAAAATCGTCGTCGCAGTTTACGAATACCAGGCAGACTACGACGGCGAGTGGGGCGAAATTGAAATTGATTTTGAAAAGGGCACAGGGAAGATTTCTTACATTGCAGAGTTGGACACCACCCGTTCTCACAAGTTTGCAAACAAGGCCATTGAAGAAATCCTTAGCTCCGATCTGAATGATCTTCCGAAACAGAAGACGATTGCATTTCCAAAGTGACGGGGATGCGTCGCTGCGGCGGGTTTGATATCCCTTTGGCTCCCCCGGTGATGCAGCTCCATTACGAGGCTCCGCTTCGCTTTGCCTTTCCATTTCGCAGCACCACCTACACCCGAACAGGCGGATTCTGCTAAAGCAAACTCCTGGGCTTCTCGTTCGGGAGGACGCAGAATCCGCCTGTTCTGTGGCTGACTGAAAGCGCTTGTTCCTGCCCCGAACAACCCCTTTCAGCCACCCACGGTCGCCAAAGGTATAACACACTAGACTTTGCGAGCAAAATCGTGTGCCACGAAACCGCTGGTTTCATTGGATTCTTCCTGCCACTTAAGGGCCCTGCCCTCCATTGGATGCCTCCCGCCAAGGCAGCACCGCCGCCTTTGGAAACCACTGCCAAGGGAACGCTGTCCCCTTTGGAATCCTCAGCCAACAGGGCGCTCCTCGCCCCTATTGGAAACCCAGAGCCAAAGGAACTGCCGTCCCTTTGGAATCCCAGCCCGTTTTGAAATGAGTACCCACAAATAAAAAAAGTTTGTGGGAGCTCGTTTCAAAACGAAAAAATCCCACAGGCAATCCTCCAACATGAAGAGGAAAGTCTGTGGGATTCTCTATGCCGCACTCATAGAAGAACATGGGAAATTCGTGCATCATGCACCGCTGCATTGATCGGAACACGCACCCGTGTTCCGGCGAAAGGAGACACGATGATATCAGCGTTTAGGTTGCACTCTTGCTTGCAAACGACCACGCACTGCGGCACATGTCCTCAACAGAATGCACCGCTTCCCAGCCAAGCAGAGTGTGGGCCTTCTCCGCATCTGCCCAGAAGGCTGGAAGGTCACCATCCCGGCGGGGGCCTATCACATACGGGAGTGTCATGCGATTGACCCGCTCAAAAGCGTGAACCAATTCCAAAACGTAGATACCATTGCCTGTTCCCAGATTGATAGCCTCCACACCCGTATGGTCTGCCGAATACTCCAGCGCCTTCAGATGGCCTAGCGCCAGATCAACCACATGAAGGTAATCCCGCTGGCAGGTGCCGTCCGGTGTGGGGTAGTCACCACCGAGGATGGTCAGATTCTCCAGTTGTCCCGCAGCCACGCGCCCGATATATGGCATCAGGTTGTTGGGAATTCCATTGGGATCATCGCCCAGCAGGCCGGACTCGTGAGCGCCAATGGAGTTAAAATACCGTAGCAGAATCGCAGAGAAATCTGGATGGGCAGTTACATGGCCCGTCAGAATCCGTTCGATCATCACTTTCGTCCAACCATAGGGAGAAGAGGACTGAATGGCTGGCATATTCTCTTTGTAAGGGTGGGGATTGTTGGGGCCATAGACCGTGGCGGAGGAAGAGAAGCTGCATTGAAATCCCGCCATGCTCACGTCCAAACATCTGCCGTATACTTTTTCCGTGGGGTTTTCTCTCCATGTAAAAATACGGCACAGTTTCCTATTGGATCAGCATGGTTGATCACGCAGAGGCTTTCCCTTGAGAGCGGGAACAATGTCCCCGCTCTCACCCTTTGCAGTACGAAATTACCGCACAGTCACCTTGAGCTTGCAGGCCGTACCGGGAGTATTGGACAAATCGTTGGAAGCATACACGACGCAGTTAATCGTATATACGCCCTTCTTGATCGGAGTGCGCTGATCGGCAGTAACGGTAATGCTGCCGTCGGAATAGCTCACCTTGAAGGGAGATTTATTGTCCGCATTGGTAATGTCGGTGATCTGCGCATTGTCGGTCAGCGCAGGGGCAAAGGCCTTCGTGACCTTATAACGCTTTGCAGACAGTGCCATTTGCATATTGGGAACAGAAAGCGTAAGCTTGGAGCAAATGACCTTAACACTGACACTGGTATTCAGTGTCGAACCATCCTCCAGGTTCACCGCGAGAGGCAGGCTATAGGTTCCACCCGCGATATCCATGCCGTCCTTGAGACCGACGTTAATCACAGGCGCCTTCCCTGTCAGATCCACGTCTCTGGACTCAAAGATGCTGCTGAAGCCGTTGACGATGGAAATGGAGGTAACTTTAGCGGAGTTGTTCTTTATCGTCAGTGTGACCGCAGTGCTGTCCGTCAAATGCGCACGCATATCCAGGGCTTTCTGCACCTTCGCGGAAACGGAGGCATTCGTAGTGCAGGTGACCGGGAAGCTGACAATCTTCAGCGTCTCCCCGTTGGTCAGAACCGGTGTCATCTGTACTGTGTATTTTCCAGAACACTTCTGCCGGGTCGTAATGGCGAGCTCCCCACCACCAACATAGGCAGCGGAAATATCTGTGGACACTTTATTTCCCTTTTTGACCACAAAGGATGTCTTGCTCTCGTCCAGCATATTCACATCCAGCTTACCGGAGAGGGTTGCCCGAATGGTTCGGCCTCTCTGTGTGCCGTCCAGGAACAGACCAGAGGAAACCGCAATGCCAGGAGCGGTCTTGCTGACACGGATGGTAACAGGCAGTTCCATCGTCTCTGCGCTGGTAGTATACAGGGACAGTTTGTATGTATAGCTGCCCTTGTATTGACTGGAGTTTGCAACGGGAGTGATATGGATACCGTTGGAATCCGAAGAAATGCGGAACAGCTCATCGTTCACAAGACTTCTGCTCTGCAGCGGCACTGCCTGCTTTCCAGACAGAAGCACACTTTGCGACACCGTCTGCTTCGTGATGGCATTGACCTGCACAGGATTGATCTTGCAGTTTTTGGTAAGATTCTGGGAAGTAACCGTCAGGGCGGCAGGTACACTGTGTCGCCAATTGCTGCTGTCGCGCACATACAGAGTACCCTTCACACTACCCTTTTCCAGACTGGAACAATACAGGCTCAGAGCGCCATCCTGACTTGCTTCGCTGACGGACACTGCATAGTTCTTAAACTCAGTTGAGTATGTGGGCGTTCCACTGAAATTCAGGGGACGCTTGTTTAACATTGCGGACACTTGCAATCTGGCAGTCACAGTGTTGTTTGCGGAGGCATAAACCGTGGAGGAACTCAGCCGGATGCTCGGCAGCGTATAAGCTGCGGGAATGTTCAGTGTCCTGGAGACAGCGGTATTGTAGTCCTGTACGGTTGCAGTGAAGGTGTATTTCAGGTTGAACTGCTTCAGGCCGTCCGTCTGAAGCTTTCCTATCAGCTGGGAGCTGGGAGCAACACAGTAGTAATAGCTACCCGTTTCGCTGTCCCAGCGGCGCTCCAAATTGAATCCGCCGGTCAATTTCCCCTTTGCGGCAGGAGCCTCTTTCATTTCAACACTGGTAACAGTCTCCCTGGAGTCAATCCGAACCGTGCCGATTTGATCACTGAAGAACACATTGAAACTATCAGGCTGAATCTTCACATCAGGCAGCTTCTGACTGAGCTTCAGCTTCAGATTGATGTAATACTCCTCGCCGTTGGCAACGGTTCGCAGATAGTAATCTCCCGACTTGAGCGGATTATGAAGCGCATTGTCGCATCCCAGAGCAAAGGTGTAAAGGCCGTTGCCGTCGTTGCCCAGGCTGCGGACATTGATCTGTGTCGCGGTATAGCTGTCGCCCTTCCCCTTCTGATACAGGCAGTAATCGACATTGGAAATATAATTTCCCCGGACACTCTGCAGCTGGATGACCGGCGCGTCGGGATGCCCCGAGGTCATGTAGGTATTCAGCGAAATCGTGCTGTCTGCTGTCAGCAGGGGTTTGCCGGAGTCAAAGACATACATGGTCAACTCCGTGGAAAGGCTGGAACCCTTAGGCTTTGCGCTGATGACCGCAATACCCTCCCTGCCAGTGCCGGTGATAAGGCCGTTGGCGTCCACTTTGGCAACAGCGGTGTTGTTGCTTGCAAAGGTGTAGGTAACATTCTGCATCTGGGTTCCCCGCTCATTACAGGTGATCGGAACCATGCGCAGAGGGTATTCTTTCAGCGTCTGCGTTGTGATCTCACAGGGCGTTCCCAAGCTGCCCGGCCCATCCCACTGGTAACTCGTCGAAATGGAGCCAGGCTGCTCATTGACGACCTTCACACTCAAGGAGACCTTGAGCTTCGTGTTGTCGCGATAGACAGCGCTGAGCACAGCTGTACCCGGGCTCAGGAGGAGGATATTTCCGGTTTGTTCATCCACTTTCAGAACATTCGCTTTGGAGGAAGAGAATGTAAACAGGCTCTTATCCATGGGGACAGCACTGTTGCCATAAACCTCCACCGCGTATTCGTCATTCACCTGATAGCCCGTGGTTGCGGGAGTAACTTCCGTCAGCTTCAGTGTAAGCTTCTTTGCAGAGGGAGCCCCAACAACAACATGGATATCCTTGGTGATCTGCGTGTTTTCCGCTTGGATCGTGATGGTGGCGCTGCCCTCGCGAACCGCCCGGATCTGTCCGTTCTCGTCCACGGCCGCGATCTCGGGATTGCTGGAAGAATAGAGAAGGGTCCACTTGCCGGAGGCGGCAGGTTCGGTGGATGCCTCGATCTGATAGCTTCTGACACTATCCAGATTCAGTTCCACGGGTTCAGGAGCGGAGGTAAAGATACCTGTGGGCGTCTGCTGCGAGCCTCCGAAGGGGTTCTGGAAGGTCATGGAGGCGCTGTTGTTACTCAGAATACTCTCAGCGACGCTGCCGGTGACCTCATAATAGTAAACCTTGCTGTCCTGGCCACGGAAATCCATCTTGGACACATCGTAGGCGTAGCAGTAGTTGCAGGTCTCGCCGGGATTCAGCTCACCCAACTTGCGCATTTCCACGATGATGCCATTTTCGGGATCGCCTTCCCGGACGGTCAGGGTGGCATTGCTGCTCAGGTCGCTGTCATTGTAGATCTTCACATTGACCAGCGTGTTGCCTCCCTGCTTCTGTGTTTCCAGAAGGAGCGCCAGATCTCCGTAGCCCACCGTGATTTTTCCCTGATTGTCGCTCAGATCGTCTTCGCCCTCGGGATAGATAGTGACGGTATATTCCGTAACTTGGGTCTGAACCGGCAGATCGACGTCCAAAACCAGCTTCTTGTTCTCGCCGCCCAAAATGCTGCATCCCACGACCTGGCTGTGGACGAGCTTACCGGAAGCATCACGGAAATCCACGTTCAGATGATCCAGCGTGTTTTCGCTGTTGTTGGTAAAATCGGCCAAAATCTGGGGGTACAGATCCTCTCTGTTTCTAGGAATGTAAGAGATATTTTTAGCCTTGGTCGTCAAGTACGGCGTCACACCAGAGTAGAGCAGATTCGCGCTGTTTTCGCCTTCCTTGGAAAGCGCGATCAGCTCCCAGTTGCCCTGGGCATCCAGATAGCCGTTCAGTTTCATCAAGGACTCGTCAGATGTGACAAGCTCCACAGGCGCGGACCAGCCGCTGGCGTTTTTGATTTTCGCGTAAATACAGTTCTGACCCTCGGTCGTCGTGCCGAGCCAGACGATGGCAAGCTTGCCGCCGGCACTGCGCATGATTCGGAAGTTAGTGCCGACACTGGCATCCGGCTCCACCAGCTGGCGAACCGTACCGCCAGAGTAGGTGCAGACTGTACCTTCCGCATTGTCAAACCAGTACAGTGTGCCGTTCGCATACTGTGCATTGAGCTTGGCGCCGTTGGTGCCGCTGACTTGTTTGCCGTTGACATACAGGCAGGTATCGTCCGCTGTTTCCCTGTCACCGTCAAGATCCAGAATATAGGCTGCATCCACGGACTTCGTTCCTACAGAGGTAGTCAGACTGGTGACGTAGGCAGAACCGGAATAGAGCACAGAGGAAGCGCCGCTGCCCAGATTCACGCGGACGATCTCGTTGGTGCCGCCGCCCAAAAGCTGGTTGCTGGTGTTTGTGACATAGTGCGCCACTGCGGAACCGGAGCCAACCGCCACAGAGGGCATCATCTGCAGCACATCGTCGTTGGTCAAATACGCCGCGTTCACAAAGGTGTTGGTATCTGGATCAAAGACTGCGGAAGCAATTTCCGCATGGGAGGCAACCTCCTCCACAGAGGCGCTGTCCGACAGGACTGTGTTCAGCTTCTGCCAGACCACATATGTACCGGCCTTTCCGGTGGCGAGAGATGCGGACATATCGGCACAGCCGTTGTCCCAGACAGCCGCAGGCGCGGACCAGACACCGTTCTGATAAACGGAGTACACCAGGCTGCTTCTGTTGACAGCGCTTCTGCCCGGATCGTCGGTCTGGAACACCATGATGGCAGTACCGTCATCCATACAGACGACCTGGGGGTCGGTGGTGGGCATCACACCGGTCTGGAGGATCGTCATGCCATTCTGGAAGGAGGCAACGGACATATCCTCTGTATACCAGTCGCTGGTCTCATTCAGGTAAGAGCGATCCATTAAATAGAAGGAGCTGGTATCCGAGAAATCGGTGACAGACATCGCCGCCAAATCTTCTGCCTCAAAGAACTCGATTTCGCCGGTATCCCAGTAGTAGCGCATGATCTGCCACTCGCCCTGTGCAATGCTGTGTTTTGCGTTGAACACGAACAGCAGCGAGGCTGTCAGATTCATTTCGCCTTTCAGAGATACATTTGTGAAAACATCAAGGCTGTTGTCCGTAACATTCCACTTGCTGTCACATAGGACAATGGGAAGCGAGGCTGCACCCTCCGCACCAACGGACAGAGCACCGTTGATGCCGACACCGCCGCCGATGGTAAACTTTGGCGTGATTGTCAGGGTATTGTCCAGAATCAGCTGCTTGGCATCGACCAAAATACCCTGCACCTGACCTTCATCCTCAGCCTTCACACCGCCGCCGATCTCAAAATAGACAGGAACGGGGCCAACGACAAACTGTTGGTTGTATTTGTACATCAGTTCCGCAGAAATGATAAAGCCGCCACTGAGCTGGGTGATTTCGTGGGTATCTTTGTCGAATTTTCCTTCCGCATAGCCAATGACGTTCAAATCCGTGTCATCCCAGCCCTTTTTCAGCGTGAATCCGCCGGCCTTACCACCGAATTTCTTGAGAACTTCCTTTAAATTCGCTGTTCTATCCACCGACTCCCATTGCTTCTTCCAGTCGGCCATGGCCTTTTCCGGGTCTTTTTCTTTGAATTTATTGATGCCGATGGCGATCTTTACACTATCCTCTTTGGCCTCGATACAGATGGGGATCTCATCCAGCTTGACCTGGAATTCCATACCGCCCACAACAGGCAGATCCTTGGGAATGCTGATCTTGATGCCATCTTCGCCGCCGATGGAGAACAGCAGATCGGTATCCTCCCAGAGGGAACCGCTGCTTGTCTTGGGACTGTACAGTTCCAGTTCTACAGCGCCGGACTGTTTTCCGTCGGCAGTTCGCATCCGGGCGTGCAGCTTACCATCGCCAAAGGCCACCGCTTCACCCTTGCTGTTACTGCACTTGCCGTCTTTGATGGTGAATTTACCGGTGGAGCTGTATGCGCATTGACTGCCCAGATACAACATATACGAACCGGCCTTCTTGCCGTGCCAGTCGCCGGTGAGCGTAATGGTGTACTCTGCGTCCTTATTGATTTCTACGGTTTCGGTAAACAGATCATATGTTTTTATCTGCTTGGTACCGTCCTTCTTCACGATCGTGACCAGTGCCTGCGCGCCGGTAATGTAGGGCTGTCCATCGTCAGCCTCCAGGAAGACATACTCCATGTCACCGCCGGTGACTCTGCTGCTCACGATACGGGTACGATAGCCGCTTTTTTTGACGGTAACATTGGTCACACCGGCTGTGATATTCTGGAACAGTGCCTTACCATTTTCGTCGGTGACGCCCTTCTGTTTACCGAGAAGAACCTCTGCTCCGGCAATTGGTTCGTGGCTTTTTGCATCCGCTGCCATGACCAGATGATCCGTGTCCTTGAGCTTGTTTCCGCCAAGATTTTCCATGTCATCGTTGCCGATGCCGCTGACGTACAGAGCGTAGGTGTACAGGTCATCCATGGCAACCGGCGAAAAGGTCTTAGTGTACTCCATGTTATGTTCCCAGGTCAGACCGGAAGCGATGATGCGTCCGTTGCCCAGGGGGTACTCGATCAGCGTGGGATATCCATTCTGTTCCCGGAGAATGACCCGGGTTCCTTCCGGGAAGGTGCTGTCATCAAAGTATACATGGCTGCAATAATTGCTGTACAGCAGGCTGTTCGTCAGCACTTTGTTGTCTGTCAGCACGCCGGTGACGATGGGATGCTGGCTGTCAACGATCGTATTGTAGTTCGTATAGCGATTGTGTTTTTTGACACCGCCGGGGATGATATCGCTCATATATCCAGCAGACCAGCCCCCGTCGCAGGCGCCAAAGACAATGACGCCGCCCCGCTCCGCAAACTCCTCGATTCTATCCGCAAAACGGGCATAGGCAGTGTAGCTGGAGGTGGACTGGTCATTTGCCAGAATAATGACGGCATACTTGGAAACATCCACACCGCCGATCTCAGAGGGCTTGACGGTGTCGTAGGATGCCAGGGAGCGCAGAACCCGGTGATTTGCATCACTGTTCCATGGCAGATTATCCTCGATCAGCAGGACTCTGCGATTGGGGAATTTGACTTCCTCAGCCTCTATATCCAGTTCTTCATCGGGAACGTAGAAGCTGAGTTCGTAGCCTTCCGGAGCAACATCGGAGGCATATTCCTCAGGCTCAGTGCTCTCCTCAGTTGGTTCAGTGGTCTCCTCAGTAGCCTCTGTAGTCTCCTCGGTAGCCTCTGTAGTCTCCTCGGTAGCCTCTGTGGTCTCCTCGGTGGCCTCTGCGGTCTCCTCGGTGGCCTCTGTGGTCTCCTCAGTGGCCTCCGTGATCTCCTCGGCAGACTCAGTGGTCTCCTCAGTAGCCTCTGTAGTCTCCTCGGTGACCTCCTCTGGCTCGTTTTCCGCTGCTCCCAGGATATCTCCAAAGGTCAGGGAAGCATTCTCCAGAAACACGGAGGTTTCCTCCGTGGACGCGTCGGAGATCGTTTCCGCAATGGCATCCACAGTCGCTGCATATGCCTGCATTGGCAGGGATGTAAATATCATCAGTGCCGCAAGCATCAGGGACATAACGCGTTTTGACATATTTTTCTCTTCCTTTCCACATGATATCTATATAAAGTGGGACTTATCCCAACGTAAACATGCAGCAGGCAATGAAGATGCCCAACACAATGACCCCAGCTCCCACGATCAGACAGCAGGCACTGGAAATCACATCGACAGGATGGTCGCCAACCATAAACTCCTTTGGCGACTGCGGCAGGTAGCGAATCCGCAGAGTCGAACCCTCCGGGTGCCGTCTGACATAGTGGATATTCGGGTAGACCTTCCATAGTGCCGTGATCTGCTGGCCGCTCTTGGTTCGATACGCCAACTGATATCGGAAGGTGTGGTGATCCGGGCACCGGGTGATGCGCAGTACAGTGGCCGTAGCCGTCTGTCCTGTCCGAATCAGCTGCCAGCTTTGCCTGCCGGTGAAATACCCCAGCAAAATCAGGGCAGTGCCAAACAGGACGATCACACCGCCTGCCATCAGAAAACGGAAATCCATGGTGTCCACTGGGGTATTTCCTCCATTCCCTGAGAGCGGTTCCGGCTGAGGAACCGTATTTACGGTTTCGGTGTCTTCATCCATCGCGTAGAGCCAGTCTTCTTCCCATTCCGTAAAACTTGTCTCCGTATGGAGAGTGGGCTGGGTTGCGGACTGCTCAGGCTTCGGTTCTGTGGGCTTTGGTTCTGTAGGCGTCCGCTCTGTAGGCTTCGGTTCTGTGGGCGTCGGTTCTGTGGGCTTTGGTTCTGTAGGCGTCGGCTCTGTAGGCTCTGGCTCCGTGGGACCGGGGTCTTCCTGTACGTCCTGTAGAGAATACCGGAAAGAATAGGACAGGTCTTCCGGCTGCTGTGCGGTTTCTTTGACTACAAGAGAAAGATATACCGTTACAGCTTCTTCTGAACTGCTGCGCCACATCACTCCATCCCGATTGGCGGTAAATTCCAGCTGATTCGCCTGACCGTCTTCTCCATCGAACAGGAAAACTTGAATGTTTGCTCCCTTCGAAATCGATGTAATGTGCAGTTCTTGTTTAGGTTCCACCCTGATCTGGTAGCGTCGGCACGGCTTATTCAGAACCGGATCTGGATAAAGCTCCCCGTATCCGGGGATTTCGTCAGATACAGTACCCTCCTCCCGCTCCAGCACGGTGATCCGAGGGACGAAGTGATAGCAGAAATGTACGCACTCGCCCAGCGTACCATCGCTGGTCAGCGTCCTCGCCGTAATGGAAACGCTCTGGATTTCCTCCGAAAAGGTCCGGGGTTCATCGGGCCAAACCGCACTGTCGGCGTTCGGTTCCGAATCATCCAGCGTATATACCGTCTTTCCGTGGAGGGTTTCCGTGGAAATGGAGATGGGGCTGTTCTGATACAATATGCAGTCGGAGGGAACAGAGGATGAAGGCAGAGCAGGTCTCAGCAGCTGCTGGTGCAGCTGTGTCATTTTCTGAAGATCCAGCGCGCCGTAGCCATATCGGGCGTCCTTGCCGGGCTCTCCGAGATCCAGAGCCGATCCCCGCAATATCGAAACTGCCTGCTTCGTGGTCAGCAGAGGATCCGCCGAATACAATAACGCCAGGGCACCAGAAACCATGGGGCAGGCCATACTGGTGCCGCTTCTCGTATCATAGCCGCCGGGGATAGTGCTGAGGATACTGCTTCCCGGCGCTGAAAAATCAATCCAATCGCCGCTGTTGCTATAGCCGGACGCGAAGGTAACCGAGTCGCCCTGGGCCTTCAGAGCTGATACTGCAATCGTCTCCTCATAGGCGGCGGGATACATCAAAACCGGCGTATTCGTATTTCCTGCGGCACAGACCACAGCGATCCCTGCATCCACGGCCCTTTGAATGGATAGATACAACAGTTCGTCTCTGACGACGGTACCGCCGACACTGAGGTTGATGATGTCCACATGCTCCTCCACCGCCATGGCTACGGCTGCGGCGACCCAGCTGCTTCGCCCTTTGCCCTGCGTGCCGTAGCGTTCCAGTGCCTTGATGGAGAGAATGCTGCTTTCCGGCGCAATCCCGGTGCAGCCAACCCCATTTTCCCTGGCTCCGATAATCCCTGCCACATGCGTTCCATGTCCCAGATTATCCCCGCCTCCCTGATACTCAGCCGGGAACATCCCCTCCTCGGCGTAGTAATCTGCGGGAATGGCCGTCTCTGCTGATATGACAGCATCCGACAGATCCGCATGGCCGCTGTCAATGCCGGTGTCGATCACGGCCACCAGAACGCCCTTGCCTTTCGCGTTTTCCCACGCCTGTGCAGCGTTCAGAACAGTCAGATGCCACTGTGCCATGCCGTTTACCGTGGACACCATCGGCACATTCTGTGCCTGTTCCGACTGGGAAACGGTGTACTCATATTCCGGATATAGGGAAGCCCCGTCGGCTTCTGCCTGATAGGCCACGCAGTGTGTGTCCAGCCAGAGCGTTCCGATTCCGTACTGAAAGCTTGTCAAACTGCCACCCAGACTCTCGGAAATCTCCTGCGCCTGTGCGTAATCTTCCGCAAAGAAAGCGTATGTATCCGGGACCGCGAATTTCTCTGCTCCCGGCTGCTGAACGGAGGCTGACTCCAACCAATTGCTTTCTTCACAATCATTTTCATCTTCAGGGAACACCTCACCCGCGTCATTATCTTCCGGCTCCAAAACGGCCTCGTTCACTTCGAACATTTCATCCCACTTGAACGTCTCCGTCTCCGAAAATACGATCTGAGGATCATCCTCAAACGTTTCTTCGCCGGATGCCGATGCGCCGGGAACCAGTGCTGCAGAGAAAACAAATACCATCGTCAGACAGGTAGCCAAAAAACGAGTCATCGTTTTCATAGATGCCTCCTTATCCATCGTGATGTACGCAATTTTTATAAATTGGCAGCTCCCACGCTCTATGCGGACATGATGAGCCGAAGGAGCTGTGCATTTCGTCAGGCTGGGCCGTCAAATTGGTGCGAAAATCTTCCGTTTATTTTCTGAAGAACGACTGCCGCTGGTGTTGACGCTATGCTCAAAATAACAGAAGCAGACAATTTCTCGTTTTCATGTCATTTCAACTGCTGATCCGCACTTCCAATATTCCGCCAATATGGTCAATTCGATTTATCTTTTTTTCAAAAACAGTATACATCAGGCATCCTGGAATTTCAAGGATTAGTTGGTTTTATATTGAATGTTTTACACAAGCTTTGTACCTCTTTTAGGTCATACCTTATCCATATCGCAGGACTTATGTAAGCGTCAAATCCAGCAGTATAGTAAGAGGCGTCCCGGAGTTTTGTATTCTGGGACACCTCAGGTTTATTCACTTAAATGGAGAAATGTATTGTTAGGTGCTGGTGTAATTTCTGCAAAGGCAGGCTGCCGAATTGCCTGCTGCTGTTCCGACAAGCCGTGGGGAGGTTTTACGCTTACGGGCTTATTGTAAGTCGCTTCTAGTTTTGACGCTTACGAAATTCCAACTTCTCAGGGCTGTAAAAATTGTGGTACTCCTCTACCCGCTCACACATGGGCCAACACACCAATACCACAGGGTGTCTTTTTCGGCTGCTCAGACATGATGTCAGCCCCCTTTCATAGTCAATTTTTTGTATTATACCATGAAAGGGGGCTATAGTCGATAGATCGGCGTGGATTTTTCTTGCATTTGTGGTATTGCCCGCCTATGGCGGTTCGTTACCTTGGAAGATTTGGGAAAATTTGAATACGCACTTCCCCTTCGGGTTCCCGATAAATCGTTGCCCTTCTCATAACCAGCTTCCACAGGCTATTCTTCTCCTCCACAGTAAGCGCATCATAGCTATCCAGAATGTGCTGAGTGGTTGGGATCAGCTCAGCTGCTGCTCGTTTTCGCTGATTGCCTTCACCTTTCTGTCGAAGAAGATCCGTTTCGGATTCCCAAAGCTGTTCAATCTCCTTTGACAGAGCTGTATTGCGCTTGCTGAACATCTCAGAACGCCCTGTGTGAGAACACTCCACACCAGCTGTTCCATTTCGTCATCGTCCTTCACCTGGAAGGGATGGTTTTCAAAGGGGCGCAGCTTTTGAATCGGCAGCTGCATGGCCTGTACTTCTTTGGTATTATTCAAGGGCAATGGTTTCCTTTCTTTCAGTTTTAGCATTGTATTTCTCACGAATTTCGGGCGGGATAGCTGCAATCTCATCCTCCAACTCCTGCACAGTCTGCTGGAGAGCCTCAAACTCCTGCAGCTTCCTGGCCAGCTCCAACTGCCGCTGTACGCTGGCTTTGCTACCATCGAGTTCCTGTTCCAGTACGGCAATTTCCTTTTTCAGCCCTTTCACCGTATTGCCGGCTTTCTTCATTCGGGTCATCAGCTTTTCCACGCCGGGAATGTAGTCCGTAAGGATATCTTCGATTTCTGCGAATTTCTTCTTGGCGTTCAGGGGCGTGATTTCCGAAAGCAGCCAGGCGATCTTGTCCTTCTGGCGGTTCAGACGCACTGCCTCCTTGAAAAGCCGAGGTGGAATATGGGTTCTGCCGGTTTCGCTGGCGGATTCGCCCCGCTCAAAGTCCGGGTACTTTTTGACCATGTACTTCCAGAAATCATCCTGCCACTGGGTCAGCTTCTTCCGGTTACCGATGATGTTCTTTGCGCTGAGCCGCCCATCTGCCGTCAGCGGGACAAAACAAAGGTGCATATGGGGCGTTTTCTCGTCCATATGCACCACTGCGGAGATGATTGTCTCGGGAGACTGTTTTTGTCGGATGAACTCTAAAACATCCCCAGAACATCATCCGATAAGAAGATGATGTTCTGGGGATTTTTTGTACTGAAAAATCACAGACCGCTGAGCAAAAAACTATCTCGCGGCTTTTTTGCGCCTCCGGCTTGCGACCATTGCGCCCATTCGCTCTATGAACATTGTGCTGTAGCGCAGAACGGGTTCTGTGACAATGGCAAATACCACGAACAGCATGACACACTCCATGGACATATGCGTGATACCAAAAATATCACCCAGATAGATGCTGCAAACCAGCAGTCCTACACCACTGCCTATCCAGACAATCCAGCGAAGCAGATTCAGCGGCTTGCTGATATGATACAGAATCATAAATCCCACAATGGCAAGGAGCATGGTACAGGCAGTGGAAATGTCCATCTCATCGACACCAAAGACCCTGCCGAAAATTACCAGCGCGCCTACCACAAGGAAATCTGTCAATCCCGCAGGCAGAGCTTTGATCAGAACATTGGACAGGAACCGTCCGTGAATAGCTTCTGTATTTGGCTGCAGGGCAAGAAAGAAGCCGGGGATTCCGATGGTGAACATACTAATGAGAGAAATTTGCGCAGGTTCCAGAGGATAATTCAGCATGAAGCAGGCAGAGAAGACCGCCATCAGGAAAGAAAAAATGTTCTTCACCAGAAACAGACTGGCAGACCGCTGGATATTGTTGACCACCCGCCGCCCTTCCGCAACCACCGATGGCATGGCGAAGAAATCGGATTCCAGCAAAACCAACTGGGAGACCTGTGCCGCCGCGTCACAGCCCGACGCCATGGCAACGGAACAGTCCGCTTCCTTCAGAGCAAGTACATCATTCACACCGTCTCCCGTCATGCCCACAGTATGTCCCGCACTCTGCAATGCCCGGACAAGCAGCCGCTTCTGCTCAGGCGTGACACGCCCAAATACGGTATACTGCTCTGCCCCAGTCCGCAGAGCCTCCTCCGTTTCCAGTGTGGAAGCGTCCACATAGTTCTCCGCGCCAGGGATGCCCGCTTCCGCGGCAATCTGCGAAACGGTCAGGGGGTTATCCCCGGAGATGACCTTGATGGCAACGCCCTGCTGGGCAAAGTAACGGAAAGTCTCCGGCGCATCCCGGCGGATGGGATTGGTCAACAGAATCAGTCCCATGGGAATCACGGGTTCCGTCAATGCCTGCCCGTCCGGTACTCCTTCGTATCTGCCGAACAGAACCGTCCGAAAGCCGTCCGCACTATAACTTTCAATCAGCGGACGGTACTTCTCATAATCACTACGCAGGGCAAACTCCGGCGCGCCAAGGACATAGGCATCATCCGAAAAAACAATAGCGCAATACTTGTATGTAGATGAGAAGGGAAACACCGCTTCGGCATTCTTTTTGAGCGGTGTTTTGAAGTAACGCTTCATCGCCTGCATGGTCAGATTCCCTTCGGGCATGGCAGCAATCAGCGTACTGATCTGCGCTTTCAGGCCAACACCCTGGGTTGGATCAAAGCCATCCATGGGAATTACGCTGCTGACCTGCATCTCATTTTCCGTGATTGTTCCGGTTTTGTCCACACACAGCACATCCACTCTGGCAAGGGCTTCGATGCACTTCATATCGTGAACCAGTACCTTTTGGGATGCCAGGCGGATCACGCTGACCACCAGCGCAACGCTTGCCAGCAGATACAATCCCTCTGGGATCATTCCAACCACGGCAGCTACCATGGAGAGAATACTGCTCTGGAAGGATGCGCCGGAGAACACATACTGCTGCACAAACAGGAAAACACCTATGGGGATAATTAGAATACCCACAATGCCCACCAGTCTGTCCAGCACCCGGAGCATCTCGGAGTGCTTCTTCTGATCCTGTGCCTTGGCTTCCAGCGTTAATTCGGAGATATAGGAATCCGCGCCTACCCGCTCCAGTCGGGCATAGCACTCGCCGGAGACAACAAAGCTACCGGACATCAGAAAATCCCCCAGTTCCTTTCGCAGCTCGTCCGATTCGCCAGTCAGCAGAGCCTCGTTGACCAAAACACTTCCATCCAATACAATCGCATCGGCACAAATCTGGTCGCCTGCCCGGAAAATCACAATATCGTCCAGCACCAGTTCCTCTGCCGGGATTTCCGAGATATGACCATTCCGAACAACTTCTGCTTTGGGTGCGTTCAGCATGGTAAGCTGATCCAAAGTTTTCTTCGCACGGATTTCCTGAAGGATACCGATAAACAGGTTGGCGATGACCACCGGCAGGAAGGTCAGACTGCGAAAAGAGCCTGCCGCAATAACCAGAATTGCGAGTATGGCAAAAATCAAGTTGAAGTAGGTTAGAAGGTTACCTTTTACAATCTGTCCCACTGTTTTCGACTCTGCCGTTACCATTTTGTTTGTCCAACCGCCGTCTATCCGCTCCTGTACCTGTTCCTGAGACAGTCCTCTGGAAATATCCGCCAGATAGCGCTGAGCGGCTTCCCGATTCATTTGCTGCACAGCAGCTTTCTCTTTCTTCATAGGGCAATATCAGTCATACTGCCGCCAGAAATCCAGTCCGGCAGCTTCATAGCCTTCCCTGTCCACAAAGTAGCTCATACCATGATCCGCGCCAGGTACAATAAACAGCTTCTTGGGGGATGCGCAGGCAGTGTAATTCTCATAAGTCATTTCCAATGGAACGAAATGGTCATCGGCCCCGTGAATCAGCATCACGGGAACCCGGCAGTGACGCAGCGCGTCAACGGTAGACTCGTATGCAGCATCCGACTGGGTTTTCCGTTCATACAGCGTATCCGCCAGAATACCGCGACGTCGGAAGGGAATGTGCAGATTGTGATTGGCAACATGCTTCCAAATGGCGTGGGGCGAAGTAAAGCCGCAGTCCGCCATAATTCCGTGGACATTTTCGGGCAGATCCAGCCCTGCCGCCATCAAAACCGTGGTTGCACCCATGGATACGCCGCAGAGGTAAATGGGGAGTTCCGTGCCGCATCGTTCACTAACCCAGTGGATCCAGTCCAGACAGTCATAGCGTTCGATCGGGCCGAAGCCAATGAAATCACCACCGCTGTTTCCCTGTCCCCGCTGTTCTGCATACAGGACGCTGCATCTATTCCGCTCCCAACAATCGGAAACCATTCCAAAGTCTTTGTACCACGCAGAGCGCCAGCCGTGCATGGCAATGATGACCCGCTTCGCATTCTCACAGGGAATCCAGTGCCCTACCAAAGGCACCCCATCATGTCCGGTAATCGTTACCGTTTCATTTTCTTTCTGCGCCAGCTTCTCAGCCGCAGTACGCAATTCCTCCTGAAATGCATTCCCGGATTGGGTGCCGGAAATCAGATTGCCCGCTTTTTGAAACACTCTGGGTTCGGCAAAGGTATCGAGACACCGGTTGGGATAGGTGACGTACTTGAGCATGATTTCCTTGCCGTCCAACTCCCGGATGCCGTCGCCGTTGGTGTCCACGATACCGGCTTCGTCCAGAATCCGCATGGCTTCCTCGGGGTCATAGGGGTCGGGGTTGGTGAGATTACTGTAGCCATAGTCCAGATTGGAGGGCAGCACGGAGAAACCGGCGGTATACAGTCCGCCAACGGTGACAGCGCACATGGTGTCCCGGTCAATGGCCTTGAAAATGGCGTGGCGCAGGGTGGCGTTGCTCAGGAGCTTGCCCTCGGAGACGTTCATGTGGCAGATGCCGGTGCGGATGCCGGGGGCGATGGTAACCGTGAAATTGGGGTCGTTG
>JAXEXE010000178.1:0-11543 GCA_034113565.1 Faecousia sp.
AGGGCGAAGCCCGACGTGGCAATCCGTTCTCCCTTTTTGGAAAATGCGTCATCAGAGTGCAAAATGGAATACGGATTGCCACGCCAGCGTGCGCGCTGGCTCGCAATGACATGCTTTCTTAGTAAGCTAAAGAACAATTTAGCATCAACTCGCATCCTGTCAGATTCCATAAAAATAAGGAAAAAACTTATTGACTTTGACCACCCCCTGTGTTAGAATGATTCTACCTGTGAAAAAGGGCTTTTTTTGTGCGCTTTTTTCAGCCCCGGAGCGGGAAAATGTAGTGCCCGCTGTCTAAATTCTATACTAGCCGGGGTGATACAGGGAGGCAATATTTAAGGAGGTGCCGTTATGCGCGTGAAAGTCACTTTGAGATGCTCTGAGTGCAAGCAGAGAAACTACAACACCATGAAGAACAAGAAGAACGACCCCGACCGTCTCGAAATGAAGAAGTACTGCAGATTCTGCAGAAAGCACACTGTCCACAACGAGACCAAGTAAGGAGGCTCGCAATTCATGGCTGAAGTCAAAAAGGAAAACTGGTTCAAGAGAACCTGGGGCAAGGTCACCAAGTACTTCCGTGAGCTTCGCAGCGAGCTGAAGAAGGTCGTCTGGCCCACCCCTCAGCAGGTTCTGAAGAACGCCGCCATCGTCGTCGGCTGCGTCATCGCCGTCGGCATCTTCATCTGGCTGTTCGATTTTGTCGCTCAGGTCGGCATTGACGCTCTCATCAGCGTCTTCCACTGATAGGAGCTTATCAAATGGCAGAAGCTGCAAGATGGTATGTTGTGCATACCTACTCCGGTTACGAAAACACTGTCAAGGCCACCATTGAGAAAACTGTCGAGTCCCGCGGGCTGCATGACGTGATTCTCGCTACGTCCATTCCTCTGGAAACGGTCACCGAGATCACCGAGTCTGGCGCCAGCAAGACCTTTGACCGCAAGGTCTATCCCGGCTATGTGCTGGTGAAGATGGTTTACAGCGATGACACCTGGCATGTGATCCGGAATATCCGGGGCGTCACCGGCTTCGTCGGTACGTCCAGCAACGATCCCACGCCCCTGACGGATGAGGAAGTCTACGCCATGGGTGTGGAAAAGAAGGAGATCATCGTCAACTATGCCGTTGGCGATACCGTGAAGATTCTCGACGGTCCTCTGACCTCCTTCACCGGCACCGTGGAAAGCATTGATATTGACAACAACGCTGTCAACGTCATCGTTTCCATGTTCGGCCGCGAGACCTCTGTTGAGTTCGAACTGGACCAGGTTGAGGTCGTATCCCAGTAAACGCATCGGATCGTTTTTCGATGGTCACGTGGGAGGGGCTGCGGCCCCGCAAAAAATGCGTAAAACGCATCGTTACCACATTCTTTTCAGGAGGTGCTTATTATGGCACAGAAAGTCACTGGCATTATCAAACTGCAGATCAACGCCGCTAAGGCGACTGCTTCTCCCCCTGTCGGCCCTGCTCTGGGTCAGCACGGCGTGAATATCGCTGCTTTCATCAAGGAGTTCAACGCCCGTACCAAGGACATGGAGGGTTACAAGATCCCCGTCGTCATCACCGTTTACGCTGACCGCAGCTTCACCTTCATCACCAAGACTCCTCCGACCCCCATGCTGATCATGAAGGCCATCGGTCTGGAGAAGGGCTCCGGTGTCCCCAACAAGACCAAGGTTGGCACCATCACCAAGGCTCAGATCGCTGAGATCGCCAAGACCAAGATGCCTGACCTGAACTGCCCCACTCTGGAGGCTGCTGAGGCTCAGGTTGCCGGTACCTGCCGCTCCATGGGCGTTACCGTCGTCGATTGATTATTGCTTGTCCGGTAATTTTGAAACCGGAAATGTGGGAGGATTTTTCCGCATCACCACGATAAGGAGGATAAAACATTGTTTAGAGGCAAAAAGTATCAGGAGAGCGCCAAGCTGATTGACCGCTCCGTTCAGTATGATCCCACCGAAGCCCTGGAGCTGGTTGTGAAGGGCGCTTCCGCCAAGTTCGATGAGACCGTCGAGCTGCACATCAAGCTGGGTGTCGACTCCCGTCACGCTGACCAGCAGGTTCGCGGCGCCGTGGTTCTGCCCAACGGCACCGGCAAGACCCGCCGGGTTCTGGTGTTCGCCAAGGACGCCAAGGTGGACGAGGCCAAGGCTGCCGGCGCGGACTTTGTCGGCGGCATGGAGCTGGTGGAGAAGATCACCAAGGAAAACTGGTTCGACTTCGACGTAGTCGTGGCTTCCCCCGACATGATGGGTGTGGTTGGTCGTCTTGGTAAGGTTCTGGGCCCCAAGGGTCTGATGCCCTCCCCCAAGGCCGGCACCGTGACCCCCAATGTGGCTGCCGCCGTCAAGGAGATCAAAGCCGGTAAGGTCGAGTACCGTCTGGACAAGACCAACATCATTCACTGCCCCATCGGCAAGGTGTCCTTCGGCGCCGAGAAGCTGACCGAGAACATGGACACCCTGATGAAGGCCGTTGTCAAGGCAAAGCCTGCCGCTGCCAAGGGTCAGTATATCAAGTCCTGCACCGTGGTTTCCACCATGGGCCCCGGCGTGAAGGTCGCAACTTCCAAGTATCTGTAATTTCAGGTTTGGTTTCTTCCCGGATACAGTATTGTCTGTATCCGGGAATTTTCCGGATTCTTCCAGAATCCATTAAAAATAGTGAAATAGTGCTTGACATATTTATGTAAGCATGCTATACTGTCTGAGTTGCCAAAGACAGCAGGTGCCGCGAGGCGTAAATCCTGCCGAGGTGCGTCAAATAGGTTTATTTGCGTGTCTTTCTGTCTTCTGGCAGGAAGACACTTTTATTTTCGGAGGTGAAAATTATGCCCAACGCAAAGGTTCTTGAGAGCAAGAAGGCAGTCGTGGAAGCCCTGTCCGGCAAGATCAAGGAAGCTACTTCCGTGGTGTTCGTAGACTACAAGGGTATCACTGTCGCTCAGGATACCGAGCTGCGTAAGCAGTTCCGCGAGGCCGGCGTCGAGTACTCCGTCGTGAAGAACACCCTGACCAATTTCGCTGCAAAGGATTGCGGCTATGATTTCTCTGAGGTTCTGAACGGTACTACCGCCATGGCTTCCACCACCGGCGACCCCATCGCCCCTGCTCGTATCGTCTGCGAGTTTGCCAAGAAGAACAAGCTGAAGACCCTGTCCATTAAGGGCGGCATCGTGGAAGGCTCTGTCCTGTCCGCTGACGACCTGAACGGCTTCGGTGAGCTGCCCAGCAAGAATGCTCTGGTCGCTTCTGTTCTGGGTACCTTCCTGGCACCTATCTCCAGCTTGGCCTTCGTTCTGGATCAGATCCGGATGCAGAAGGACGGCTCCGCTCCTGCCGCAGAAGCGTAAAGCTGATCGCGTTACCCCACAAATAACAATTTTCTACACATAATTTAGGAGGAAATTAAAATGGCTAGTGAAAAGATCACTGCTCTGGTTGAGCAGGTTAAGGAACTGACCGTTCTGGAGCTGTCCGAACTGGTTCACACCCTGGAAGAAGTTTTCGGCGTTTCCGCCGCTGCTGCCGCTGTTGCCGCTCCCGCTGCCGGCGCTGCCGCTGCTGAGGTCGAGGAGAAGACCGAGTTCGATGTTATCCTGAAGAGCGCCGGCGCTTCCAAGCTGGGCGTTATCAAGGTTGTCCGCGCCGCTACCGGCCTGGGCCTGAAGGATGCTAAGGATCTGGTTGACAACTGCCCCAAGACCCTGAAGGAAGCTATCTCCAAGGAAGATGCCGAGAAGCTGGTCGCCGAGCTGAAGGAAGCCGGCGCCGAGGCCGAGATCAAGTAAGATATCTCCTCTTTATCAGCTGTGCCGCCGCCAGAAATGGCGGCGGCTTTCCTATTCATTTGAAGGAAAGGATTTCCTATGGCCCTCGACTCTGCCCTCGCAACCGTTGCCGGTCAGCTTCCCGGCGCTATGACCCAGGTATTGAATCAGGCAGCTTCCTACATTCCGGAAGATCTGAGCCGTGTAATCTGGCACGCAAAATCCTATCTGCCTGTTGAAATGGATCTGATGTCCGCCGCACAGTTTATGCTGTACTTTTCCGCCATCAGCTTAATTCTGGGCGTTATGGGACGGCTGGTGCTCGGAAAGCGGTCCAGTCTGAATTCGTCCGTTTCCTCCGCTATGGGCATTCTGTTCATCTATGCCCTGACGGTGGTTATCTACACCTTTCACCCCTGGAATCTGGACGCGCTGCTGTCGCCCCTGCCCTTCGCAACGTTTTCCGGGGATTATCTGATTCTTCTGCCTATTACGGACGTTCAGTTTCCGGCACTGTGCACACAGGTTTTGTCCCTTGTGGTTCTGGCTTTTCTGGTAAATCTCGTGGACACGATTGTACCAAAAGGGAAAAACCTTATCACCTGGCTGCTGCTGCGGCTGCTGACCATGGATGTCTGCATGGGACTGCACCTGGTCGTGAACTGGGCTTTCCGCACCTATCTGCCGAACGTTCTGGTTACTTATGCGCCTATGATCCTGCTGCTGATTTTGTGTCTATGCCTGCTGTCCGGCATCGTAAATCTGCTGCTTGGCATGGTCATTGCCGTAACGAATCCCTTCCTGGGCGCAATGTATACCTTCTTTTTTTCCAACCTTGTTGGGAAACAGGTCAGCAAAGCCGTCTTTTCCAGCGCCATCATCTGTGCCGTCCTATATCTGTTGGATATCTTTGGCTATACGGTCATCAGCATTTCCGCCGCTGCCCTGCTGACCGATATCCCGCTGGCACTGATCCTGCTGGTTTTGTGGTATCTCATTGGCAGCATTCTTTGATTCTTCCGTCGATTGAGGCTTTTTCATGAAGTTTTTCCCTGTTTTTCTTTGCTGTCTGCTTCTGGCAGGCTGCGCTTCCGGGTCTGTCCCGGTATCCGCAGCAACGCCGACTCTGCCGGAAACACTGCCAACCGAAACCGTACCGGCAGATGTACCAACCGATCCGGAACCCCTGTCTGCTGTGCCTGCCCCCGTTGACCCGGTTCGTCAAATGATTTCGGATATGTCACTGGAACAGCGGGTTGGGCAGCTGTTTCTTGCCCGCTGCAATGCAGATACTGCTGCCGCGGATATCCGGCAGTATCATCTGGGCGGGCTGGTTCTGTTTGGAAGCGACTTTGAAAATCAGACTCCGAATTCCATGTGCCAGACCATTGCGGCTTATCAGAATTCCGCGGAAAAGCCGCTGCTGATCGCCGTGGACGAAGAGGGCGGCGATGTCACCAGAATCAGCCAGTTCCCCGCATTCCGGGACAGACGGTTTTCCTCTCTGCGAAAGCGGTATGACCAGGGCGGTCTGGAGGGCGTGCTGGCGGAGGAGGAAGAGAAATGCCGGCTGCTGTCGGACTTGGGCATCAATGTGAATCTGGGACCGGTGTGCGATATCACCACGGAGCCAGAGGCTTTTATGTACAGCCGCTCTCTTGGGCAGGATGCGCAGAAGACTGCGGAAGTGACTGCCAGCACCGTGAATCTGATGAACGCTTTCTCCATAGGCAGCGTTCTGAAGCATTTTCCCGGTTATGGGAATAATGTTGACACCCATACCGGCATTGCCGTTGACACGCGGGCACTTTCTGAACTGGAGGAGCGGGATATGATTCCTTTCACCGCCGGAATTCAGGCGGGCTGCGGAGCCGTTATGGTGGGGCATATCATCGTTGAGACGCTGGACAGGGAACTCCCCGCTTCCCTCTCCCCTGCCGTGCACCGCTATCTGCGGGAAGAACTTGGCTTTTCCGGTGTCATTATGACGGACGATCTGGTCATGCAGGCAATTACGGATCAGTATGGTGCCGGGGAAGCCGCCGTTATGGCAGTTCTGGCAGGAAACGACCTGCTGTGCTCTACGGAGTACGCCGTTCAGTATCAGGCTGTCCTGCAGGCCGTTCTGGACGGGCGAATCGATATTGATGTTCTGAACAGTGCCCTCCGAAATGTTCTGGAATGGAAAATTTCACTGGGTCTTCTTTGAAAAATACGTCTCGCCGTATCTGTGAAAAATGCACAGATACGGCATTACTTTTTTGTTTGCAGTTATGCGGTTAACCTTTGACTTATCACGAAATTTCCGGTAGAATGGAGGCAGAAGGAGAAGGAGGTATTTCATATGTGCCAAAGAGACAGTTTCTTTTCATCCGTCTGTTCCTTAGCCATCCCGGTGGCGCTCCAGTCCATGCTGCAGGCTTCCTTCAGCATTGTGGATCAGATCATGATTGGTCAGCTGGGCAGCGTCAGCGTGGCCGGTGTGGGCCTCGCCGGAAAATTTGCTTCGATCTATTCCGTGATCGTGTCCGCCGTGGGCGTTGTCGCCGGTATCATGATTTCTCAGTACCTGGGGCAGAAAAACCAACGGGAGGTGCGCAGAAGCTTTCTGGTGAACCTGCTGATTGCGGTGGGGCTGGCCGGGGTGTTTACCCTGCTGTGCGGCGGATTTCCGGCCCAGATCATGGGCCTGTACACCACCGACGCACCCATGCGGCAGTCAGCTTCCGTCTATCTGCAAATTATAACCGCCACATACCTGCCCCTCGCCGGGGCCACGCTGCTGTCCACCCTGCTGCGCTGCATGGATAAGGCACAGCTTCCCTTATATGCCAGCATCGCTTCCGCCGTATTGAACACCGGGCTGAACTATCTGCTGATTTTCGGCAGGCTGGGGCTTCCCGCCATGGGCGCTTCCGGCGCCGCCATCGCCACCGTGATCTCCACCTGGGTCAATTTCCTTCTGATGCTTGCCATGCTGGGCAGGCACAGCGCTCTTCTGAAGACCGCCGGGAATTCCGGGGAAAAGATGGGAAAATTCAATTTAATGCAGTATTTTTCCATGCTGATGCCCATTCTGGTCTGCGAGTTCCTGTGGAGTCTCGGCGAGAACATCTACGCTGCCATCTACGGACACATGGGCACCGATGCCAGCGCCGCCATGACGCTGATCAATCCCGTCCAGTCCCTCGTCATCGGTGCGCTGTGCGGCCTGTCTCAGGCAGCCAGCGTCATCATCGGCAAGGAGCTTGGCAGCCGGGAATACAATCAGGCCTATCGGGATTCCTGGCGGCTGATTCGCTACGGACTTTTCGGCGCGGTGATACTCTCCGCGCTGGTCGTCGTTGCCAGTCCTCTGTATGTACAAATCTATCAGGTGGATGATGCGGTAAAGCTGCTGACCCGGCAGATTCTGCTTGCCTACGCGCTGATTGCCCCCTTTAAGGTGCTGAATATGATTGCCGGCGGCGGCATCCTCCGCAGCGGCGGCAAAACAAATTATGTCATGTGGATCGATATGATCGGCACGTGGGTGTTCGGTGTACCGCTGGGGCTGCTGTCCGCCTTCGTATGGAAGCTGTCCATCCCCTGCGTGTACTTCATTCTTTCTCTGGAAGAATGCGTTCGCTTCGGGATCACCGTTCTGGCGCTGCGCAGCAAACGCTGGATGCAGAGTCTGGGCGCCTGAGGGCGTTCTGTTGGAAAGTGGGTATGCACTATGTCAAATAACCGCATCAGAATCAGCGATATCGCGCAGGAGCTTGGCCTCAGCACCGCCACCGTTTCCAACGTCATTCACGGCAAGTCCCATAAGGTGTCGGACGAAACCGTGAAGCGGGTGCAGGCTCTGCTGGAGCAGCGGCAGTATATCCCCAGCATGGCAGGCATTTTGCTGGCCCAGAATGCGTCAAAAATTATCGGCGTATTTGTCAATGACCATGAAAAATACGAGGGCCACACCCTGGACGATGCCTTTATTGCCTCCTCCCTCAACGCCCTTTCCACGGAAATTGAAAAGAGCGGACAGTTTATGATGGTGAAGAAGGCAAAACACCCGGAGGAGGTTCTGAAATTCGCCTCCATGTGGAATATGGAAGGTCTCGTGATGATCGGCTTCTGCGATCAGGACTATATGTATCTGCGGACTCATATGCGTATTCCCTTCGTCGTCTACGACGGCTACTGCGAGAATCCCCAGGGCATCGTGAATATTACCATTGACAATTTCGGCGGCGGTTTTCAGGTGGGTCAGTTGTTCCGAAAAAGCGGTCATGCCTCCGCAATCTGTATTTCCGACAATGAGACCGGCGTGGATCTGGAACGGATCAACGGGTTTCGCAGCGGCTTTGGAGACGGTACGGTGGAGGTTATGGTCGTCCCCATGCGCAAAACAGAGCGCCGGCAGCTGTATCTCGACCAGATTGCGCGGTTCCGCCGGGTTTCGGCAGTCTTTGCGGTATCGGATTATTACGCCATCGACTTGATGCAGTTTCTGGGAGAGAATGGCATTTGTGTACCGGCGGATCTGGCCGTTGCCGGATTTGACGGTACGCCCATGAGCGGGCTGGTTTTCCCCGCCCTGACCACTGTCCGGCAGGACAGTGGCCTGCGGGCAAAAACCGCCCTCCAAAAGCTTCGCCAATTACAGGAGCATCAGGAAACGCAGACAACCGTTACGCTTCCTGTTACATTGGTGGAGCGGGACAGCACGGGACGTTAGAAAGGATTAAAGGTCATCCGCGTCCTGCACCGGAGTTTCCGACCGGTCACTGGGTCTTCCGGTGTAGCTGCCGTTGGGGTCTGTAATGATTTTCTTCTTCATTGCTTCACCTCCCAGCCTTATCTTTCCCAAAAACAGCATTGCCTTTTCTCCTTGGGAATGGTAAAATCAGGACAAGGACGGGAGGAATTGTATGTTTGATATCACACTGATTGCCATGGGAAAGCTGAAGGAGCCGTTCTACATTTCCGCCGCCGCGGAATACGCCAAGCGAATCAGCGGCTACTGCAAATTTGCGCTGCTGGAGCTGCCGGAAGCACGCCTGCCGGAGAATCCCTCCCCTGCTGAAATCGCCGCGGGACTGGAAAAGGAAGCCGACCTGATTCTTTCCAAGATTCCAAAGGGCGTCTGGTTCTGCGTCTTTACCCCGGAGGGAAAGCTATTGTCCAGTGAGGAGTTTGCCAAACAGCTGAAAGCCGTGAAAAATTCCGGAAAGAGCAACGCCTGCTTCCTCATTGGTTCCTCCTTCGGGATAGCGCCCAGAGTGAAGCAGAGAGCGGATTTTCGGCTATCCATGGGGCCCATGACCTTTCCGCACCATCTGGCCCGGGTTATGGTGCTGGAGCAGCTGTACCGGGCAGAAGCCATACAGGCCGGTTCCAAATACCACAAGTAAGGCTCATCGGTTAAACTATCCCCACAATAAATTTGAATTTGATGAGGAGAACGCATATGAAATACAAAGGAACGCTTATTGTTGTTAAAGATTGTAACCGTGCGTTAAAGTTCTATAGTGATATGTTTGGATTTCAACTTCTTCAAGACAACGATGGGAATATGGAATTGACGAATAATTTATATTTACAGGAATCGGGATACTGGGAACAATTCACAAAAAGAAGTGTAATTCCAAACAGTAATCAGTCCGAGTTGTATTTTGAAGAGCCCAACATAGAACAATTTGTAGCGCGTCTTGAAACACTTTACCCTGAAATCGAATATGTCAATCACCTGATGACACACAGTTGGGGGCAAAAGGTGATCAGATTCTACGATTTGGATGGCAACTTAATTGAAGTTGGAACACCGATATAATCAACAAATTCCAATTTGTGGAGGGAGTATTGTATGTGGTTTGTACTCGCATTCCTGTCTGCCATATTTGCAGCATTTACCTCTATACTGGCGAAAGTCGGCATAGAAGGAGTCAACTCGAATCTTGCAACAGCAATAAGAACCGTTGTTGTCGTTGTAATGGCTTGGGGAATGGTGTTTCTCACAAATGCACAAAATGGAATTACTGAAATAAGCAAGCGGAGTTGGCTGTTTCTAATTCTGTCGGGGTTGGCAACGGGAGCTTCATGGTTGTGCTATTACAAGGCGTTACAGTTAGGTGATGCATCAAAGGTTGTTCCCATTGACAAATTAAGTGTTGTAATTACATTGATTTTGGCATTTGTATTTTTACATGAGCAATTTTCAACAAAATCGATAATAGGTTGTATACTTATCGGAATTGGAACTATGGTAATGGTTCTTTGAATTCTTTCTCGGATAGGTGGATAAATTCCAATTTGACAAACTGATTAGCATAGTTTCAGTCCTAAAAGAGAGTTTCACTTCCCGCTTAATAGTTTCATTTTTTGAGTGAAACCAAATGAAACCTTTTGAAACTGTATCATTATTATCAAACTAATTCAGAAAGCCTCTTTTGTCTAACGGCAAAAGAGGCTTTTTCTTTTACACAGCAAGACAATGTCCCCTGTGCCTTGCGGCTCAGGGGACATTTGGTTACTGTACATTCAGCTTGACGGCGTCATTGTCCACAGCAATGTGAATAGTGGAAATAGGATGCTCAAAGCTGTCAATAATGGTCTCGGAAATGGGGTCCTCCAGCTCCCGCTGGATGGTGCGGCGGAGGTTCCGGGCGCCGTAGGTGGTGGAATAAGCCTTCTTCACCAGCAGCTGCCGCAGGGAATCGTCCCAGGTAAGGGTCAGGCCCCGGGCAGACAGGCTGTCGCGCAGCTCGAACAGCATGATATCCGCGATGCCGAGGAAGCTTTCCTCGCTCAAGTGGTTGAAGGTCAGAATCTCATCCACACGGTTCAGGAACTCAGGCCGCAGGAACTCCCGCAGAGCCTTCATGGTGGTCTCCTGCACCTTATCCCCCTCCGTGCGTCCAAAGCCCAGACCGCCTACACGGCCCTCAGAGCCGGCATTGGAGGTCATGACGATGATGGTGTTCTCGAAGTTCACAACACGGCCCTGGGCGTCAGTAATGCGCCCGTCGTCCAGCACCTGAAGCAGCACGTTCAGCACGTCGGGATGGGCCTTTTCGATTTCGTCAAAGAGCACCACGCTGTAGGGACGGCGGCGAATTTTCTCCGTCAGCTGTCCTGCTTCGTCATAGCCCACATAGCCGGGAGGCGAACCGATCAGCTTGGAAACCGTGTGCTTTTCCATGTATTCCGACATATCCAGCCGAATCAGAGCATCCACGCTGTCGAACAGATCACTTGCCAGCTGTTTGACCAGCTCCGTCTTGCCCACGCCGGTGCCGCCCACGAAGATGAAGCTCACCGGCTTGCGCTTGACCTGCAGGCCCACACGGCTGCGGCGGATGGCGGCGCAGACCGCGTCCACGGCCTGATCCTGTCCCACGATGTGCTCCTTCAGCCGCGCATCCAGCTTTGCCAGCCGCTCAAACTCATCCTCCCGGATGGTGGAGGCGGGGATCTTGGTCCAAAGCTCGATGATCCGGGCCATATTGTCCACGGTCAGCCTGGGCCGGCCGGCGTTATTCAGCTCTGCCAGCTCCTGCTCCAGCTGCATTTCCTTGCTGCGAAGCTGGGCGATGCGGGCGTAGCGCTGGTCCAGCATCTCGTCGGTAAGGGGCTGGCCGCCCGGCGCGTCGGCGGACATGAGGGCCTCCCGCTCAAAGCGGATGTTTTCCAGATCCCGCTGTGCCAGCATACGGCGGTTGATGCCCTCGTCCTTCAGATTCACGTCGGAGCAGGCCTCGTCGATCAGGTCAATGGCCTTGTC
>JAXEXE010000179.1:0-5895 GCA_034113565.1 Faecousia sp.
AGTGTGGAGTGTGGAGTTGTGGTATCGCCTTCGGCGATGAATGAAAAATAGTGACCGGAAGACGCACTCTTTTCACTCTTCACTCTCCACTCTCCACTCTTCACTCCTCACTCCTAACGCATTTTTCTCCTGCTGTATTGCTTTTCACCGGCATATCAGGTATAATATCTTTGAATAACGCTTTCAGGAGGTTTTTCTTATGGATATCGAAACCAATCTTCCCGAGGAGGAAACCAGCATTCTGACCCTGACCGATGAGAACGGACAGGACTTGGACTTTGAGTATCTGGACTGCATCGCGTATCAGGACAAGGAATATCTGGTGCTGATGCCCGAGGGCGAGGACGAGATCGTCATTATGGAGATCGAGCCTGTGGACGAGGAGAACGAGAACTATCTGGCGGTGGAGGACGAGGCCGTGCTGGACGCGGTCTACGGCATCTTCAAGGAGAAGTTCAAGGACATTCTCACATTCGAAGACTAGGCGGCAGGGCCGGTCCGCAGGGCGGACAGTCAGTGCGTGCGCAGGCGGGTCTGTATTCGTTACACCATTGGGCGTGCTCGGTATCGTTCTATGGTACTGTAGGAGCGCCCACCCCGGCGCCCGCATCGATACACTTTCAGGAAACCGGCGGGCGGCCAATAGCCACCCCCACATCCATAGGATGTGGACAGAGACATCGTTTGAGGGCCTGCTGCGCTTTTTTGCGGCAGGCCCCGTTGTCTGTGCGAATTGACTTTGCCAGGGGGATGTGTTAAACTGGGCGTAGATTATAAGGAGGGATAGGCCTATGACCCCCATTGAAGCCCAGATTGAGGGTATTGTGGACAACATTCTGGAGGACTACCGCCACGGGCGGGCCATCGACAAGATGGACCACTTCTGCCAGCCGGACAAGGCAGTCATCATCGACATGATCGGAAAGCTCATCCGCATCGTCTACCCCGGCTCCTCCCGGGATAAGACCTACCGCATCTACAACATGCGGCACAACCTGTCCATGCTCATTGAGGACGTGATGTACAACCTGAACAAGCAGCTGACGCTGGTGTTCAAAAGCGAGCTGGGCGAACAGGCCGCCGCGCAGAAGGCGCAGGAACTGAGCATCGCCTTCTTCCGGGAAATCCCCGCCGTCCGGGCCGTGGCCCAGACCGATGTGGAGGCGTTTTTCGACGGCGACCCCGCCGCCTTCAGTGTGGAGGAAATCATCTTCTGCTATCCGGGGCTGTTCGCCATCACCGTCTACCGGCTGGCCCATGTGCTCTACACCCTGGGGGTTCCCCTGCTGCCCCGGATCATGACGGAGCACGCCCACAGCGTCACCGGCATCGACATCAACCCCGGGGCCACCATCGGCAGCTACTTCTTCATTGACCACGGCACCGGCATCGTGGTGGGCGAGACCACCGTCATCGGCGACCATGTGAAGGTCTATCAGGGCGTGACCCTGGGCGCGCTGACCACCCGGGGCGGGCAGAGTCTGCGGGGCAAAAAGCGGCACCCCACCATTGAGGACAACGTGACCATCTACGCCGGCGCGTCCATTTTGGGCGGCGGCACCGTCATCGGGCGGGACAGCGTCATCGGCTCCAACGTGTTCATCACCCACTCCATCCCCGCCTGCACCACAGTGAGCGTCAAGAGTCAGGAATTGCAGTATAAGCCCCGGAACTGCGAGGGCAACTGTCAGAACTGCACCAAGCCCGAACCCTTCTGGGAGGGACAGGGTAAGAGTGAAGAGTGAAGTGTGGAGTGTGGAGTTGTGGTATCGCCTTCGGCGATGAATGGAAAAGAAATGACGCGGAGACGTTCATTCCTCACTCCTAACTCCTCACTCCTAACTTCACTCTCCACTCTTAACTCTCCACTCTAAACTCTTCACTCTTCCCTTTCTGCAAGACGCTTCGTGAGAAGCCTTGTGACCTCGGCGCAGCGGTGGGCGGCTATGCGTTCAAAGGTGGGATAGTCCATCTGGGCGCTGTCGTCGGCCTTGTCGGAGATGGCCCGGAGAATCACAAAGGGCACGCCGTTGCGGTAGGCCGTCTGGGCAATGGCCGCGCCCTCCATCTCCGTGCACAGGCCATGGGTTGACGCGATGATGGCGTCCTTCACGTCCTTTTCCGCCACGAATTTGTCGCCGCTGGCGATACGGCCCATGCGGGTGTGCCCGGGATTTACGGCCTCCGCCGCCTCAAAGGCAAACCGGGCCAGGGTTTCGTCCGCCGGGAAGGCCGTCACGTCCATGCCGGGCACCCGTCCGTAGGGGTAGCCGAAATGCACGCAGTCGAAGTCGTGGTACATGGCGTCCTCGCTCACCACCAGATCGCCGATGTCCAGCGCCGCGCTGAGGGAACCGGCAATGCCCGTGTTCACCAGACGGGTCACGCCGAAGCAGCTGCTCAGAATCTGGGCGCACAGGGCCGCGTTGACCTTTCCCACGCCGCACTGCACCACCACAACGTCCACGCCTTCCAGCGTGCCCTCGCAGAATTCGCTGCCCGCCACCGTGCGGGCTGTTTTATTGTCCATCTGGCCCAGCAGGATTTCCACTTCCACCTGCATGGCGCCGATAATGCCGAGTTTTACCATAATAACCTCCATTTGTAGCGTTGAAAGATGAAAGTTGAAGGTTGAAAGTTAATGTCAGTTGAAGGACAGTTCCTTCCACATTTTAATTCATCCCGAAGGGATACCGCAATTTTCAACTTTCCACTATCAACTTTCAACCAGAATTATTCCGGATACACCAGCCGGGTTTCGTCAATGCTTTCCAGCAATGCGGCGTATTTTCCGCCCCAGTAATTCGCCATGGGCAGGTTCATGTCCAGATAGTTACCACAATCCTTTGCGCTGGCCCCGGGAACCTCCCCACGGTAGTCCCGGATGAACCGGAAGCAGCTGAGCACCAGCGGCACGATATCTTCGGATTCGTAGTCCCCTGCCAGCAGCAGGTAAAACCCCGTCCGGCAGCCCATGGGGCCGAAATAGAGCACCTTGTCCTTCCAATTCGGCTCGTTTCTCAGGTAGGTAGCCCCCAGGTGCTCGATGGTGTGCACCTCGGCGGTGTTCATGACAGGCTCGTCGTTGGGCTTGGTCAGCCGCAGGTCAAAGGTGGTGACGGTTTCCGCCCCCACCCGGTCCTTCCGGGAGACGTACAGCCCCGGCTGGAGCCTGCAATGGTCAATGGTAAAGCTGGTTATTTTTTCCATACTGCGTCCTTTCTTCTGGCAAAGCTTGTTTTTCTGCATCATAACACAGTTTTCCCCGGTTTGCAAGGACGCCTGCCGGACCGGGCCGGACCGGACTGGTTTTTTTTGCAATTGTGCCAAATGTTCTTGCTTTTTTCAGGTGTCGATGGTAGAATATGAGTGACTATACCATGAAGGTAGGGATGCACCTATGGCGAAAAAAGATTTTGACATCGATTTTGACTTCGATGAGGCTTACGGCTTTGACGCCAAGTCCAAAGCGGACGATGAGGCGTATGATGATACGGCAGATACCGGCGCGTTTACCGATGAAGATTTGGGCCTGTCCGCCGACGGCGGCGACTTTGATCTGGACGGCAATCTGGACGAATTTTTAAATATGGGCGCCGGGGAGGAGTCTCAGCCTGACCAGCAGTGGCAGGCGCCCGAGGAGGACGACTGGCAGAACGAGGAGGAGGAACCCGCCGGGGATGACCCCGGTCAGTACGACGGCGAGGAAGCCTACGACGGTCAGCCGGAATACGACGAGGAGGCCCCCGCGGAGGATGACGGCGAATACGAGGAAGCAGCCGACGAGGAAGATTCGCCCCGCCGGGAGAAGAAGCCCCGCAAGCCCATCAAGCTGCCAAAGCTTCCCAAGCTGAAGACCCCCAATATTTTCACCCGGTTCTTTGACCTGTACTTCGGCCCCGTGCTCCACAAGGAGCAGCGGGAGGAGCCGGTGGATCCGGACAATCCCCGCCGCCGCAGAAGAAAGACCCGCTCCCAGATTTTCAAGGAGGTCTATCTGCCTCCCCTGACGGTCTGTGTGTGCCTGATTCTGGTGCTGACCTTCGTCATTGGTTCCTTGTCCAATGTGATTGAGCGCCGCCAGATCGAAAAGCAGAACCAGCAGAGCCAGCTGGACGCCTCCATCTCCCAGGCGGAGCAGCTTGCCGCACAGGGCGAGCAGATCATGGCAGAGGCCGAGGCGCTGGCTGCCGGGTATAACTACGACGGTGCCATCGAGAAGCTGGAATCCATCGGCGACCTGACTCAGCATCCGGATGTCGCCGCCAAGCGCGCCGAGTATGAGAACGCCAAGAACTCTCTGGTGGAGTACAAGGACCCCACCCTGATTCCCAACCTGAGCTTCCACGTCCTCATCGAGGATATGACCCGGGCCAAGCAGGACGCGGAGCTGGGCGGCAGCTACAATAAAAACTTCGTCACCACCGGCGAGTTCTCCAAGATTCTGAACCAGCTGTACACCAACGGCTACGTTCTGGTGGACTTTAACAGCTTCATCGCCGCCAATACCGATCTGGACGGCAACGAGAAGTTCATGGTCAAGTCCATCCTGCTGCCCGAGGGCAAAAAGCCTGTGATGCTCACGGAAACCATGGTCAACTACTTTGCCTACATGGTGGACGGCGACGGCGACGGCAAGGCGGATGCCAAGGGCGACGGCTTTGCCAATAAGCTGGTGGTGGACGGCAACGGCGATATCAAGGCCGAGTACATCGATACCAACGGGCAGACACTGGTGGGCAACTATGACTTTGTGCCCATTCTGGAGGATTTCATCGCCCAGCACCCCGATTTCTGCTATCAGGGCGCCCGTGCCATTCTGGCCGTCACCGGTCACGAGGGCGTGTTCGGCTACCGCTGCAACACCTCCTACATCAGCACCGTCAGCCAGCAGTACTATGACGAGCAGGTGGCAGGAGCCAAGGCTATCGCCAGCGCCCTGCGGGACAAGGGCTACACCATTGCCTGCTTCACCTATAAAAACGATGCCTACGGCAAGCTGAGCGTTGCCCAGATTCAGGCGGATATGCAGAGCTGGACCAGCCAGGTGGTCAACGTCATCGGCCCGGTGGACACCTTCGTGTTCGCCCGCGCCAGCCGCCTGACGGAGTACGGCGCCAGCAGCAACGCCTTCCAGGTGCTGTACACCAGCGGCTTCCGTTACTTCATCTCCAACGACACTACTCCCCTGACGGAGGTCAACGACACCTACGTCCGTCAGAACCGTCTGATGGTCACCGGCGAGAATATGCAGCATAAATCCAGTATGTTCTCGGGCCTGTTTGACACCAACGCGGTGCTGGAGCTGTCCACCCGCGGCAGCGTGCCCACCGGCTAACGAAATCATGCGCCGGGGAAGCTTCCCCGGCGCTTCTTTATGGAGGTTACTTATGGACATCAAGCCCGGAAAGTACCGGCATTTTAAGGGAAATTACTACGAGGTCATGGGCGTGGCCCATCACTCGGAAACCATGGAGGAAATGGTGGTCTACCGGGCTCTGTACGGTGAACACGGCCTTTGGGTGCGCCCCGCCGCCATGTGGTCGGAAACCATAGACCGGGACGGCTACCACGGACCGAGATTTCAGTATATCGGCGAATAGCACAGCCATACAGAGTCATACTAATTCTTGATTGAAAGCTTTAGAAGCTTTCCGAGAATGAATTGTGCCGGAAAAGGCAGATGACGCTGCTGGGCTGACGCCCAGCAAGGAAGATAACGCATTCTGGTGCAATTCAGGCCGGAAAGAATTAAGGCAATACCGCACAGAAAAAAGTGCCATATACCGCCAAGTGTGATATAATAAACTTATGGATAAACAGATGACGATTTCCGCATTCAGCGACGAACTGGCGCAGGTGCGGACGAAGAAAAAAGAATTTCTCAGCCAGATT
>JAXEXE010000180.1:0-25635 GCA_034113565.1 Faecousia sp.
CTGGCTGAGAAATTCTTTTTTCTTCGTCCGCACCTGCGCCAGTTCGTCGCTGAATGCGGAAATCGTCATCTGTTTATCCATAAGTTTATTATATCACACTTGGCGGTATATGGCACTTTTTTCTGTGCGGTATTGCCCTAACAACAGAGTTAAGAGCGGTTGCCCATGATGGGTTGCCGCTCTTCTCATATACAAAATTCAAAGGAGGACTACTACTATGAAAGAATTCTGGAACACCATTCAGCTCATCTTTGCCGCTGTGGGCGGCTGGCTGGGCTACTTTCTCGGCGGCTGCGATGGCCTGCTTTACGCCCTGATCGCCTTTGTAGTCATCGACTACATTACCGGGGTCATGTGCGCCATTTCGGACAAGGCCCTCTCCAGTGAGGTCGGTTTCAAGGGTATCTGCCGCAAGGTGCTGATTTTCCTGCTGGTGGGCATCGGCAATATCATCGATGTCCAGGTGCTGGGTTCGCCTGGTGTGCTGCGCACGGCGGTGATCTTCTTCTACCTTTCCAATGAGGGCGTGTCTCTTCTGGAGAATGCCGCCCACTTGGGTCTGCCTGTGCCAGATGCCATCAAGACGGTTCTGGAGCAGCTCCATGACCGCGCCGACGGGAAGGGGGATCAGTAATGGCCTATACCAACAGCCCTCTGGTGACATACACCAAACTCAGCCCCAACCACTCTGGTCAGCGAACACACAGCATTGACCGTATCACGCCCCACTGCGTTGTGGGACAGGCCACCGCTGAACGCATCTGCGACTGCTTCATCAGCGCTGACCGTCAGGCCAGCTGCAATTACGGCATTGGCACGGACGGCAGGGTTTCTCTCTGTGTGGAGGAGAAGAACCGCTCCTGGTGCTCTTCCAGCAGGGAGAATGACCAGCGGGCGATCACCATTGAGTGCGCCAGCGATACCTCCGCGCCCTATGCTATGAACAGCAAGATCTATGAGTCCCTTATTAAACTCTGCACTGACATCTGCCAGCGCAATGGCAAGAAAAAGCTGCTCTGGTTTGCGGACAAGACCAAGACACTGAACTACGCCCCCAAAGCGGACGAGATGGTACTGACCGTCCACCGCTGGTTTGCCAACAAATCCTGTCCGGGCGACTGGCTCTACAGCCGTCTCGGCGATTTGGCCGCAAAGGTCACCGCCGCTCTTGGCCCTGCCCCCACGGAAGCCGATCCGGCACCGGAGCCTGCCAAAGCGGAACTGTACCGTGTCCGCAAGACCTGGTCTGATGCCAAATCCCAGAAGGGTGCCTACAAGATTCTGGCCAACGCAAAGAAGTGCGCGGATGCCAATCCGGGCTACAGCGTGTTTGACAGCAAGGGCACGCTGGTCTACCCGGAAAACTACAGGGTCCATACCGTTGTTCATGGCGATACCCTCTGGAAAATTGCCGCGCAGTACCTCGGTGACGGTTCCCGGTATAAGGAGATCGTCAGCCTGAACGGTTTGTCCAGCAACGTCATCTACAGCGGCCAAAAACTGAAGATTCCCAACTAACCCACGGCCCACTGAGGAGTTTTCCTTGGTGGGCCTTCTTTTTTGCTGCTTTTTTCGTTCAAAACACTCCTTTTCCTCCAGTGGGTACTGAGAGAAGGCGCCTCTCAGACTGGAGGGATTGCCATGATAGGCGAACAGAAGAAACAAACACCATTGACGGAGGCAAACACAGCGGTTGGCAAAAAGATGCTTACTACACACACCAACCTTGCGCCGAGGCCTGTCGACCAAGGAGAAATTATCCGGGATGTGAACTACTATCAAGCGCAGAAGGTTGCGCAGTCCATGCTGGATCGTGGACTGATTTCCTTGGACGAATTCAACAAATTGACCCAGATAAACCGGGATACTTTCTCGCCGTTTTTGGTTGAGATCATGCCAGAAATACGTTGATAATATCCGGCTTCAGAGCTAATATGTGACACTACCGAAGGGAGGTGGAATGCAATGAAAAGGGTTACCAAAATAGATCATACAGCTGATGCCAATTCAAAGAACCACAAGCTGCGCGTTGCTGCATACTGCCGTGTTTCGACCGACAGCGATGCCCAGTTGGAAAGTCTCGAAGCCCAACGGGCTCACTATGAAAAATATATTCTGTCACGAGATGATTGGGAGTTCGCGGGTCTTTACTATGACGAAGGCATCACTGGAACAAAGAAGGAAAAACGGCCAGAGCTGATGCGCCTGATGGCGGATTGCGCAGCCCGGAACATCGATTTTGTTATCACGAAATCCATCAGCCGCTTTTCCCGGAATACCGCAGACTGCCTGGAACTGGTTCGAACGCTGCAGAATCTGGGCATTCCCATCTATTTTGAAAAGGAAAATATCAATACCGGAGCAATGGAGAGCGAGTTGTTCCTGGCAATTCTCAGCAGTATGGCTGAGGGCGAATCATCTTCCATCGCGGAAAACAGCAAATGGTCCGTGGTGCGTCGGTTCCAAAATGGAACCTTCAAACTTTCCACGCCACCCTATGGCTATGAGTGGAACGGTGAGGAAATGGTGGTCAATCCGGAGCAGGCCCAGGTGGTCAAGCGTATCTTTGCCGAGACGCTGTCTGGTAAAGGCTCTGAGGCTATTGCCGCCGGGCTGAATGCGGATGGCATCCCCGCGCAGAAAGGTACCCATTGGAGTTCAACCACCATCCGGGGAATGCTGGAGAACGAGAAATATATCGGCGACGCGATTTTTCAGAAGACGTTTACCGACGGACAGTTCAATCGCCATCGAAACATAGGTCAAAAAGAACAGTATCTGGCTACCGATCACCATGAGGCGATTATCAGCAGAGAGGATTTTGAAGCCGCTGCTGCGCTGGTAGCCCAGAGGGCCGCTGAAAAAGGTGCCGTCAAAGGCTCCCGGAAGTATCAGAATCGATACTGCTTTTCCAGCAAAATCATCTGCGGCGAATGCGGTGGTACTTTCAAGCGTCGGCTACACACCAGCACTGGCGGGAAATATGCTGCATGGTGCTGCACTACCCACATTGAGGACAAGACCAGATGTTCCATGCGTTTCATCCGGGATGACGATCTGAAGGTGGCGTTCATCACCATGCTGAATAAACTGATCTTCGGTCACAAGTTCATTCTACGACCGTATTTGAAAGCCCTTCAATCCACATCCGGGGATGAAGGGCTAAAGCGCATTCAACATCTGGAGCAAATGCTGGAGCAGAATACGGAGCAACGGGAAACGCTGACCAAGCTCATGGCGCAGGGGTATATTGACCAGATTCTTTTCAATCAGGAAAACAATGCGCTCCTTGCGCAGGCAGATGGCTTCCGGGCTGATATCCAAGCCATCAACAGCAGTATGACCGGAGATACCTCAAAGGTGATGGAGACAGAAAAACTGCTCCATTTTGCAGAACGGGGAAGCATGCTGGCCGAGTTTGACGATTTGCTTTTCACAAAATTCGTTGACAGCGTCCGGGTGGATTCCCGCCAGCAGGTCAGCTTCGTTTTGAAATGCGGACTGACGTTCAAAGAAAGGATTGGTGAATAGATGAGCCATACACCATTCGGCTACCGGATACGAAAAGGAAAGGCTGTGATTGATGAGCCCGCAGCAGAAAAAATCCGGCAGCTTTACAAGAATTACCTCACCGGGATGTCGCTGGAGAATGCCGCGAAAGAGGCCGGGATTGAAACCTACCACGGTACCGTCAAGCGCATGATGGAGAACCGGCATTACCTTGGGGATGATTTCTACCCGGCAATCATTGATGTGGACACGTTCACGGAAGCCATGTTGGAACGGCAGCGCAGGATGAAAGCACTGGGCAGGACCGATCGCAGCAAGCCCGCCGTCCTGAAAACCGCACCGACCAATTTCCACTTTGGCGAGGTGGCGGCCTACTATGATAATCCGGTCAGTCAAGCCGAATATCTGTACAGTCTGATAGAAAGCGAGGAAAGATAATGGGAAATGTTACAGTGATTCCTGCCAGAAGGCAAGTCGGAAACACAGCCCGGCAGCAGGAAGAAAAGCCGAAGCTCCGAGTCGCAGCGTACTGCCGCGTCAGTACTGACAGCGATGAGCAGGCTACAAGTTACGAAGCTCAGGTGGAGCACTACACCGAGTACATTCAGAATCATCCGGATTGGGTGCTGGCTGGCATCTTTGCGGATGATGGCATCTCCGGCACCAATACGAAAAAGCGCACGGAGTTCAACCGCATGATTGACGAATGCATGGCCGGGAACATCGACATGATTATCACCAAGTCCATCAGCCGGTTTGCCCGCAATACGCTGGACTGCCTGAAATACATCCGTCAGCTCAAAGAACAGAACATTCCGGTCTATTTTGAAAAAGAATCCATCAACACCATGGACGCCAAGGGAGAAGTTCTGATTACGATCATGGCATCGCTGGCCCAGCAGGAAAGTCAATCACTGAGCCAGAATGTGAAGCTGGGTTTGCAGTTCCGCTACCAGAACGGACAGGTGCAGGTCAATCACAATCGGTTTCTCGGCTATACGAAGGACGCGGAAGGCCATCTGGTCATTGATCCCGCCCAGGCCGAAGTGGTCAAACGCATTTACCGGGAGTATCTGGAAGGATACAGCATGGACAAGATCGCTGCCGGTCTGGAGCGGGACGGCATTCTGACAGGCGCTGGCAAAACCAAATGGCACACCAGCACCATCAACAAGATTCTCCGCAATGAGAAATACATCGGCGACGCGCTCCTGCAGAAAACCTATACCACCGATTTTCTGAACAAGACCCGGGTGAAGAACAACGGCATTGTTCCGCAGTATTATGTAGAAAACGACCATGAGGCCATCATTCCGCGAGACATTTTCATGCGGGTGCAGGAAGAACTGGTTCGGAGAAGCTCTGTAAAGCCCGGCCCGAACGGGAAGAAGCACACATATAGCTGCAACCATTGCTTTTCCCAAATGATTGTCTGCGGCGAGTGCGGTGAACAGTTCCGGCGAATCCATTGGAACAATCGCGGCTGCAAATCCATTGTCTGGCGGTGCGTCAGCAGGCTGGAGCCGACCGGGCATGAATGCCACGCGCGGACCGTCAATGAGCTGGAACTGCAGAGGGTTGTAGTTGCCGCCCTGAACGAGCTGCTGGGCGACCGAGAAGGATACCAGCGCCAGCTCCAGCAGAACATCGCAGTGGTCATTCACGCCTCAGCCACCGCATCCACGGATGCCATTGATGAGAAGCTACTGGCCCTGCAGCAGGAACTGCTCAAAAAGGCCCACAACAAGGAAGCTTACGATGAAATTGCCGATGAAATCTTCCGGCTCCGGGAACTGAAGCAGCAGACCGCTGTTGACACGGTAGCAAGAGACGAACAAATCAAACGTATCACAGCACTTCAGGATTTCATCCGCAGCCAGCCCACCGAACTGACGGAATTCAACGAAACCCTGGTCCGGCGCTGGTTCAAACAGGTTACGGTTTTTGAGGACCATTATACGGTCGAGTTGAAATCTGGACTCAAAGTGGATATAGATGCGGAATAATTGTATGGGAACAGCAAAGCCCTCCTGACCACCATGATTGATGGTCGGGAGGGCTGTTTATGTTATTCTGTTTTTAATGTAGGCAGAAAGTATATCTTACCATTCTTGGAAATCAGCTGCACATCCTCAGCATACAAATCTGATGTGTCAGGCAGATGAATTTCTTCATGGTCAGACGCCTGTGCATCTATCATCCTTGCTGTCCGTTTTTCTATTGAGCGATAATTGAAATCATCATCAAACAAGCCCGGGAGAGCATGAACAAAACCATCAATACCTGCTCGTTTACGGCGTACTTTAGATGTGTCGATACCCAAACGTGCTGCTGCTTCCTGATGCCAGCCTGTCAGACGAGCCTGCGTATCTTCTACCTGTTTTGTATATATCGGGAGAAGCGCAGCACACTGCTCTCTGGAAACTGCACCGAGGTGAAGCGTATATCTCAGGTCGGAAATCTTGCACAGAATATCCAATAATGATTTCTGATACATAAACCAGTTTTGAGCATCACCCAATGCTTTCTCATACTCCTCATAATCGAGACCATTGCGCTTTGCAAAACCAGCGAGTGTCAGATTGGCCTGTCCTAAAAGTTTGGTACATTCCTCTTCAAGACTATCAAGTTGGGCTATTTTTGAAAGACGCAGTTCATCGTTCTCAAGGATCTCGGTTTGGAAATCTGCGATCTTCTTAACATGCGCGACCAGAGAGAAAACCCTGCTTCGGTATTCATTATCCTGAAAATCGGAGATTTTGGAGATGCCATCGCTGATAGCTCCAAGTTCTGCATTAATCTGAGTCATATAATACTGACCAACTACCATGGATGCAACACTCATGGCGGCTGCCGCTGTGTTTGCAACTACAGCCGTGCCTTTTTGCGTTTCAACAGCTACTAGATTGGCATGGCCCTGAATGCCATCAGCCCCACGATAAAAACCTCGGACAGCGCCTTCCATAGCTTTTGAATTTGTAAGCTTAACTCCGGCAGGAATTATTGCTCGATATAAGACCTCACCATTTGCCTGTACAGCCTGAGCAGCATTGTTTACAGCATTTCCGGCTTGCACGAGTCCAGGAATCAAGCTGTCAACGTGCGCCAGCACTTTGCTGTCCGTAATTTCAACAAGTTTGCTCTCATCCGGGATTTCTTCCGGAGGAAGCATTTCCATTTGAATAACAAGGCCCTGCTCTTCACCGTTGACAGGAACTAAATCAGTCTCGGCAGAGAACAAATCCGTTACTTCCTCAAATGGAAATGAAGCCTTTTGTGATGGCTTTCTCTGCTTCCGATAAAAGTATACTCCTGCGATGGCAGCGGCGATAATACATACTCCTACGATTGCGTACCATACCATAATATGTGTACCTCCTTATTTGATTCTATAAAAGAGGTTGTAATTTTTGCGAGGCCGCTGACATCTAATCCACAATTCTAAACCTTAAAATGGTTGGGTGTGCCGAACTGCTGTTAGTGCCAAACATCTAATCCACTAACTCAATTTTTCTGCCGGTTTTCTGCTTCGGCAGATATGTTCTCTCGCACACTTCCGAACAGGTGAGTTGGTGATTTGGATGTCAGCCAATATCGCCAAAAGCGTCGGAAATAAGCGGTTTTTCACACTTTATTCCTTAACCTTTGACATCAATACTACCGTCTCAACGTGGGCGCACCTTGGGAAAAGGTCGGCGGCGGTGGCGGATTGGAGGGCATAGCCTCTCTGCTTAAGAAGCGCCACGTCCCGGGCAAGGGTTGCTGGGTCGCAGGAGACGTAGACGATGCGCCGGGGGGCCATGCGATGCAGGGCCTCGATGGTATCGGCGTTCAGTCCCTTTCGGGGCGGATCGACGACAACGACATCCGGGCGGACACCGCTGCGTTCCAGCTCCAGCGCCGCCTGCCCCGCGTCGCCGCAGAAAAATTCCGCGTTCTCAATGCCGTTGCGGCGGGCGTTGTCTTTGGCGTCCTCCACAGCCTGGGGGATCACCTCCACGCCGATGACTTTTCCCGCGGAGGAGGCCATGGCAAGGGTGATGGTGCCCACGCCGCAGTACAGATCCAGGACGGTGTCGTTTTTCGTGATGCCCGCCAGGGCGATGGCGGTTTCGTAGAGCCGCTGGGCCTGATGGTGGTTTACTTGGTAGAAGGACCGGGGCGACAGCCGGAAGGTCAGGCCGCAGAGCGTGTCCTCAATATAGCCCGGGCCGAAGAGGGTGACAAATCTCTCCCCCAGCACGGCGTTGCCCTTTTTCGTGTTGACGCTGAGCACCAGCGTGGTAAAGCCGGGGATTTTTTGCAGCCGGGAAAGCAGCGCTTCCACTTTCGGCAGCTTCTCACCGTTGCACACAAGACACACCAGAATCTGCCCGCTTACCGCGCCCCGGCGGACGTAGATGTGCCGCAAGAGACCTGCGTGGCTGGCTTCGTCGTAGACCGAAATGCGGAATTGGTTTACATAATCTATAACTGCGTCCTTGACGGCGTCGGTTTCCTCCGGCAGGATCAGGCAGCGCCGGTTTTCCACCACATCGTGGGTGCCGGCCCGGAAGAACCCGGCATAGGCCCGGCCTTTTTTCGCGGCCACAGGATACTGGGCCTTGTTCCGGTAGCCATGGCAGTCGGGCGCGGCGAGAATGGGCATTTCCGTGAGACGTTCCCCTGCCAGTCGGTTCAGGCAGGTTTTTACCCGTTCCGCCTTCAGCCGGGTTTCTTCTTCGTAGTCCATGTGCCAGAAATCGCAGCCGCCGCAGAGCTTGGCGACGGGGCACTCCCGGTTCACCCGGTGGGGAGATTTTTCGAGGATTTCCACGATTTTCCCTGCCGCCCAGGTTTTCTTGGCCTTTTCAATCCGCAGACGCACCCGCTCCCCGGCGATGGCGTTGGGCAGAAACACGGCGCAGCCTTCCACATGGGCCACACCCTGCCCCTCGGCGGTGTAGTCGGTGACGATGGCCTCGTAAATCTGATTTTTGGTAAGCATTACAGCTTTGCCTCCATGTGAATGTTCCGGGGCTTCAATCCCCGGCTTTCGTAGAACGCCATGGCGCTGTCGTTGCCGCACCAGACGTTGAGGGTGACGGTGTCGCAGCCGATTTCCTTTGCGTAGTTTACGGCGTAATCGTAGAGGGCGGAGCCAACGTGCCTGCCTCGGGTGTCCTCGTCCACACACAGGTCGTCGATGTACAGGCTCTTCTGGTCCATCAGCACCGGGTGATCTTTGGTTATCTCCACAATGCAGAAGCAGTAGCCCAGCAGCTTATCCCCTTCCACTGCGGCGAAAATGGGCCGGTTTGGGTCCTTCAGCAGTTCCGTGAGAGCGGCCTCATCGTATTTCTGCGCCCCGGCGCGGAACAGGTCGGGGCGGATTTTGTGGTGGACTTCCCCCACCTGAAGCAGCAGATCAATCATGCCGGGAATCTCCCGGGTTGAAGCGAAACGGATTTCCATTGCTTTTCTCCTTCACTGTCCGCATTGCGGATACATTCATTTTGCATTTATTTATGTTGTAGTCTACCACAAAACCCGCCAAAGGTAAAGCCGGGACTTGAGATAATTCCTGAAAACTGCTATCATAGACCCAAAGGATGTGAAAAATATGGATTATTCTCACTGTGACCTCTGCCCCAGAAGGTGCGGGGTGGACCGAACTGCCGGGGAACGGGGCTTCTGCGGCTGTCCGGATACCGCGCTGGTGGCCAAAACCATGCTCCACAAATGGGAGGAGCCTGCCCTTGCGGGGAGCGGCGGCAGCGGCGCGGTGTTCTTCGGCGGCTGTACACTGGGGTGCAAATACTGTCAGAACGCCGCCATCAGCGGTGGGCCTGTGGGGACGCCCACGGACAGCGCCGGACTGCGGCGGATTTTTGAGGATTTGATCGCCCGGGGCGCGGAAAATATTGATCTGGTGACCCCCACCCAGTATCTGCCCACCATTCTCCCTGCCCTCACCCCGAAGCTGCCGGTGCCGGTGGTGTACAACTGCGGCGGCTATGAGCGGGTAGAGACTTTGCGCGGGCTGGAGGGGAAAATAGACATTTACCTCCCGGACCTCAAGTATGCCGACGCAGGACTGTCGGGAAGTCTTTCCGGGGCGGCGGACTACTTCACCGTGGCCCGGGAAGCCATCCGGGAGATGGTACGTCAGACGGGAATGCCGCAGTGGCGCGGTGAAAAAATGGTGCGGGGCACGATCATCCGGCATCTGATCCTGCCCGGTCAGGTGGAGAACTCTCTGCGGGTGCTGGACTGGATTGGGGAAAACTTCGCCCCCGGGCAGGTGCTGGTGAGTCTTATGCGGCAGTACACCCCTATGGGGGGCCTTGCCGCGCCCTTTGACCGCCGGGTGAGGTCGGACGAATACGAGGCAGTGCTCAGCTGGATGTACCTGAATCGTCTGGAGGGCTTTACTCAGGAGGAAACGGCAGCGGACGCCGGGTTCATCCCGGACTTCCGTCAGGAACGATAAATTGAAAGAGTTGACAGTTGAAAGCTGACAGTTGAAAGTTTAGGAGTCCCTTCGGGACAATTGAAATGATAATGGAGAGAAAAGCAGGTATTCCAGTAATCTCCGCAAAGAGAGGCGAATGTGTTATGCGTGGCATGACGGCCTTCGACATATCCGCTGCGTCCCGGGCGGCTTTCTGTCCGGACCATTTCCGGGCGGATTTTTCCTTCGGAATTATTTCGAGAACAGAAAAAGTTAATGTTATGTAAACCGTACTCTTGAAAGCGGAAATAAATTTGGTATACTGACAGAAAAAGGCGAAAAGAGGGACGCACTGTGGACGAGCTGAAAATTCAAATGCTGGGCGGATTTTCCCTCCGGCTGGGGAAGCGGGAATTACAGGATACGGACACCCGCTCCAAAAAGGTCTGGGTGCTGCTGGCCTACCTGATTATCCACCGGGAGCAGACTGTGACCCAGAGGACGCTGATCGATCTGCTGTGGGGCGATGAGACGGATCCTATTAATCCGGAGAATGCCTTGCGCATTACCATGCACCGCACCCGTACCCTGCTGGAGCAGCTCAGCCCGGAATTGGGCCGGGGCATGATTCTGCGCCGGAGGGGCGGCTACCAGTGGAACGGCGGAGGAGAGGTGGACAGTGAACGCTTTGAAGCCCTGTGCTGCCAAAAATCCGAAGACCCGGATCTGCGCCTGCAAAATCTGATGGAGGCCATTTCCCTGTACCGGGGGGACTACCTGCCCCGTCAGAGCGGCGAGGTATGGGTGGTGTCCACCGCCGCCTATCTGCACAATCTGTTCGTATCCGCCGCCCAGGAGGCGGTGGAGCTGCTGATTCAGCAGGGCCGCAGTCACGAGGCGGCGGGCGTCTGCCGCCGCTGTCTGGCGCTGGAGCCTTGCCATGAGGGCTTCTGCCGGGAGCTGATGCAGCTGCTGGCAGCCGCCGGCGACCGCCGGGGCGCCGCGGAGGTCTATGACCGCCTGAGCAAGCGCCTGTTCGATGATTTCGGCATTTCCCCCAGTGAGGAGACCCGGGCGGTATACCGGGCCGCCGCCTACTCCCCTGAAGACCGGGTGCTGAGCATTGACGATGTAATGGGCAACCTTCGGGAATCTGACGCGCCCTCCGGCGCTCTGCAGTGCGATTTCGATTATTTTCGCATTCTGTGCCACGCGCTGAGCCGAACCATGGAGCGCAGCGGCGGTGCGGCCCATGTGGTGCTGCTGGATGTTATTTCCACAGCGGAGCGGGAGATGCCCCGTCAGACCATTGACCGGGTGATGGGCCAGCTGAGCCAGCAGATTCGGCTGAGCCTGCGCCGGGGCGATGTGTTCTGTCAGTGCAGCGTTTCCCAGTTCACGGTGCTGCTGAGCAGGGCGAATTTTGAAAACTGCCAGATGATCTGCGACCGGATCCTGCGGAACTTCCGCCGGGCATATCCCTATGTCCCCATCCGAATCGCCTACCAGATTCGTCCTCTGTCCCCGGACAGACCGGCGGGAACCGAATAAAAGAACGCAGGAGCCGAAGCTCCTGCGTTTTTGAATTTTTAATTTTCTTCCGCCCTTAACGCGCTGTCCATCAGAGTAATCAGCTCCAGTACGCTGCGGAAGCTCTGCCGGGCGTTCTTTTCCAGCCACAGCAACTCCCCCTGCCAGCTGGCGTGCTGGCGGAACAGAATGCGCATTTCGAAGGTGGCAGCGTTGCCGTGCACCGGCTCCCCTGCGTCACAGGGTGCCGGCCGCAGAGGCTTTGCCAGTGCGAAAATTCTGGGAGTGGTGAAGGACTGAGCGCCGCCGCTCAGTTCCAACAGCTGCTCCCCCCGGAGCAGAAGCTGGGACAGACTGTCAAAACGCTGGCCCGGCTGGCCCGGCAGGTACAGCCGCCCCCGGGGCACGCCGCCTTCGTAGCTGTCCACACATATCAGCACGGCCTGCTGGCCCAAAGAACATTCAATCATATTCCATTCCTCCCTGCTGTGATCGTTTCCATTGTATCACGACGGTGTTTCAGTTTGCGTTACAGAATCCGCGCTTTTTAACCACCCTACGGCGGTTTCCGCGAAAGCCCTCACCACGGGCAGGGCTTCCCCCTCCGGAATCGCCAGCGCGATGGTGCGGCTGGCCTTGGGAATCAGCGGGCGGACTTCCAGATTCTGGGTTCGGCCCCGGATGAGCAGCTGGGGTACGATGGAAATGCCCAGCCCCTGCTCCACCATGGCGAGGATAGCGTAGTCGTCCTTGGTGGTGTATTTGATGTTTGGGCGGATACCCGCGTTGTCCAGCGCCCGGTGGATATCGTGGGCAGAGCTTTGCAGCAGGCTAATGAAGGGATCCTCCCTCAGCTCCTCAATGGGGATTTGGGAAAGAGCAGCCAGACGGTGGCCCTTGGGCAGAATGGCTACCAGCGGGTCCTCCGCCAAGGGGATGGTCCGCATTCCGGCGGGGCCGGGCAGGGTGATGAAGCCCAGATCGATACTCCCCTCCCGGAGCCACTGATCCACGTCATGATAGTCGCCGCTGCGCATTTCCAGCTGCACCCGGGGATGAGCAGCCTGAAAGGCCCGGATCATGCCCGGCAGCCAGTGCACCGCCACGCTGGTGAAGACCCCAAGCCGCACGGTGCCTGCGTCGGCGCTGCGGATTTCACTGACGCATTCCGACAATTCCTGAGCCTTCTGCACAATGGCCTTCATTTTCGGCAGCAGCAGCTGCCCGGCCTCCGTCAGCTCAATGCCGCCCCGACTGCGGTGCATCAGGCGGAAGCCATATTCCTCCTCCAGATCGTTCAGGATGTGACTGATGCGGGACTGGGTGGAGCCAAGAGACTGGGCCGCTTTTGTCAGGCTTCCCAGCTCCACCGTGCGGACAAATGCTTCATATTTTTTCAGACTCATGGCTGTCGCTTCCTTTATATGCGGAAAATTCATGGTATATTGGTAATATTAGCATATATGTGGCGAAATGGCAACTGTTTTTTGTGAAAATCAGAGGGCAGATTTTCGTTGCAAAAAGCAAAAGAAGGAAGTATAATCATTTCATCACATTTATGACATGATTTCATGAGAAAAAATCATGTAAGGAAAAGAGAGGGAACCTTATGAACATTGTGGAAATGCTGGTCTTCGCGGCCTATTTTGTTTTCATGCTGGGCATCGGCCTGTACTTCTTTGTAAAGTCCAAGGGCGCCGGTGAAAAGGACTACTTCCTGGGCGGCCGGAATATGGGCGCGTGGGTATCCGCCCTGTCTGCCGGCGCGTCGGATATGAGCGCCTGGGTGCTCATGGGCCTGCCTGCCTCCATCTACGCCTTCGGCATCGGTCAGACCTGGATTGCCATCGGTCTTGGCATCGGCTACGCTCTGAGCTGGATTTTCGTGGCTCCCCGGCTGCGCCGGTTTTCCATCGCGGCCAAGGATTCCATCACTATCCCCCAGTACCTGACCAACCGGTTCCTGTCCGGGAGCAAGGTGTTGCAGGTGCTGTGCGCGTCGATTTTCCTTGTGGCCTACACCATCTATGCCGCTTCCTCCATCAAGGCCTGCGGCACCCTGTTCAACACGGTCATGAACATCGACGCCACCGTTGCCATGTACCTGGCGGCCTTCATTATCATTGCCTATACCTTCCTTGGCGGCTTCTCCGCCGTGTGCTGGACGGACTTCTTCCAGGGGCTTATCATGCTGGCTGCCCTGCTGCTGGCGCCTATTTTCGCGCTGGCGCTGGTGGGTCAGGGGCAGGGCGCGGCGAATGCCCAGCTGCCTGAGGGCTTCTTCCACTTCTTCACTTCCCCGCAGGATATCATTTCCGGTCTGGGCTGGGGCCTTGGCTACTTCGGCATGCCCCACATCATCATCCGCTTCATGTCCATCAAGAGCGAGAAGGAGCTGCGCAAGTCCAGCGTCATCGGCATTTCCTGGACGGTGGTCATCCTCGTCATGTCCGCCCTGACCGCCGTGGCGGGCCGCCTGTACCTGGGCGAAATCGAGGATTCCTCCACGGTGTTTATCACCATGGTCCGCCGGATTTTCCCGGCGCTGGTGTCCGGCCTGCTGCTGTCCGCCATTCTGTCCGCCGCCATGTCCACTGCCGACTCCCAGCTGCTGGCGGCGTCCTCCGCCTTTGCCAGTGACGTGTACAAGCCCCTGATCCGCAAGAACGCCTCCGATAAGGAGATGCTGTGGGCGGGCCGCATCGTGGTGGCCGCCATCGCCGTTGTGGCGCTGATCATCGCCTCCGATCCCAACTCCGGCACCATCATGGGCTTGGTGGAGAACGCCTGGGGCGTGTTCGGCGCAGCCTTCGGCCCGGTGATTCTGCTGAGCCTGTTCTGGAAGAGGATGACCTTCGGCGGCGCCGTGGCCGGTATCGCCGTGGGCGCGGTTGCGGACGTAGCGTGGCTGGTTCTGGCCAAGAGCACCGGCATCTACGAGATCGTCCCCGGCTTTATCGCCGGATTGCTGGCAACGTGGCTTGTCTCCACGCTGAGCAAGGAAGGCCCCGGCGCTCAGGTGGAAGCCATGTTCGACACCGCCTCCAAGGCTGAGGTTTAATTCAAATGCCCGTTCCGGGAAACCGGAGCGGGCTTGCGCTTTTGGGGGAAATACGGTATACTTGTAGGGTGGAGTCATGACTCCGCCGACGTACCAATATTATGCGGAGGTATTATTCATTCCGAATTGCAGCCGAGATGCGTCGCTTTGCCCTGTCAATAATCCAACCTGATCGGCGGGATCATGACCCGCCTTACGAAAGGGAGTTTCTATGAAATACAATTTTGACGAAATCATTGACCGCGGCGGCAACCGCAGCGCCAAGTATGACGAACGGGCCAAAAAATTCGGCACCGCCGACGTCATTCCTCTGTGGGTGGCGGATATGGACTTCCGCACCGCCCAGCCCATCATCGACGCCTGCGTTTCCAAGGCTGAGGAGGGCATCTGGGGCTACACCTCCCGTCCGGACAGCTATTTTCAGGCGGTGCAGCAGTGGGAGCAGCGCCGCAAGGGCTGGACGCCGGACATTTCGCTCATGAGCTGGAGCCTTGGCGTGGTGCCCGCCCTGTCCTCGATTGTCAGATTGTTCAGCGGCGACGGCGACAAAATTCTCATCCAGACCCCGGTGTACTCGGAATTTTACGATGTGGCGGAGGCCTGGGGCCGGGAAGTGGTGGAAAACCCTCTGGTGGAAACGGACGGAAAATGGAGCATCGACTTTGACGACTTCGCCGAGAAGGTGAAGCAGTGCCGGATTTTCCTGCTGTGCAACCCCCAGAACCCTGTGGGACGGGTCTGGGAGCCTGAGGAACTGCGAAAAATGGCGGAGCTTTGCGTGGAAAGCGGTACCCTGCTGGTATCCGACGAGATTCACTCCGACCTGATTTTCCACGGCAAGCGCCACACCCCTACGGCTTCCCTGTCCCCGGAGATCGCCGCCAATACCATCACCTGTATCTCCGCTACCAAGACCTTCAATCTGGCGGGCCTGCAGGCCAGCACCACCATTTTCCCCAACAAGGACATGAAGCGCGCCTTTGAGGAATTCTGGGGCCGCATGGACATCCGGCGCAACAACGCTTTCAGCTGCGTCGCCATGGAGGCCGCCTACCGGGAGGGCGAGGAGTGGCTCGACCAGCTGCTGCCCTATATTTCCGGGAATTTTGACTATATCTGCGACTTCTGCGCAAAGAATATTCCCCAGATCAAGCCCAACCGCCCCGACGCCACGTACCTGATGTGGCTGGACTGCCGGGCCTTAAGCATGACCAACGAGGAGCTGAGGGACTTCTTCATCCACAAGGCCCAGCTGGGCCTGAATGAGGGATATACCTTCGGACACAGCCTTGCGGGCTTCATGCGCCTGAACGCTGCCTGCCCCCGCTCTACGCTGGAGAAAGCCATGCGGCAGCTCAAGGCAGCTGTGGACAGCCTGTAATGCAGAAGCGACGGCTGTAGTGTCATAGATAGTATGGGTTTCTGAAGCCAGGAAAGCCGTAATGGGAATACAGAAAGAAGCGCCCGAAAGAGTATCGTCCTGATCGGGCGCGTCTTCGTGAAAACAGCGGAATTTTCCACATTTATTTTGATAGATTTTATCCAGCAGGATGACAAGACAGATCGGAATTTGGTGCGCTGCAGAAAAGGAGTATATATGAATGACAGACCTGTTTTAGATCGGAATTTAGATAGCAAAACATTTCGTGATTACTATTATCTGAAAGAGGAATTAGTAAGCTTTTGCAGAGAAAACGGTATTCCAGTATCGGGCGGAAAAATAGAAATAACAGACAGGATTGCTTACTTTCTTGATACAGGCAAAATATTGCCTGCTCCAGCGGAGAGAAAAAAAGCCACAGCAATCTCTGTCATTCGTGAAGATACAGAAATTGAAGCAAACTTCGTTTGTTCGGAAAAACACAGAGCATTTTTTAGAGAACATATAGGAAGCGGTTTTTCCTTCAATGTAGCTTTTCAGAAATGGTTGAAGAACAATACGGGAAAAACATATAAGGAAGCGATTGCTGCCTATTATCAAATTCTTGAGGATAAGAAAAAAGGGAAGACAAAAATCGATAAGCAGTTCGAGTACAATACCTATATTCGGGACTTTTTCGCAGACAACAAAGGGAAAACCTTAGAAGAAGCAATTGCGTGCTGGAAATACAAAAAGCAATTACAGGGGCATAATCGCTATGAAAGAACAGACCTTATAGCAATAGAAAGATAACTTTCAACTGCCCGGACTGTCAAAGAATCCTACGTATGGCCGTATTCATACGTAGGATTTCCTGTTTTATGGACGCCACAGGATCAGCCGGGGCCTTTGTCAGCCGCGACAGGCCCCTTGACATTTCGGTGGATACAAGGTATAATTTGTTATACAAATCATACTTAAGGAGTGAAGGTAATGGTAACACCGAAAGGAAAATATGCCTGGACAGCCACCGTCGGCGAAAAAGGTCAGATCGTGATTCCGAAACAGGCCCGTGACGTGTTTGGAATCAAGCCGGGGGATACCCTTCTGATTCTCGGCGACGAAGAACGGGGCATCGCGATTCCGCCAAAGGGGGCCTTTGCGGAGCTGTTCAACATGGCGTTTGATAAGGAAAACGGGGGCGACAGACAGTGAAAAGAATCGCGTGTTTCTGTATCCCCGCCCACGGGCACACCAATCCCATGCTTCCGGTGGCTGCGGAGCTGGTAAGGCGTGGGAATGCGGTCCGCTTTTATTCCTTCCGGGAATTTGAGGAGAAAATCCGGGCAACAAAGGCGGAATTCGTGGCCTGCGATGATTTTATGCCGGCGCTGACCGCCCGGGAGATGGCCGGACTGAAAACAGTGTCCACCACGGAGATGACCGTGCAGGATATCCGCATTACCCTTGCCATGGACGATTTTCTCAGCAGGGAATTTGCGGATTTTCAGCCGGATGTGGTTTACACCGATGCCGTCTGCTTCTGGGGCAAGCTGAACGCGCTGAAGCATCGGGTGCCCATGGTGGTGTCCGTCAGCACCTTCGCCTTCAATCAGATGTCCTCCCGGTACATGAAAAACAGCCCCAAAGAAATGGCGGATATGATCTTCGGACTGCCGAGGATTTCGAAGGCGCTTCAGGAACTGGAGACCTACGGCTATCACGTCAAGAGTGCGCTGTCTCTGGTGCAGAATGACAACGATACGGATTCCGTGGTCTACACCTCCCGACGCTTCCAGCCCTACGCGGAGAGCTTTTCAGGCCACTACGCCTTCGTGGGGCCGTCGGTCTTTTCCAACGCTCTGCCCGAAAAGGCAAAGGAACGCCCCCTCATCTATATTTCCATGGGCACCGTCATCAACGACCGGCCCGATTTTTACGCCAAATGTGTGGAGGCGCTGAAGGACAGAAACGTGGATGTGGTGATTTCCTGCGGAGATCATATGGAAAAAAAGCTGCCGGCGAACCTGCCGGATAACATCCGGGCTTATTCTTATGTCAATCAGCTTGAAATCCTGGCGAAGGCTGACGTATTCATTACCCACTGCGGTATGAACAGCGTATCCGAAAGCCTGTACATGGCTACTCCCATGGTGCTGTACCCCCAGACCGGGGAACAGTGCGCCGTGGCGAGAAGGGCTGCGGAAATGGGAGCGGGCGTATATTTGCGGGACGATTCCCCGACGGGCATTGGGAAAGCCGTGGAGGAACTTCTGAGCAGCGCCGTATTTGCAGAAAAAGCCGCGCAGTGCAGCGCGGATTTTCGGGGCTGCCCGGGCCCTGCCGGCGCGGCGGAGTTTATCGAGAACGCGCCCCACGAATCAGCGGAGGAGGGCATCCTGGATGCGGTAAACAGAAAAAGCGGCAGAACGCGGGGATGCTACTGGCTCACTGCGGCAGCGGCGATGCTCCTTACCGGATTGCTGATTGGATGGAATTTTGTATGGGTGACCGGCATAGCCGCCGGCCTTCTGTCCTATCCCGTCGGCCGGGCGCTGCAAAACAGAATCTACCAGAAAATCGCGTCAGCGGCGGACTGCGAAAAATAGGAAGCAAAACAGTCGCCTTTGGAAGGGGCTGGAAATACAGCACCTTTGTCATTTATCCATCCTCTGAACGGCTTCCCCTTTTCAGACTGCTTGACAACGCTGTTTGGGGTTCCTCAAATCTGACGGGGAAAACAAATAATCCGAACCCATTTTCCACGCAGGGAAGATGAGTTCGGATTATATTGCTTTGGTGCGGGCAACAGGACTCGAACCTGCACGCTTTTGGCAGTGGAACCTAAATCCACCGAGTCTACCAATTCCACCATGCCCGCATAGCGGCTTTATTGTAACATGGGGGCGGGGGAATGTCAATGGAAAGGCTGATCCGGTAAAATTCGCGGCGGAGGTCCTTCCCCTGAGGCAGCAGCACCGGGCGCCGCGTATCTGTACATTCCCTCCTGCCTGCAGATCCGGCATACCGGAATCGCTTATTTCGCCCCATTTCCTATCGGAACCAGCCTTCGACCACCGCCGGCCGCTTTTCAAAAAAGGCCCTGTACTGCTCCATTGTGGCGCAGAATTCGGCGTATTTCTCATTCCGGCTGCCATAAAATCGTGCCCAGGACTGCTCCAGAACGGGGGCCATTGTATCCATATAGTCCTGAATGAAGGCATCTATTTTGTCCGGGGAAAAACAGGTCTGACCAAGCTGGAGAATCCGGCTGGTAAAGGCCTGCCGGAAGGATTCGCTGTTCCACAGGGACGCAAAGACCGCGTCCGATTCCAGAACGTAGGACAGGGTGTCCGCCTCGGTCAGACGGGCGCCTTCATAATCGATATCCCGCATACAGGTGCTGTTGCAGTCAAACAGCATCCATCTCCATCTCCCGTCCGCGCAGGAGTCTGTGTCGGTTACATTCCGTGTGCGCCAGAGGGCAAAATTGCTGCTGGGCCAGTCTCCGCACCGGGCAAGGTAGATGAGCGCGGCGTAATAGTCAATGCAGCTGTCCATGTCGATCATTTCGCAGGCCCACTGATAATTCTCCTCGTCGGACATATCATTCTGGCAGATGTCGGACTGCATATCGATGTACAGCCCAATATCCTCATACTCGCCGGCTTCCACCTCGCCGTTTTTGATCATGACGACATCATCCGCCCGCACCTGATAGTGATGGGCCAGATATTCCTCGTCATATTTTTCGGAAAGCCAATAAAAGCCCCAGTATTCCCCATTCAGGAACAAAACATAAGGCTCAAACTGCATCTGGGAGAAATTCAGCTCCGCAGCCATTTGGGACATCATATAGTCCGGAAACTGGGTAATCGTCTGGTTTCCGCCGGAATTCAGGGTGATTGCTTTCGGGCGGTAGCTGTCTCCGAAAATGGGGAAATCAATTCCCCGGCTGGCGGCTTTCCCGGTATCCGCGTAGAGATTGACGCTGCGGGGCAGAAACGCTCTGCTGGCTCCGCCGTGTATCCGCATGCCGCCGTCTGTACGGTACAGGGCTTCCCCGCCGCGGCTGAAAAATTCCATTGTCACGGGACACTCCCACGCTTTTCCCCGCTGCCGGTAATTTGCCGGCCAGAACCACCAGGAGGCCGACAGATCGCCGCCTTCCAGATATTCGTCAAAGGCGTCTCCGGTAACGTAGATGCCTGTTTGGCTGTCAAACAGACTGCCGGGGTCTGTGATCAGCGAAAGGATATTGCAGCCGTGGTAGTCTTCCGGGCGGACATCCACGAAGTAAGATGCCGAGGTGATTTCACTGACGCTGCCCCCCGGACTCACGGCAATCGCCCGGACGACGGTGCACTTATCCACCGGAAAATCCGGCGCCGTATAACCGGGGCCTTCGCCCTGCCCCAACAGGTCTGTATAAAATCCCACAGAAACATCGGTGCGCATGGAATAGGTGTTTTCGTTTTGCGTCGCGTCGGTAATTCGGATCGGCCCGGTATATTTCAGGGAATTTTCGTCCGGTGTGGAACCGTCCAGGGTGTAATAGATTTCTTCCGCGTGGAAGGCGGAAATGGCAAGAGAAAAGCTGCCCTCATAAAAGCCGCTGTCATGGGAAAATACCGGCTGCTCCACATAATCCAGGAAAGCAATCCCGAGCAGTATGCCGCCAAATAACAGCACAGCCAGAATCAGAACGGATCGTTGCCTGTCAACTGCCTTGTACATCTGATTGCTCCTTTGACTGCCAGATGGTTACTCTGCTGCGCGGACACATCTGTGCAAAATTGTGCACATACCACCCGCAGACGCCACCATTTTATCATGGTGAAAACAGCTTGTCAAATTTATTTGGCGGAGTATACAAATTCAACAAATCCTCCCACAATTTTTCTTGACATTCTGGATGGTTGCTTGTAGAATAAAGGACGGTATGGTGTACGCAGCCGGGAGACTGCCCGGGCGCGTTTCATTTTTATCCGGCTTAGCCGGGGTATGCGTTTTACGCCCATTGCTGGCGTTTTGCTTTTTCAATTTCCCGGGGCTGTTCCCCGGTCGGTTGTTACGCACGTTTTTCACATGGGTATAAGCGCCACCCCTTCTGCGCCTACTATTTTAGAAGGAGGTGTGCAGCAAATTTATGGAATGGGTACAGATCATTCTTACCGTTCTGGGTCTGCTGGCGTGCCTGGCTGTGGGCTTCGGCATTGGTATTGCCTACCGCAAGAAGGTCGCCGAGCGGGAGATCGGCTCCGCGGAAACGGAAGCCACCCGCCTGATTAACGAAGCCATCCGTTCCGGTGAAAACCGCAAGAAGGAAATGCTTCTGGAGGCCAAGGACGAAATCCATAAATCTCGCACAGAGTACGAAAAGGAAGTCAAGGAGCGCCGCGCCGAGCTGAGCAAGCAGGAGCGCCGTTTGGAACAAAAGGAAGCCACTCTCGACAAGAAGACCGAAGCCTTTGAGCACAAGGAAGAGGAACTGGCGAAGAAGCTCCAGAAGGTCGCCGAGACCCAGGCTCAGGTGGACGCGGTCCGTCAGGAGCAGCTGGAGCAGCTGGAAAAAATCTCCGAGCTGACGCAGGAGCAAGCCAAGGAATATCTTCTTAAGAGCGTGGAGGACGAGGTTCGCCATGAGGCTGCCATGAAGATCAAGGAGATCGAGCAGCAGCTCAAGGACGAGGCCGAGGAAAAGGGCCGGGAGATCATTGCCACCGCCATCCAGCGCTGCGCTGCCGACCACGCTGCCGAGACCACCGTTTCCGTGGTCACCCTGCCCAATGACGAAATGAAGGGCCGGATCATCGGCCGGGAGGGCCGGAATATCCGCACGCTGGAAACCATCACAGGCGTGGACCTGATTATCGACGATACCCCCGAAGCAATCACTGTTTCCAGCTTCGATCCCGTCCGCCGGGAGGTTGCCCGGCTGGCGTTGGAGAAGCTGATTGTGGACGGACGCATCCACCCCACCCGCATCGAGGACATGGTGGAGAAGGCCCGGAAGGAAGTGGACCGCACCATCCGGGAGGAGGGCGAACGGGCCTGCTACGAAACCGGTGTCCACAACCTGAACCCCGAACTGGTGAAGATTCTGGGACGTCAGAAGTACCGTACCTCCTACGGTCAGAACGTGCTGAACCACTCCATCGAGGTGGCCCACATCGCAGGGCTCATGGCTGCCGAGCTGGGCGTAGATGTAGCCATGGCAAAGCGGGCAGGCCTTCTGCACGATCTGGGCAAGTCCATCGACCACGAGGTGGAGGGCAGCCATGTGCAGCTGGGCGCGGATCTGGCCCGGAAGTACAAGGAGAACCCCGTCATCGTCAATGCCATCGAGGCCCACCACGGCGACGTGGAGCCGAAGACCGTCATTGCCGTGCTGGTGCAGGCAGCCGATGCCATCTCCGCCGCCCGTCCCGGCGCCCGCCGTGAGAACGTGGAGAACTATATCCGCCGCTTGCAGAAGCTGGAGGAGCTCACTGGCTCCTATCCCGGCGTGGAGAAGGCCTACGCCATTCAGGCAGGCCGGGAAGTCCGCATCATGGTCAAGCCCGAGGTGGTGTCCGAGGACAACATGATCCTGCTTGCCCGGGATGTAGCCAAGAAGATCGAGGCCGAGCTGGAATACCCCGGTCAGATCAAGGTCAACGTCATCCGGGAAACCAAGGCAGTGGAATACGCCAAATAAGACAAATCCCTCCGAGAAAATCGGAGGGATTTTTTGCGCACCAAAATCGTAGGGGGCGATGCCCACATCGCCCCTTACGGCGGATAAGAATCCATTGTTTCGTGGATTACGCTGTATGTATATTTACAGTTTCTTTCTTTACTTTCCACTGGAAATCCGCTAAAATAGTACGCAAAGGAGGGATGCAGTGTGTTTGATAATCCCCGCAAGCAGCTGCACTGGATGGAGGACGAGCTTCTGGACGACGAGCTGGAGGACATTCTCTACGGTGACGAGGAAGACGAGGAAGAAGAGGAATATGAGCAGCCCCGCCGACGCAGAGGGAAAAAGCAGGACTTTCACCGGGCGGTCTATGAGGACGAGGACGACGATGAAAGCCGCTATATGCTTCTGCCCAAACGCAAGGGCTGCAAGGGCCTTGCCTTTCTGGCCCTGCTGGAAATTATTGCGATTCTTGCCGTGGTGGGATGGTGGCTGCAATGGCTGATTTAAAACCCGTGGGGCGGTTTGCCCCCACCCCCTCCGGGCGGATGCACCTGGGCAACGTGTTCGCGGCCCTGATTGCCTGGCTGTCCGTCCGCAGCCGGGACGGGGAAATGGTTCTGCGGATGGAGGATCTGGACACCCAGCGCACCAGCGGCGAATATACCGGGATTCTGCGGGAGGACCTCAAGTGGCTGGGCCTGGACTATGACCGGGAGACTCCGCCCCAAAGCCAAAGAACCGCCGCCTATGACGGCTATTTTGAAAGGCTTGCCGGGCAGGGCCTGCTGTATCCCTGCTACTGCACCCGCAGCCAGCTCCACAGCGTCAACGCCCCCCACCTGTCCGACGGCACCTATGTCTATCCCGGCACCTGCCGGAATCTGACGGAGGCCCAGCGGGCAGCCTTTGACCGGAAACCTGCCTGGCGCGTTATGGTGCCGGACAGGGTGTGGACGGTGGAAGACAGGGTGCAGGGCACCTACACCTGCAACCTTGCTGCCGACTGCGGCGACATGGTGGTGCGCCGGGCGGACGGAGTCTACGTCTACCAGCTTGCCGTCACCGTGGACGATGGGGAAGCGGGGGTCACCGAGGTGGTGCGGGGCATGGATTTGCTCAGCTCCGCCCCCCGGCAGATGTACCTGCAGGAGCTGTTCGGCTTTCCCCACCCGGAATACGCCCATGTGCCCATGCTGCTTTCCCCTGACGGGCGGCGGCTTTCTAAGCGGGACAAGGACCTTGATTTAGGTGTGCTTCGCCAGCGGATTGCCCCGGAAACCCTCATCGGCACGCTGGCCTTCGCTTCCGGGCTGATCGATCAAAACGTGCCCATATCCGCAAGGGAGCTGTCGGGAGAGTTTTCGTGGGAAAAGCTGAGGGGGGACAGCATCTGTCTGGACGCATCCTCGCTGTAGGAGATATCTGTATCAAGAGCGTCATTCCGGGAACCTTCCCGGGATGGCGCATTTTCCCTGCCGAAGGATATAACCCGCGGCTTATTCCGGGTATAAAACCCTGATTATCAACGGTTTTCCACCGGACAACCGGCGGACAAAAAACGATAAAAACATACCGAAAAAAAGAAAAAATCTATTTACATTCCGGACACCTTGTGTTAATATGTATGCGGTGGAGATTGGGGCTAAACCCTGATGCCGCCGACCCTTTGTTTTTAACCAACCGTCTGCCATTGACACCGTTGGTCTAAAAATAGCCTTTGGACAGCCGACCAGCTGCCCGTTTAAAATCCATTTCTACGGAGGTAACAACATAATGGCTCAAAAAGTTCAGTTTGTAGAGACTGTTCTGCGTGACGCGAACCAGTCTCTGATCGCCACCCGCCTGCCCTTCGACAAGTTCGAGCCCATGCTCTCCACCATCGACAAGGTGGGCTACTACGCCATCGAGTGCTGGGGCGGCGCCACCTTCGACGTGTGCCTGCGCTATCTGAACGAGGATCCCTGGGAGCGCCTGCGCAAGATCCGCGCCGCTGTGCCCAACACCAAGCTGCAGATGCTGCTGCGTGGTCAGAATGTGTTGGGCTACGCCCACTACCCCGATGACTTCGTGAAGCTGTTCGTGCAGAAGGCCGTGGAGAACGGCATCGACATCATCCGTATCTTCGACGCTCTGAATGACGTGAACAACCTGAAGGTCGCCATGGAGGCCACCGTCAAGGCCGGCGCCATCGCTTCCGGCACCATTTCCTACACCACCTCCCCTGTCCACACCCACAAGAAGTATGTGGAAATGGTCAAGGAGCTGAAGGAAATGGGCGCTTCCACCATCTGCATCAAGGATATGGCTGGCATCATGGGCCCCCAGGAGGCTTACGACCTGGTTTCCGCCATCAAGGACGCCGTTCCCGAGCTGCCCATCGACCTGCACACCCACTCCACCACGGGCCTCGCCTTCATGACCTACCTGAAGGCAGTGGAAGCCGGCGTGGACATCATCGACACCGCCATTTCCCCCTTCTCCGGCGGTACTTCCCAGCCCGCCACCGAGACTTTGGCCTACGCTCTGCGCCAGCTGGGCTACGAGGTCGACCTGGATGACAAGCTGACCAAGAAGATGGCCGACTACTTCAAGACCGTCCGGGATGGCTTCCTTGCTGACGGCACCCTGATGCCCAAGTCCATGGCTACCGACACCCAGTGCCTGACCTACCAGATCCCCGGCGGTATGCTGTCTAACCTTCTGAGCCAGCTGAAGCAGGTCAACGCGCTGGACCGCTTCGACGAGGTTCTGGTGGAGACTCCCAAGGTCCGTGAGGACATGGGCTATCCCCCTCTGGTTACCCCCACCTCCCAGATGGTCGGCGTGCAGGCTGTCCGCAACGTGCTGGACGGCAAGCGCTACAAGTCCGTCTCCAAGGAGATCAAGGCTTACTGCCGCGGCGAGTACGGCCGTACTCCCGCCCCCATCAACCCTGAGATTCAGGCTCAGATTCTGGGCGACGAGAAGCCTCTGACCGTCCGCTACGCCGATACTCTGGAGCCCGTTGTGGAAAAGACCCGCGAGAAGCTGGGCGATCTGGCCAAGACCGACGAGGA
>JAXEXE010000181.1:0-2068 GCA_034113565.1 Faecousia sp.
CGGGTAAATCATGATGGGAAGGAAACGCCGGTTCCCGGCCCGGTCAAGGGGCAGGAAGTCCAGCGTGTTGGAAGAACCGCCGAACACGCACTGCCGCAGCCGGTCTTTGGGCTGGGCCTCATAGGGTGTGCGGTAGGTTTCCTTCTGGCGGCTGATAAACGAGCGGATTTCCTCAATGCTTTTGGCGCTGCTGGTAGCCAGCATCTCCGACATCTCGATGATCCAATGGCCTTGCAATTTCAAAAACACCCGGTCATCGTCCAGCTTTTTCAGATCGTCACTGAACCACTCGTCACGGATTGCCAGCAGGCGGAAGAAGCTGGACTTGCCAGCCCCCTGTCCGCCCACCAGACAAAGCATTTCCTCGTATTTGGAGCCGGGGGAAAACACCCGCCGGATAGCCCCCAGCAGGAAATGTTTTAACATTTCCTCTACATAATCGCTGACTTCTGCACCTAAGAAGTGATGGAGACAGGAGCGGATGCGGGGCATCCCGTCCCATACAAGGCCGTTCAGCACGTCCTGTATGGGATGGTAGCAGTTTTCATTCGCTACGATGGACAGGGCCGCCGTCATTTTCTTCTCGCTGGTCAGGCCGTAGTTCTGCTCAAAATAGAGAAGCAGATACTTCACATCCGTATCCGTCAGGGCGCTGGTGTTCCTGCGCCAGCCCAAATCCCGCACGATGTCCACCCGGTCAGTCAGGAGGTTCAGCCGGATGGCATCCCGCAGCAGCGGGTCATGGCAGAACACTGTCTGGCAGTTGCCGATGGTGTTGGCGGGCTGACCATTCTCCGTGACGGAGAGGCTTTCCCTCACCTCGTCAACGCTCTGCTCCGGCGCTAAGGCTTCGGCTGCGCTCATGGCGGCCTGCCGGGTGGCTGGCGGTAAACTCTGATATTCGCTGCTCAATCTTCCTCACCTCTTTTCCGTATTCAGCGACCACGCAGGCCCGTTCCTCCATGCTGCCGGACAGCAGAATATCCAGCAGATACTCCGTGTACGGTTTCTTTTGCAGTGCCTCCACAAACAGCGGATTCCATGCTTCCTCCGGCGTCTGTGGGGCGTATTCCTTCTCCCAGCGTTCCAGCAGATGCAGGTAATCGCACAGTACCCGGAAACATTTCTGCTCCGCCTGCCGGTAGCGCAGTTCCTCGCTGATTTTTCGCTTGATCGGTCTCCTGCGGGGCGGGTCATGGCCTTTGGCGTCAAAGCTGACCGAGAAATCCTCCGCCAGCTTCAAGGCCGCCTCTTTTTTGTTCAGCCCGAACAGACGGGCGGTAAAATCAATCACATCTCCGTCCGCCTGACAGCCGAAGCAGTGGAACCGACGGTCAACCTTCATGCTGGGATGTTTGTCATCATGGAAGGGACAGCAGGCCATCCCGTTCCTGCCAACCTGTATTCCGTAAGATTCCGCAACCTGCCTTGTGGGGACAGACTGCTTTACCGCTTCAAACATATTCGATTTTCTCACCTCCAGATAGAGAAAAAGGCACCCGGTTTCCGCAGGAAATCAGATGCCTTACAACTCCATATCGTTCTTTTTGGTCGGGGCAATCCGCCCTTCCCGTTCCCAACGCTCCCGGTTATCCCGGTCAGCGTTGATCTTTGCCTTTGCCAGCATATCCATAATGGATTCTTTGGCTTTCTTCTTGACCTGCTCCTTCCCGGCCTGCTTGACCTCCGGCTGCATCAGCGTCCGCTGGATTTTTGCCAGAGCGTGCTGCATGGCGTTTTTGATTTTGGTAATGACCCCATCCAGACGCTCAGCGGCATACTCACGTTCCTTCTTTGGGGCCTTGCGTTCCGGCGACAGCACCCATTTTTTCGATTCTTCCACCAGACGAATATCTTCCTTGTGCGTCTCCTGCCGGACGGTATCGGTCACGACCTCCACCGCCTTGTCGTAGGCCGCATCGGAAACATCCTCTAACAGCGTCTCCACGTCCTCGATTTTGAGCGTCAGTACTTCCAGCTTTTGCTCCTGCGCCGCCAGCTGCTCCTTCTGCTTCATCAGGATATAATCCTGTTTTTCCAGATAGTCCCGCCCGCCGTAGGACGGTCC
>JAXEXE010000182.1:0-25890 GCA_034113565.1 Faecousia sp.
AGGAGCGAAGCGACGTGGCAATCCGTTTTCTCCTTGGTAACAGGTGCAAAATCGGGACATTTTAAGGGGAACGGATTGCCACGCCACTTAAGCGCACTGGCTCGCAATGACATTCTGGTTAATCGGCTAAAGAACAATTTAGCGGCGTAAGAATCGGGCAGCAATCTTGGTCTACCACCAACCTGAAGTCCCGCCATTGCCTGCGGGTGCTACCCGCCAATTGTGAATAAAGAAAGAACTTTTTTCGATAGGACTTGCTTTTTTCCGCAGATGCGTTATAATGTTAGCACTCAATCACATAGAGTGCTAAATTGATAAAGGATGTGCATTCAACTATGGAAAAACAGCAATTTAAGGCCGAATCCCAGCGCCTGCTGGACCTGATGATCAACTCCATCTACACCCACAAGGAAATTTTCCTGCGGGAGATCATCTCCAACGCCTCCGACGCCATCGACAAGCTGGCCTACACCGCCCTGACGGACGACAAGGTGGGCATCAACCGGGACGAGTTCGCCATCACCATCACCCGGGATCCCGAGAACCGAGTTCTGACGGTTTCCGACAACGGTATCGGTATGTCCAAGGAAGAAATGGAAGAGAATTTGGGCACCATCGCCAAGTCCGGCTCTCTGGGCTTCAAGCAGGCCATGGAGAAAAATGAGGACATCGACATCATCGGCCAGTTCGGCGTGGGCTTCTACTCCGCCTTTATGGTGGCTTCCTCCGTCACCGTGATCTCCAAGAAGTACGGCGAGGACAAGGCGTGGAAGTGGGTTTCCGACGGCACCGACGGCTACACCATTGAGGAGTGCGCCAAGGACGCCCCCGGTACCGATGTCATCATGACTTTGAAGGAGGACACCGAGGACGAAAAGTACTCCGAGTATCTGGAGGAGTACGAAATCCGCTCCCTGATCCGCAAGTATTCCGACTATATCCGCTACCCCATCAAGATGGAGGTCACCAAGTCCCGCCAGGTTGAGGAACCCGAAGAAGAGGAAGCCATCGAAGTGGAAGGCGAAGAGGAGAAGAAAGAGCCGAAGGCTCCCAAGTATGAGGAATACACCGAGATGGAGACCCTCAACTCCATGGTGCCCATCTGGCAGCGGGATAAGAAGGATGTCACCGACGAGGAGTACGAGGCCTTCTACAGGGAGAAGTTCTTCGATTACAACAAGCCCCTGCGTACCATCCACTACAACGTGGAGGGCAACGTCTCCTTCAAAGCGTTGCTGTATATCCCCTCCAAGGCCCCCTATGATTTCTATACCAAGGACTTTAAGCGTGGTTTGCAGCTGTACTCTTCCGGCGTCCTGATTATGGAGAACTGCGAGGATCTGCTGCCTGAGCACTTCCGTTTCGTTCGCGGCGTTGTGGACAGCCAGGACCTGTCCCTGAACATCAGCCGGGAAATGCTCCAGCACAACCGCCAGCTGACCATCATCGCCCGGAACATTGAAAAGAAGATCAAGTCCGAACTCAAGTCCATGCTGGAAAACGACCGGGAGAAGTACGAGCAGTTCTACGCTGCCTTCGGCCGTCAGCTGAAATACGGCACCGTGTCCGACTACGGCGCGCATAAGGACGCCTGTCAGGATTTGCTGCTGTTCTACAGCAACAAGCAGGGCAAGCTGATTTCCCTCAAGGAGTATGTGGATTCCATGGCGGAAGGTCAGGAGAAGATTTACTTTGCCCCCGGCGAGAACCGGGAACGCCTTGCCAAGCTGCCCCAGGTTGAGACTTTGGCAAAGAAGGGCTACGACGTGCTGCTGTTTGCCGAGGATGTGGACGAGTTCATCCCCCAGACCCTCATGACCTACATGGAGAAGCAGTTCTGCAACGTGTCCACCGAGGACTTGGGTCTCAAGACCGAGGAGGAGAAGAAGGAAGCCGAGGAAAAGGCCGAGGAAATGAAGGGCCTGCTGACCTTCGTCAAGGAGTCTCTGGGCGAGCAGGTCAAGGAAGTGAAGCTGTCCACCGATCTTGGCAGCCACCCCGTGTGCATGACCCCGGACGCCGGCATGAGCTTCGAGATGGAGAAGTATATGAAGAAGGCCAACCCGGAATTTGCCTTCCCCGTAGGCCGGATTCTGGAGCTGAACCCGGAGCACGAAGCCGTGAAGGCTCTGCAGGCTGCCATGACCGAGGACCCCGTGAAGGCCAAGGACTACGCCCAGCTTCTGTGCTATCAGGCCCAGCTCATGGCGGAGCTGCCGCTGGACGATCCCTACGCCTACACCGAGCTGGTGTGCAAGCTGATGAAATAAGCGGGCCGCAGGGCGGCCAACCAATGCGTGCGCGGGCTTTGTGTATTCGTTACACCATTGGGTACCGCTCGGTATCGTTCTCTGGCGAGGTAAATTGTGCTTTAGCTTACTGAGAATGTCATTGCGAGCCAGCGCGCACGCTGGCGTGGCAATCCGTATTCCATTTTGCACTCTGATGACGCATTTTCCAAAAAGGGAGAACGGATTGCCACGTCGGACTTCGCCCTCCTCGCAATGACATCTTAATCAACGATATTCCCCTTTTGCTGTTCACTGCGTGTTCAAACGGCAACACCCCAGAGGGACTCGCCCTCTGGGGTCTGCCTGCATTTCCCATTGTGTTTCTTTCTGTAATGTGATACACTCTATAGAAAAAGGAAGGTGTTATTATGATGATTTCCCATTCTGTGGATTATCTGGAAAGCGGCCTGTGGCTGGTTCTGCGCTCCCTGTTCGGGATGCCCATGCTGCTGTCCATTGCGTCCTATGTACTGACCGCACTGGCTCTGTACACCATTGCCCGGCGGCGGGGGCTGAAAAATCCGTGGCTGGCCTGGATTCCTGTGGCGGACTGCTGGCTGCTGGGCTCCCTGTCTGACCAGTACCGGTATGTGGTGGATGGTCAGCACAAGTCCAAGCGGAAGATTCTGCTGATTTTCCGTATCCTGACGGCGGTTATGTGGGTTTCCCTGATCGGTCTGCTGATAAAGCTGTGCTTCCACGCCGTCGGCAGCGTATTCTGGGGCACTATGTCGGACGAACGGATCTTCCAGATTCTGCATCAGGCCCTCAACCTGCTGGTGATGTGCCTGCCGCTGATTGGCATTTCCATTGCCTACGCGGTATTCCGCTACATGGCGCTGTATGATATCTACAAATCCCTGGACCCCGCCAACTGCGTGCTGTTCCTGGTGCTGAGCATTCTGTTCGGCGTCACCGAGCCCTTCTTCCTGTTCTTCAGCCGGAACAAGGACGATGGAATGCCCCCCAGAAAGCAGCCGGTGGTGGATACCCCCAGCAGCAATGACTGGGTGGATGTGCAGGAAGACGAACTGTAACTCACTGTCATTGCGAACCAGTGACCGTAGTCACTGGTGTGGCAATCCGTTCTCCTTGAAAACGCCGGTTGTCTGACATTCAAGGGGATGCGGATTGCCACACCGGCGTGCGCGCTGGTTCGCAATGACATTCTTTTCCATAGGAGGGACATATGGATTACTGCGAATATCCGTCCCCCGTGGTGACGCTGTACCTGACCGCCGACGAAGGCGGCCTCACCGGCATCTGGATGCACCCTGAGAAAACGGAAGATTTTCCCGTTTTGGAGCAGGCAAGGCACTGGTTGGTTGCCTATTTTTCCGGGAATCCGACTGAGGTGGATTTCCCGCTGAACCCCCACGGCACCGCCTTTCAGAAACAGGTTTGGGATATGCTTTTGACCATTCCCTACGGGCAGGTCAGGACCTACGGCGATATTGCCCGGGAAATGGCGGTACGCACCGGCAAGCAAAAAATGTCGGCCCAGGCGGTTGGGCAAGCCGTGGGCGCGAATCCCATCAGCATTCTGATTCCCTGCCACCGGGTGGTGGGCACAAGCGGAAAGTTAACTGGCTACGCCGGGGGTCTCGACAAAAAAGAATGGCTCCTTCGCCACGAGGGCTGGCTGTAACCAGCAACACGCAGTTGCTTGCTTTTCTCCCTCTTTCATGATATTCTGACCATGAGGAGGCGATACGCTTGGAAACGAAAGATATTATCCTTCAATTACGGAATGCCCGGGGCCTGTCTCAGGACGCCCTTGCGGAGCAGGTTTATGTTACCTGGCAGGCGGTGTCCCGGTGGGAAAATGGGGAAACTGTGCCCAACACCGAGACTCTGAAACTGCTGTCAAAGCTGTTCGACGTGTCCATCAACACCCTTCTGGGTTCGCCCCGGCAGCTGGTGTGCCAGTGCTGCGGTATGCCCCTTGAGGATTCCGTCCTCAGTAAGGAGCCGGACGGCAGCTTCAATGAGGACTACTGCAAGTGGTGCTACGCCGATGGGGAATTTGCCTATACCGATCTGGACACCCTGATTTCCCTCTGCGCGGAACATATGGCAAACGAAAGCCAGTCCCCGGAACAGATTCGGCAGTATCTTCAAGGCTACTTACCAACACTTAAGCACTGGAAAAAGTAAAAGAACACCGGTTGGAAGAAACGCTCCTTCCAACCGGTGCTTTTTTCGACCATATTCGTAGGGTGAGGTCATGACTCCGCCCTACGATGATTGCGGACAAATTATTCGTACTGTGCGGACAGGTCTTCGTAGTAGGCCATCATTTCTTCTTCGGTGTCGAAATTGGCCACATACATCTGGTTCGCCATGGCGCCGGACAGAGCGTCGGGAATCCGGCCCCACATGACCATCTTGGGGCCATACTTCATCATGACCTCGTAGTCGTCCAGCTTGTAGCGCTTGCCGTCCCGGCGTCCGTAGAAGGCGCAGTAGTGGGAGTTGCCGATGGACTTGGTGTTGCAGTCAAAGGCCACCATGTCCGCCCAGATCTTGTAGACGTCGGTCTCCTGAGAGTAGTTGTACATTTCGGGAGTGTAGCCGCCGGCGGGGCGCATATTGACTTCCAATCCCAGCACGTCGCCCTTCTTGCCCAGACCCTCCTGATCGTCGTTGAGCACGAAGAACTCCAGATGGATAAACCGGCTCTTGACGCCGAAGGCCTTGACGGTGGCAAGGCCCGCCTGCCGAATCTTCTCCGGCAGCTCCTTGACCAGATAGTACACGGAATCTCCGCCGGTGTTCACAATGTCCATCAGGGACAAGGGGGTAATGTTGCCGGACTCGAAGAGCATATTGCCCTTGGAATCCACAATGCCGTCAAAGGTCTGGACATAACCATTGACGAACTCCTCCATGATGTAGATGTTGTCGTCCTTGGTATCGATGAACCACTGCACATCCTCGTCGGAGCACAGCTTGTAGGTGTTGGCTGCGCCAACGCCGTTGTCGGGCTTCACCACCACGGGGTAGCCCACGGTGTGGGCAAACTCCAGCGCGTCCTCCAGCCCCTCCACAATATGCCACCGGGCGGTGGGCAGGCCCGCCTTGGCATAGTATTCCTTCATGGCGGATTTGTACTTGATCTTGTCCATGTCCGCAAGCTTCGGCCCGGTGGTGATGTTGAACTCCGTGCGCAGCCAGGCGTCCCGCATGAGCCAGTACTCGTTGTTGCTCTCCAGCCAGTCGATCTTGCCGTACTTGAAGGTGAAGAAGGCCACGGCCTTGAAGACCTCGTCGCTGTTTTCCAGGGAACTTACCTTGTAGTATTCGTGCAGAGAATCCCGCAGCTCCTGCAGAAGCTCATTGTAGGGGCAGTCGCCGATGCCCAGAACCCGCAGCCCGTTGTTCTTCAGCTCCCGGCAGAACTTCCAGTAGGTCATGGGAAAATTCGGGGAAATAAAGACAAAGTTTTTCATTTTTCTACACTCCATTCTATGTAGATACAAGATACGAGATACTAGATACAAGATATGCAAAGCTGCCTGTTAAAGCAAAATATCCTGTATTACCGTATCTTCTATCTTGTATCTTTGTATCTTGTATCTTTAGCCCAGGAACCAGGGCAGGTACGTCTGCACCATCTTATACCACCAGGGCCAGTCGTGGTTGACATCCTTGCCCCAGTATTCAAACCGGGTGTTAATGCCCTTCTGGCAGCACACGGTGTCCAGCCACCGGGTAGATTCCAGCAGAGGCTCCTCCCACGCGCCCTGACCGCAGACAATCAGGCTCTTCTGGCTGTTGTACATATCCCTGTAGTAGTGGCCGTCGGGCAGGTTCTGCAAATACAGGCAAGGGCAGTTGTTGTACACCAGATCGTCGCAGTAGCTTCCAAAGAACTCCTTGTTGTCGTACAGGCCGGAGATGGCGAAGCAGCTGTCGAACAGGTCGGGGCGGCGGTAGTACAGGTTCGCCGCGTGCATGGCGCCCATGGAAGCACCGAAGGTCAGAATGCCCTGATCGTAACCGTTGGCAAGGCCCGCGATGTGCCGGATGGTGGGAACCATTTCATTCACCACATAGTTATACCATTTTTCGTGGTTCTCAATGCGCCAGCGGTTGTCCGCGCCGATGGCGGCCCAGGCCTCGTTGTCGATGGTGTCGATGGCAAAGACCATGCACTTTCCGGACTCAATCCAGGGCGCCCAGTAGTCCACCATGTGGAAGGATTCAAAATCCCAGAATCTTCCCGCCTGACAGGGGATGAACAGCACAGGCTTGCCGCAGCTGCCGTAGATCTTGAACTCCATTTCCCGGTTTAAATAACCGCTCCAATGCTTTTCGTACCGAATCTCCATTTTCTATCTCTCCTTTAGTTCTATCATGACAATGTCATTGCGAACCAGTGACCGAAGTCACTGGTGTGGCAATCCGTCTCTCCTTGCGGTATCAAGCATTCGTTTATAAGGGGAACGGATTCCCACGCCAGTGCGCACACTGGCTCGGAATGACAGAAAACGCGCTTAAAGTCCCAGACAGTCCATAAAAATGGGAATCTGCTTTTCCCAGCTGGCTTCACTGTGGGTACCGCCGGGGACGATCCGCAGGGCCAGATTCACCCGCTTGGTCAGCAGCAGATGAGCCGTGGAAATCATGGACTCCTGAGTCGCCGCGTGGTTGAACATTTCCAGCTCGCCGTAGTCCATGTAGATCAGGGTATCCCGGCGGATATGGGCACGGGCCACGAATTCCAACACCTTTCCGGGAGCTACCCACAGGCTGGGAGACAGGCAGGCCCCCCGCTGGAAAATGTGGTTGTACACCGTCACGCCGTACAGGGCAATGAGGCCGCCCATGGAGGAACCGGCGATGATGGTGTTCTTCCGGTCCGGCAGGGTGCGGTAGGTTTCGTCGATGCAGGGCTTTAAGTCCTTCACCATCCAGTTCATCATGACACTGCCCTTGCCCCGGATCTGCCCGTGCTCGGAATTGTTATAGGTCATAGGGGCGTACTCCACCAGACGGCGGTTTCCCTCGTGGTTGCACTCCACAGCGACGATAATCAAATCCTTCGGATGCTCCTGCATGAATTTCGCCATGCCCCAGGACTTGCCGAAGGTGGCGTCCTCGTCGAAGAACACGTTGTGCCCGTCGAACATATACATGACGGGATAGCGTTTGTCCGGGTTTTCCTCGTAATCCTCCGGCAGCCAGATGTAGGCGCGGCGGGGCGTGTCACCGGACAGCTTCGGAATCGTCACATTCCATTTGTATACCATTGGTTGCTTTCCCTCCGAAATCGGCGCTTTGCGTCAAAATATAGAGGATAGTATAATTGCAAAAACCCCAATTGTCAATCGCTGCGGCAGGAAATGTTGTATTTGCACAAAAAACAATCGCCCACAAGCCACGGACGTACAAATGTTGCCCTATGAGACGCGCAGCGCTGCCACCGGAACCGGTACGCGATGGCCCCTCTCCGTGATTTTCCACAAAAGCAAATGGGGAAACACCCCAAATTCCAGCGCAAAAAGTCATTGAAAAATGGGGAAAATCGGAGTATACTGACCACGGAAACTATACAGAGAGGATGATTTTTCCATGGAAAATAACGAAGCGGTCTATGACGTCAAGACCCTTGGCACTCCCAGAACCCTGGTTCTGGGCCTGCAGCACCTGTTCGCCATGTTCGGCGCGACGGTTCTGGTGCCCGCCATCACCGGTCTGAACGTCTCCACCACCCTGCTGTTTGCCGGTCTCGGCACGCTGCTGTTCCACCTGATCACCGGCCGGAAGGTGCCTGCGTTCCTCGGCTCCTCCTTCGCCTTCCTGGGCGCCTATGGTCTGGTCACCGCCTCCGGGCAGGACATTCCCCTGACCTACTCCTGCTTCGGCGTCGCCGTCGCCGGTCTTGTGTACCTGGTGCTGGCCTTCTTCTTCAAGCTCTTCGGCGCGAAGAAAGTTATGCGCTACTTCCCGCCCATCGTCACCGGCCCCATCATCATCTGCATCGGCCTGTCTCTAGCCGGCTCCGCCATCAACAATTGCCAGAATAACTGGCTGGTCGCTCTGGTGGCCATTCTGGTGGTTGTGGTGTGCAACATCTGGGGCAAGGGCATGGTGAAAATCGTGCCCATCCTGCTGGGTGTCGTGGCCTCCTACCTGTTCGCCCTGATTATTGACCCCGCCGCCCGGGCAAATGTGGCCCAGACCGTGGCGGACGCCAAGTGGTTTGGCCTGCCGGTGATCTGGGGTAACACCGCCTTCTCCATCTTCGGCAAGGATTTTGACGGTGGTATGCTGCTCACTGCCATCATCACCATCGCCCCCATCTCTCTGGCCACCATCGTGGAGCACATCGGCGATATGTGCGCCATCTCCTCCACCGTGGGCAAGAACTATGTAGCTGACCCCGGCCTGCACCGCACGCTGGCGGGCGACGGCCTGGCAACCGCCCTTGCCGCCATGTTCGGCGCTCCCGCCAACACCACCTACGGTGAGAACACTGGCGTTCTGGCGCTGAGCAAGGTCTATGATCCCAAGGTCATCCGTCTGGCTGCCGTGTTCGCCATTATCCTGTCCTTCTGCCCCAAGTTCGCCGCGCTGATTGTCGCCATGCCTGCCGCCACCATGGGCGGTGTCAGTCTGGTGCTGTACGGCATGATCTCCGCTGTCGGTGTTCGGAACGTGGTGGAAAATCAGGTGGACTTCACCAAGAGCCGCAACGTGCTGATTGCCGCCATGATCATGGGTCTGGCTGTGGGCGTGACCTACAGCGGTTCCATTGTGATCCCCATTGGCTCTGTGACCATCAGCCTGTCCGGTCTGGCTGTGGCTGCTCTGGTGGGCATCTTCATGAACGCCGTTCTGCCGGGTAAGGACTATGAGTTCGGCGTCAACGCCCAGGGCGATACCTCCGTCAACTTCGGTACCCGCGCGCAGTAAGCGAAAAAACACTGTCATTGCCACACCAGTGCACCGCCGCTGGTGTGGCAATTTGTCTCCTGGGGAGAATGGATTGCCACACCAGGAAAGCGGACTGGTTCGCAATGACAGTCTTTCTGATAGCCTTATTATTTTTGGTTTTCTTTCCCGTAAATGACCTCTTCGTAGAGCTTTTCGCCGAACAGTTCGTGAACCTTTTTGGATGTAACCGGCTCGGCGCCTAAGTATTCCTCCAGACACAGACCGGAATCCTTCATATCCAGGGATACCTCGGTGCCCACATAGCGAAAATGCCAGGGCTCGTCAATGATGCCGGTGATGTCTTCCTTGTCCTCGGTGTAGCGCAGGATAAAGCCGTAATCCCAGCAGTGCTCTGTGAACCAGGCAATGGCTTCCTTGCCCAGAAGGTCTACCGCAAGCCCCAGGTGGTGCTCGCTGGTACCGGGGACGGCTACGGTTTCCAGCGCCTTGTCCCGGGCGTCCTTAAAATTCAGCTTGTAGGTTTCCATATGCTCCCGGGTCCGGTATTCCAGAATGGCGGTCTGGGTGGAAAGGGTTCGGTAGCCGGAATTGAACTCGTATTCGATGCCGGCGGCATTGCAGTCATCCAGCATTCTGACCAATGCGTCATAGCACTGGGCGGCAACCTGATGGTCGCCGGTCAGGGTCACGAGCTCCGGCTCGTACCAGTCCGGCACCGGATTCAGCCCGTTGACCAGCACCACTTCGATGCCTTTCGGGGTGAAATAGTGGATTTGCCCGTCAATTTCCGTGGGGCCTGCCGCCATGGTGCCGTCCTCGCGGAAATAGTAGCGGTATTCTCCCGACTGGTGCCAGCCTACGGTCATGAGACCGTTGTCGCCGAAGAGCCGCCAGCCGTCCTCCATTTCCAGCCAGCCCACAGCCATCGGGCCATCGGTCAGGAAGTAGCGGCGTCCCGTTTCATCCTCCTGCCAGCCGGTGACCATGGCGCCGTCGTCGCCGAAAAAGTAGAAGCTTCCGTCGATTTCCGTCAGCCCGGTGGCAAGAAAGCCGTCGGCGAAGAAGTAGGAATCATCGCCGATTTTGGTAAGGCCTATGGCGGCGACACCGTCTTCGTCAAAGTAGCATCGCCCGCCGTCAATGTCCTGCCAGCCTTTGAGCAGCGCTCCATCCCGCAGATAATAGCGCCCATCCTCCAGCCAGAGCCAGCCGGTGACCATGGCACCGTTGCCGCCGAAATAACAGGTGTCCCCGTCGATTTCCGCCCAGCCGGTGGTCATGACACCGTCGTCGCCAAAGTAATATGTAACGCCGTCGATGGTTTGCCAGCCAAGCAGCGGCGTGCCGTCCTCCCGGAAGCAGTACCGGCCCTCCGGCAGTTCCAGCCAGCCGGATACGGGCTTTGCGTGGAAATCCTGATAGTACCGGACGCCGTCCTTTTCTGTCCACCCGCTGCGGTCAACATTGTTGTCGTACCAGAGTAGCCCGCCGGCAACGCAGGCCAGAATCATCAGCAGGAAAATCAGCGGCAAAAACCGCTGCCGTTTTGTCTTCATGGTGTTCCTCCAAATAGGGTTAAGGCCCATTCTACCATGGTTCGACACCAATTGCAATCTTGAAAATGAAAACAATTCTTAAGAAAAGAACAGTGGATTTTTCGGAAATATCTGTTATAATGGGGCCGTAGAGAATTGATCGGGAGGATTACCATGGCTGAGCAGGAGAAGCTGAAGATACTGATTACCACGGATCTGTACACCACCAACACCAACGGCGTCGTTACCAGTGTACAGAATTTGTTTGATGAACTGACAGAAAAGGGACATGATGTCCGCATTTTGACCATTTCCGATTCTCTCCATTCCCACAAGGAGGGATCGGTGTACTATATTCGTTCCGTACCGCTGGGGGCGGTGTATCCCGATCTTCGGATGCCCACCTCTTACCGCAACAAGCTGATTCAGGAGATCATCGACTGGAAGCCGGACATTGTCCACAGCCAGTGCGAGTTCTTCAGCTTTCAGTTTGCCGCCCGGATTTCCAAAATCACCGGCGCGCCGCTGGTGCATACCTACCATACGCTGTACGAGCAGTACCTGACCTCCTATTTCATCCCCAGCAAGCGGTTGGGGGAGTTTCTTGCCAAGGTGCTGTCCCGGCAGCGTCTGCGCCATGTGAAGACGCTGGTGGCCCCCACCCAGAAGGTGGAGGACGCCCTGCAGGGTTACGGTCTCCATGTGCCCATCAATGTGGTGCCCAGCGGCATTTCTCTGGAGCAGCACCATCAGCGGCTGTCCCACGAGGAGCGGATGCAGCGCCGCCGGGCGCTGGGCATTGCCGATGACGATCAGGTGCTGCTGAACCTGGGCCGTCTGGGCGGCGAAAAAAACCTGGGCGAGCTGATTACGCTCTTTGCCGAGGCCCGTCAGGAGAACAATAAGCTGAAATTCCTGATTGTGGGCGACGGCCCCGCGAGAGAGGATCTTCAGAAGCAGGCGAAAAAGCTGGGTGTGGAGGATTATGTGATTTTCACCGGCATGGTGGAGCCCTCCGAGGTTCAGAACTACTATCAGCTGGGGGACGTGTTCGTCAGCGCGTCCACCAGTGAAACACAGGGCCTGACCTATATCGAGGCCGCCGCCAACGGTCTTCCCCTGCTGTGCCGCCAGGACGAGTGCCTGGACGAGGTGCTGGAGGAGGGACAAAACGGCTACGAATACAACAGCGCCGAGGAATTTCTGGATGCCATTGACCATGTGATGCACGACCCCAAATGGCGCAAGGATGCCTCCAAGCGCAGCGAGGAAATCGCTTCTGCTTTTGACAAAAAGAATTTTGGCGATGCCATTGAGAATATTTACGAATCTGTATTGTAATAAGTAAGCCGGGGCATTCGCCCCGGCTCTTGTTATACCAGCAGCATCCACAGCCAGTAGATGAATCCGTACAGCACACTCGCGGCCAGGCCGTAGACAATCACCGGCCCGGCGATGGTGAACAGCTTCGCCCCCACGCCCAGGATAAAGCCTTCCGTTTTGAATTCCACCGCCGGAGCGGCAATGGCGTTGGCAAAGCCGGTGATGGGAACCAGCGTGCCTGCGCCGCCGTACTTTGCCAGATCGTCGTACAGGCTCAGCCCGGTCAGCAGAGCGGACAGCGTCACCAGCGTTATGGAGGTGGCTGTGGCGGCGGCATCCTTATCCAAACCGACTGCCCCGTAACAATTTGTCAGAATTTGCCCAAGCACGCAGATCAGACCGCCGATCCAGAAAGCGTTCAGGCAGTCCTTCCCCATGGGCGATTTGGGAGAAGCCTTCTGCACCAGTTTTTCATAATCCTTTTCCGTCATATTCATCCCTCCGGCTATTAGGGTGCCGCAGAAATGAAAAAACATACATACAGGGAGAAAGGTCTGCCGCGCGGGCAGACCTTTCTCGATTATTCGATTGTCAAATGGTTCCGTTCCAGCGCTTTGCGAATGGCGACTGCCAGAATGGGCGCGAAGACAATTGCAACCACAGCGTTGAAGGTGGTGGCGGGCAGCTTGGCGACGATGGTTGTCAGCGCGGCAGCGGGGGGCAGGCCCTTCAGCAGCAGGCCATTGTAGAAATAGCTTTTCGTCAGATACAGTACAACGTAGGTCAGCGCGCCGGCAACGGTTGCGACCGCTGCCCTGCCGTAGCCCCATTTGCCCTTGGCCTTCCATACCACCAGCCCCGCAGCCAGGCCGTAAGCACCCTTGGTCAGGAAGGTGATCCAGCACTCGGAGATGTACAGGGGGTTGGTCATATCGTAGATGGCGGAGCCGAGACCGGAAGCCAGGCCGCCCAGCCAGGGTCCCAGCAGCAAGCCGCTGAGGGCGCACATGATGTTGCCCAGATGGAAGGACGTGGTGCCCGCGATGTCAATGGGCAGGGTGATCCGCAGGGCGGAGCCTGCTACGGTCAGCGCAGCCATCAGGGCGACAAAAACGATCTTTCGGGTGGAGATTCTCTGCTTCTTTTCCATTTGTATTGCCTCCTTGTTTTTGATGGGCCTATTATATCGAAAACTGGCACTAAATACAGTGCCAAATAGGAAATGAAAAATAAGGCCAGAAAAGGCGGGGCGAAAAGGAGCTGCCAGATGCCCGGAATCATCCGGTTTTTTCTGCTTTTTGGAACTTTCTGTTTACACAGTCACCGGATTGTGATATGATAATAAGAAAATTACAGATTACAGAGGTCGTTCGATGAATTACATTGTTATGGATATGGAATGGAATCAGCCCTGGCCCGGTTCCCCCTCTTCCAAGAAGGTGCTGCCGGTTCCCATTCGCGGTGAGATTATCCAAATCGGCGCGGTGCGGCTCACGGAGGACGGGGAGGTTGCGGACGAGTTTCAGGTCATGATTCGCCCCAAGTTCTACCGGCACCTGAACCGCCGGGTCAGCAAGCTCACCGGCATCAAGGAAAACCGCCTGCGGGACGAGGGCGTTCCCTTCCCGGAGGCCATGGCGCTGTTTCAAAGCTGGTGTGGCGAGGACATCGTGTTTCTGACCTGGGGCTTTGACGATATCGGCATTTTGCGGGAAAATTTGCAGCTGTTTGACATGGACACGGCCTTTACCGACCGGTGGTACAACGCCCAGATGATTTTCAACGCCCAGACCGACGGCTCCAACTCCCAGAAGGCCCTGAAGACTGCCATGGAAACCCTGGGCATCGAAGCCACCCGTCCTGCCCACGACGCACTGGGCGACGCTTACCACACCGCCCTGATCTGCGCCCGGCTGGATCTGAAAAAGGGCACGGCAGAGTATGACGAGGCCCTGAAAAGCCACGAAAACGGCTTCCACGGCGCGGAACTGCCCGGCTGCATTGCCCGGAAGGTGTTCTATGACTACGCGGACAAGCGGGCTGCCTTAAGCGCCATGTCCGGGGAGGAAAACCTGTGCCCCATCTGCGGCGGAAGGATGCTGGGCTCTCGGTGGTTTGCCCAGCCGGGGCACCGGTATATGGACCTTGCCGCCTGCCCGGAGCACGGAAAGTTTCTGATCCGGGTACGGCTGTCGTTACAGGAAAACGGCCTGACCCGAGTCAGCCGCCTGACCTACGAGGCCACCTCCGAGGCGGCGGAGGCCTACGCCCGCCGGGCGGAGAAGGCCGACCCGGAGGACAGCGCCAACCGTCCCCGCCGCCGTCGGAGAAGAAAACCGGCAGCCCGGGAGACAGATTCCGGCGAAAACAGTTGAAAAATGCACGGCAAAACTGCCGTGCATTTTCTTCTGTAAAAATGTAAAACACGCTTGACATTTCTCTGGGAGCGTGCTAGTATAATGTCAAGCTAGCTTTACAAAACGAAAAGGATGTGGTGTGGTGAAGAACCGAATTGAAGAAATCCGAAAGAGCCGCGGCATTCGTCAGGAGGAATTTGCCAAGGCGCTGGGGGTGTCCCGGCAGACCATCAGCTCTCTGGAAACGGGGCGCTACAATCCCTCTATTTTTCTGGCGCACAATATCGCGAAATTTTTCGGGATGACCATTGAAGAAGTTTTCCTGTTTGATGAGGAGGAATCAGTATGAAAAGTAACAGAAGAATGATTCTCAGTATTTTCTGGGTGGTGCTGGGCGGGGTGCTGATCGGCTGTAACATGGCGGGACTGGTTGACGATTACTGGTGCGGTTTGGGCGGCGGCCTGCTGGGCGTAGGCGTGTTTCAGGTTATCCGCAATGTCCGATATTTGAATAATCCTGAGTACCGGGAGAAAGTGAATACCGCCAACAATGACGAGCGTAACAGATTCCTCGCCAACAAGGCCTGGGCCTGGGCGGGCTATCTGTATGTGCTGATTGCCGCCATTGCCACCATCGTGTTCCGGCTTCTGGGAAAGACGGAGCTGTCCACAGCTGCCGGCTTCAGCGTCTGCATCATCATGGTGTTCCACTGGCTCAGCTATCTGTATCTGCAAAAGAAATATTGACGCGGCGAGTCGCCGCTGACAATGCGTGCACGGGTGGGCTGTCGTCGTTTCACCATTGGGTGCAGCTCGGTATCGTTCTCTGGTACAGTAAATTGACTAAATTGTGCTTTAGCCGATTAACCAGAATGTCATTGCGAGCCAGTGCGCTTAAGTGGCGTGGCAATCCGTATCCCCTTTCGCACTCTGATGACGCAGTTTCCCAAAAAGGAGAACGGATTGCCACGTCGCTTCGCTCCTCGCAATGACACCTAAATCAACAATGTTCCCCTTTAGCGTATTTTTAGTATACCACGTCATCTGCCCCTTGACAAGATGCCGCGTAAGTGCTATGGTGTAGGGGAACTGAACAGTATCTTCAGGGCGGGGCGCAATTCCCCACCGGCGGTAAAGTCCGCGAGCGCGTGCAAACGTGCCGAATCGGTGAAACTCCGATACCGACAGTATAGTCTGGATGGAAGAAGATACGCAAGAAAATCATACTTGCGTTTTTTCACGCCCTGGGTCTATTCCCGGGGCGCATTTTTTTGCACAGGAGACGAAAAATATGGCTACTCTTTGGACACAAATCGCGGAAAATCTGAACTTCGCCCTGAACTGTATCGCAATTGTGGTGGTTCTTGCGCTGCTTGCCAGACTGGCAGAACGGTTCCTGCCTGAACGGCGCAAGGTCAGTCCTGCCCGCCGGGTCAGCATCATCAGCATCTGCGCCGCCATCGCCACGGTGCTGCACGTTCTGGACTTCCCCCTGCCCTTCCTGGCCCCCGGCTTCTACAAGCTGGACTTTTCCGAACTGCCGGTGCTGCTGTGCGGCTTCTATCTGGGGCCCTCTGCCACGGTGGTCTGTGAGGGTATCAAGATTCTGCTGAAGCTGCTGCTCAAGAGCACCTCCACCGCCTTTGTGGGTGACCTTGCAAATTTTGTGGTGGGCTGCTCCTTTGTCCTGCCCGCTACCATCTGGTACCATGTGCATAAAAGCAAGCACAGCGCCATCATCGGCCTCGCCTTAGGCACCGTGTGCATGTCCATCTTCGGCACCGCCTTCAACGCCGTGTATCTGCTGCCCAAATTCGCGGAGCTGTACGGAATGCCCCTGGACGCCATCATCGAAATGGGCACCGCCATTCACCCCGGCGTCAACAATGTAACCACCTTCGTGGTCATGTGTGTGGCTCCGCTGAATGTGGTAAAAGGTGCCATGGTTTCCGTGCTGACGCTGCTGCTCTACAAACGGGTGGCCCGGCCTCTGTTTGGTATTCGTTCCTAGAGGATGTCAAAAAACCCGCCGTTTGCAACGGCGGGGATTTTTTACTGGCCAAAATGCTCGGCAACCTTGGAAAGCATCTTCCGGATAGGCAGCTGGTAAGGACACCGCTGCTCACAGGCGCCGCAGCCGATGCAATCGGAGGCTTTTTTCTCCATGGCCATGTAGCGGCTCCTGGCCCAGTCCGCCAGACCGTAACGCTGCAGGTAGCCGTCAAACAGGAAGGCGCCGGAAATGTTGATGCCCGCGCTGCAGGGCTGGCAGTAGTTGCACCGGCGGCAGAACTGGGTGCCGAGAGCGCTGCGGATTCTCTGGAAGCCCGCCTTCTCTTCCTGTGTCAGTTCGGAGGTGTCGGAAGCCGCCGCCAGATTCTGTTGCAGTTCCTTTGGCTCTGCCATGCCGGGAATCACTACGGTGACGTTGGGGTTGGCGCAGACGTAGCGCAGAGCCAGGGTGGCTTCCTCGATGGCGCCGCCGGCAAGGGGCTTCATGCAGATAAAGCCGATGTTCGTTTCCGCCGCTTTTGCAATCAGGTCTTCCGCCTGGGTCTCTACAATATTATAAGGGAACATGAACGTTTCTACCCAGGGCAACTCCAGCGCCATGCGAAAGGTGTCCAGAGAGTGGGAGGTCACGCCGATATGGCGAATCTTTCCGGCGGCCTTTGCTTCCAGCAGCGCTTCCAGCGCGCCGCCGGGGGCCGTGACCACCGCCAGCTGCTCCGGGGGCAGGTTGTGAAGCTGGTACAGGTCGATGTAGTCCGTTCTTAAATTTTTCAGACTTATGTCAATATCCGCCGCCATGGCCTCCTTCGTCCGGGACATACTCTTGGTGGCGACGACAAAATCCTCCCGGATGCCCTCCAGGGCGTAGCCTAAGTATTCCTCGCTGACGGTATAGCCCCGGGCGGTGTCGATGAAATTCACACCGGCATCCTTCAATTCGTGAATCAGCGTCTTCGTCCCTTCCGCGTCAATGCGCTGAATGGGGATGCCCCCAAAGCCCATGCGGGAAATCTTCAAGCCGGTTTTTCCTAAAATTCTGTATTCCATAGTTATTTCCCCAGTTCTTTATTTTTCGCGTAGGCGGCGCAGACGCAGTCCATCGCCGCCCCCCGGAAGCCCCGCCCTTCCAGCACACGAACCCCCGCAATGGTGCTGCCGCCGGGAGAGCACACCGCGTCCTTCAGTGCGCCCGGGTGGGTGTGGGTGGAAAGGTAGATTTCCGCCGCCCCTGCCATGGTCATGGCAGCGTAGTCCAGAGCCTTCGCCCGGGGCAGGCCACAGGCAACGCCGCCATCCGCCATGGCTTCCAGCATGAGATAGAGATACGCCGGGCCGCTGCCGGACAGGGCGCTGGCAGCATCCATCAGCCGCTCCTCCAGCGGGTCCAGCAGGCCGCACATTTCCATATCTTCCAGCCAGTCCACTTTCATGTCCTCCGCCACCAGATCATTTGCGCAATAGGGAATCACGCCCTTGCCAACGGAGGTGGGCGTGTTGGGCATAATGCGGATCACCGGCAGATGGGTGCCCGCAAATTCCTCAATCTGCCGGATTTCCAGCCCCGCCGCCATGGTGATAAGCAGGGGCTTGCGCTTTGCCAGCGTATCCTGAAGCGGCAGAAGCATATCCTTCATCATATGGGGCTTCACCGCGAGAAAAATCCGGTCACAGCTTGACGCAATGGAAGCATTATCCGAATATGCAACCCCCAACTCCTGTGCAAGCTGCTTTGCCTTGCCGGAGCGGTCCGACACGGCGATGTTCTTCGTTTTCTTGCTCAGGGCCCGGGCAATGGCCCCGCCCATGTTGCCGCAGCCTAGAAATCCATATTTCATAGTCTCACCTGTCCGTTTCCGTGAATGATGTACTTATAGGTGGTCAGCTCCCGCAGACCCATGGGCCCACGGGCGTGGAGCTTCTGGGTGGAGATGCCCATTTCGCAGCCCAGTCCAAACTCTCCGCCGTCGGTGAACCGGGTGGAGGCGTTGACGTACACCGCCGCACTGTCCACGTTTGCGGTAAAGTACCGCTCCGCAGTCGGGTCGGTGGTCACAATGGCCTCACTGTGGCCTGTGGAGTGGGCGGAAATGTGGGCCACGGCTTGCTGAACGTTCTCCACGCATTTGACCGCAAGGATGTAGTCCAAAAATTCCGTGTCGAAGTCCTTCTCCCCCGCCGGGGTGCCGGGAATGTACTTTACCGCTTCCTCATCCAGCCGCAGCTCCACCTTCTGTCCCAGCCGCGCATGGAGCTTTGGCAGGAATTCCGCCGCAATTGCCTTGTCAATGAGCAGCACCTCCTCGGCGTTGCACACGCTGGGACGGCTGGTTTTGGCGTTTTCGATGATGTTCAGGGCCATCTTCTGATCGGCGGTCTTCTCCACATACACATGGCAGATGCCCGTGCCGGTGGCAATGCAGGGTACCGTGGCTGTGCGGACGCAGGCGCTAATCAGTCCCGCGCCGCCCCGGGGAATCAGCAGGTCTACATAGCCGTTTGCCGTCATGAGCGCAGCCGCACTGTCCCGGCTGGTGTCCTGCACCAGATTCACGGCGGTTTCCGGGATTCCGACGGATTTCAGCCCCATTCTCAGTGCATTCACGATGGCGCCCGCGCTGCGGAAGGCCTCCTTGCCGCCCCGGAGAATGCAGACGTTGCCGCTTTTTAAGGCCAGCGCCGCCGCGTCGCTGGTGACGTTGGGCCTGCTTTCATAAATGATGGCAATGACGCCCATGGGAACGGATACCTTGTCGATTTTCAGCCCGTCCGGGCGGGTATGGCTTTCCAGCGTCTGCCCCACCGGGTCGGGAAGCGCCGCCACCTCCCGGATGCCCCGGGCCATCCCGGCGATTCGGTCAGTGGTCAGGCGAAGACGGTCCAGCATCACATCGGACACATGACCCTTGGCGGCTTTCAAATCCAAAGCGTTTGCGTCAAGAATTGCTTCTTCACAGCTTATCAGGCTGTCCGACATGGCATTCAGCGCGGCGTTTTTCTCTCCCGCCGTCAGGCAGGCAATTTTTGATTTCGCAGCTTTTGCCGCTTCCAGCATTTCCTTCATGTCTTTTCCCCCACAAATCTGGTGCCCACCGGCAGCCCTTCTACGATGTCATAGAGGGCGGCGGGGTTATTCCCGTTGGCGATCACCATTTCACAGCCGCAGTCCAGGCAGATTTCCGCCGCCCGAAGCTTGGTCACCATGCCGCCGGTACCCTGTGCCGTGCTGCTGACACCCGCCAGTTTTTTGATATCCTCGTCTATCCGGTTTACCACCGGGAGCAGCTTGGCGTTGGGGTCAGTGTGGGGGTCGGCGGTGTACAGGCCGTCAATATCCGACAGCAAAATCAGCAGCTGCGCCCCCACGCTCCGGGCGACCTCCGCCGCCAGCGTGTCATTGTCGCCGATGACAATTTCCTCCGTGGCAACGGTGTCGTTTTCGTTGATGACCGGCACCACGCCCAGCTCCAGCAGCCGAGTCAGGGTGTTGGTGAAATTGGCGTGGCGAATTTCATGGGTCAGATTGTCCGCCGTAATCAGCAGCTGGGCAACGGTATGATGGTACTCGCTGAACAGCTTGTCGTAAATGTACATCAGCTCGCACTGGCCCACTGCCGCCGCGGCCTGCTTGGTGGGGATATCCTGAGGCCGGTTTCGCAGTCCCAGCTTGCCCACGCCCATGCCAATGGCGCCGGAGGAAACCAGAATCAGCTCGTGCCCGGCGTTGCGGATATCACTCATGGTCTTGCACAGGGCCTCCACCCGCCGGATGTTCAGCTGCCCGGTGGCGTAGGCCAATGTGGATGTTCCGATTTTTACAACGATACGCATAGGCATTCCTCCGCGCCTTGAAACTGGAATCATTATACCATCAACCGCCTGTAAAATAAAGTGGTGATATAAAGTTTCACGCCCTCCCGGAGGGAAGACGTGATTGCTGACGCTTTACCGGATTACCCGAACCCGAACGACGCCCTCAATTCCCTTCAAGTGCTCCACCGCTTCGGCGGAGGGGTGGTGGTCAAGGTCCAGCATGGTGTAGGCGTACTCGCCCCGGCTCTTGTTCATCAGGCCCGCGATGTTTACGTTCTCGTTGGCGATGGCGGCGGTGAACCGGCCCAAGGAGCCGGGAATGTTGTGGTGCAAAATGGTGATGCGGCCCTCGCTCTGGCACACACCCATGTCGCAGTTGGGGTAGTTGACAGAATTCACGATGTTGCCGTTTTCCAGATAGTCCATCATCTCCCGGACAGCCATCCGGGCGCAGTTGTCCTCGGACTCCTCGGTGGAGGCCCCCAGATGGGGAATGGCAATGCAGCCGGGCATGTTGGCGGTCTTGGGATTGGGAAAGTCGGTGACATACCGGGCCACCTTGCCGCTGCTCAGCGCGTCCGCCATGGCGTCGTCATCCACCAGCAGGTCCCGGGCAAAGTTCAGAATGATGACGCCGTCCTTCATCTTCGCCAGAGCGGAGGCGTTGATCATCTTCTCGGTGTCCTTCAGAAGCGGCACATGGACGGTAATGATGTCGCACAGGGCGTAGATTTCTTCAGGGGTCTTGACCCGCTGGACATGACCGTCCAGATTCCAGGCCGCCTCTACGGAAATGTGGGGGTCGCAGCCGTAGACCTCCATGCCCAATTTTCTTGCCCGGTTAGCCAGAGGGCCGCCGATGTTGCCCAGACCGATGATGCCCAGCTTCTTGCCCGCAATCTCGTGACCGGCAAACCGGGACTTACCCTTTTCCACCTTCTTGGCAATGTCGGGGTCATCCTTGATGGACTGCACCCAGTTGACGCCGCCGATGATGTCCCGGCTGCCCAGCAGCATTCCGCACAGCGTCAGCTCCATGACGCTGCGGGCGTTGGCACCGGGGGTGTTGAACACCACGATGCCCTTGTCGGCACAGCTGGTCAGGGGAATGTTGTTGACGCCCGCGCCTGCCCGGGCAACCGCCAGCAGGTTTTCCGGCAGCACCATGTCGTGCATATTGGCGCTGCGCAGAACGATGCCGTCGGCCTTCTCCACGTCGTCGGTCAGGGCGAAATCCTCCGTCCACAGGGCGGTGCCCTGCTGGGAAATCTTATTCAAATAATGAATCTGGAACATTTTCTTTCCTTCCTTATACCGTTTTTTCGTAGTGCTCCATGAAGGCAACCAGCTTTTCCACGCCCTCCATGGGCATGGCGTTGTAGATGCTGGCCCGCATACCACCCACGGTGCGGTGGCCCTTCAGGTTCACAAAGCCGGCTTCCGTTGCGGCCTTGACAAATTTCGCGTCCATATCTGCGTCCCCGGTGACGAAGGGCACGTTCATCAGGGAGCGATCCTTCTTCACCACGGTGCCATGGAACAGGCGGCTACTGTCCAGATAATCGTAGAGAATGGCGGCCTTCTTCTCATTATAGGCCTTCATTTCCTCCAACCCGCCGTTACGCAGCAGCCACTTGAACACCTTGCCGCAGATGTAGATACCGTAGGCAGGGGGCGTGTTGTACATGGAGCCGTGGTCGGCGTGGGTCTTGTAGCGCAGCATGGTGGGGGTGCCGGGGAGCACATCTTCCGTAATCAGGTCTTCCCGGATAATGGCGATGACCACACCGGCAGGGCCTACATTCTTCTGCGCGCCGCCGTAGAGCATGCCGTACTTGGTTACGTCCACCGGCTCACTGAGGAAGCAGCTGGAAATATCCGCCACCAGGTTCTTGCCCTTGGTGTTGGGCAGGGTGTGATACTTGGTGCCATAAATTGTGTTGTTCTCGCAGATATAGACATAATCCGCGTTCTCGCTGATGGGCAGGTCAGAGCAGTCGGGAATATAGGAAAAGGTCTTGTCAGCGGAGGACGCCACGGCATTGGCCTGCCCGTACATCTGAGCCTCCTGATACGCCTTCTTGGCCCACTGGCCGGTGATGATATAGTCAGCCACCTTGTTCTTCATCAGGTTCATGGGAATCATGGCAAACTGCTGGGAAGCGCCGCCCTGCATAAACAGCACCTTGTAGTTGTCGGGAATGCCCATCAGGGTGCGAAGATCGGCCTCGGCCTCGTCAATGATGGTCTGGTAGGCCTTGGAGCGGTGGCTCATTTCCATGACGGACATACCGGTTCCCCGGTAATCCAGCATTTCATCGGCTGCTTCCTGTAAAACGCTTTCCGGCAAAACCGCCGGGCCAGCGGAAAAGTTGTATACTCTGGACATATGCGTCCCTCCTGTTTTTTGTACTTTAGTTGATTAAAACAATCCGTTCCCCTCACAACGTCCCGATTTGCACCTGTTACCCAGGAGAAAACGGATTGCCACGTCGCTCCGCTCCTCGCAATGACATACGAATTCGATTTATTCTGCTTTATCTATCTTCTGAATGTAACAGCGTTGCCAGCAGCTCATAGCCATGGGGCACGAAGGTGCCGGTGGCTATTGCCTCGGCTTCGGTGTAGCGGGCTTTTTTCCGCTGCTGCCGGGTGCTGTCGTAGAGCACATAGGGCACCGGGTCGGAGCTGTGGGTGCGGATGCGGATGGGGGTGGGGTGGTCGGGCAGCACCAGCATCCGGTAGTCCTCCCCTGCTTCTTCCATGGCCTTCATAATCGGCGCAATTACCCGGCTGTCCAGATATTCGATGGACTGCACCTTTTCCTTCACAAGACCCTGATGGCCCATTTCGTCGGGGGCTTCCACGTGGATGTAGGCAAAGTCACAGCCGTCCTTCAACAGGGCGTCGATGGCGGCCTGGGCCTTGCCCTCCCAGTTGGTGTCCAAAGACCCGGTAGCGCCCTCTACATGGCAGATTTCCATACCCGCCCCTACGGCAATGCCCTTGAGCAGGTCAACGGCGGAGATCATGGCGCCCTTCAGGCCGGTTTTCTCCGTAAAGCTGCCAAGGCTGGGCTTTGTGCCCGCGCCCCAGTACCACAGGGAGTTGGCCTTGTTCTTGCCCTCTGCTGCCCGTCTGAGGTTCACGGGATGGTTGTTGAGAATGTCAAAACTGCGCTCCATGAAGCTGCGCAGAACAGGCTCCTCCGGAAGGTAGGGGCCGATGACCTGGGTCAGGTGGTCGTGGGGCGGCTCAAGCTTTGCAAGACGGCCGTGCTTCCATACCATAATGTGGCGGTAGCTGGTGCCGGTGTAGAACTGAAATTCCTCATTATTAAACTGTTCCCGGATGGCGTCCATCAGCTTGTCGGCTTCCTCCGTGGAAATCTCGCCGGAGCTGTGGTCAAGGATGGTCTTTTCCGGGTAAGGTTCCTTTTCCGTCAGAGTCACCACGTTGCAGCGGAAAATAATGTCGTCCGGCTCCATCTTCACGCCCACGCTCAGCGCTTCCAGGGGAGATCGTCCGGTGAAGTCCGTCTTCGGGTCATAGCCCATGACGGACAGGTTTGCCACCTCGCTGCCCGGGTGCATTCCCTCCGGCACGTTCTGCACCATGCCCATCTGCCCGCCGCAGGCCAAAACATCCATCGCGGGAGTTTTGGCATATTCCAGCGGGGTCTTCCCGCCGAGAGCCTCGATGGGTTCATCCGACATTCCGTCGCCCAATACTAGGATATACTTCATAGTCTCTCTCCTAACGTCTTTACAGCGTGTTCGTCCGCATTCTAAAGACAATTGTGTACATTAAATAGTACCATTTCTTTCCTTAGAATACAATATGAAAAACTACCCGAAAAAGCGACACACTTTTCCGACAATCGTGGGCATTTTCCCAAAGAAAAACCGCCCCGCCAGAGAAGGCGGAGCGGATTGTGGCCCCCCTGAAAGGGGAGCCATGTGCCGGTCAGTTCAGATTCAGCTTTCTGTCCACCAGAGCGTACATGAGGAAGTAGCCGGCAACGGAAACCGCAGCCATCAACAACGCCATGCCACTGAAGTAGCGCAGCATCCACACTTTCTCGTCGGCGCCGGAGAAGACGCCCATGGCCATGGTGAAGCTGGTCACCATGCTCAGCGCCACATGGATGCCGTAATACACGCCCACAGCCGCCAGAATCTTGTGCTTTTTGGCAAGGATGGAGCCGATGGTCACGGACAGCATCAGCACCACCAGCTCACAGACAGAGCCTGTGACGATATTCAATAGGAACATCCAGACGTATTTCCAGGGAATCGTGGACCAGGCGTGCTTAAGACCCGCCCACAGCTCGGGGAACTTCTCCCAGACTGTCTTATAAGAGTCCGGGATACCGGAAAAACCGATCATCAGCCACAGCACCAGCGCCGCGCAGATCACAAAGAACACAATCACCATGCCGATGGCGCTGTTTATCATGCTGGACAGCAAATTCTGGTGGGTATTGACCGGCAGGGTGAAGGTCAGATAGCCCTCGTCGGTGAAGCGGCTCTTGTAAAACCGTCCGATGTACAGGAACAGGCCTGCGACTCCTGCCACCGCCACAACGATCATGGCTGCTACCATGGCAAGCACGTTCAAAACAACAATGGCATCGTGCTGGGCTTCCTGAAAGGTAGCACCTATCAGATATCGCATGGTGCCGCCGCCCAGCAGGCTGGCGCCCAGACACACAAGGCACAGGGTTCCCAGCATTCCCCGGGTAGCCCGCCACTCATGCTTTAACAGTTTGGTAAACATTTGAACACCTCCCGGAACAGTTCATCCAGCGACTTGCCCGTCTCTTCCCGGACAGCATCGGCTTCTCCCTTCTGAATCACTTTGCCCTGATACAGGAACAGGAATTCATCCAGCACCCGCTCCACATCGGAGATCAGGTGGGTGGAGATCAGCACCGTGGCGCTGGGGTCGTAATTATTGATAATGGTATTTAATATGTAGTCCCGGGCAGCGGGGTCCACACCGCCGATGGGCTCGTCCAGCAGGTACATCCGCGCCCGGCGGGACATGGTCAGTACCAACTGCACTTTCTCCTGGGTGCCCTTGGACAGGGTGCGGAACCGGGCGTCCGGGTCAATGCCCAAGGCGCTCAGCATCTGCGTGGCGCGATTTCTGTCGAAATCCTCGTAGAAGTCGCCGAAGAAGTCCAGCAATTCCGTAACCTTCCGCTGCTTATTGAAGCAAGTCCGATCCGGCAGGTGGGATACCAAGGCCTTACTTTTGGGGCCGATCTTCTCGCCGCAGATGGTGACTTCCCCGGCGGTGGGGGTCAGCAGCCCTGCCGCGATTTTGATAAAGGTGGTCTTGCCGCTGCCGTTGGGGCCCAGCAGACCAATGATTTTGCCCGCCGGCAGCTCCAGATTCAGGCCGTCCAGCGCGGGACTTCCGTGATAGCGCTTGGTCAGGCCCGTGGCTTTCAGTACACAGTCCATTTATACATCCTCCTTCTCTTTCTCAAGCTTCAGCAACAATTGCGCCGCCTGAGATGGGGTAATTCCGAATACCATGAATTTTTCGGCGCATTCCCGCGCCAGTTCCTCCAAAATCCGATCTTTCATATCCTTCAAAACCTCCGGATTTTCCGTGACGGTGCGGCCGCTGGTGCCGCCGCTGATCAGC
>JAXEXE010000183.1:0-3710 GCA_034113565.1 Faecousia sp.
GGTATTTGGTAGGTTTTCCGCCGCACGTTTTCCGTTGGACGAAAGCACTATCCACGTCCAACGTGATCGGCGGAGTCATGACTCCGCCCTACGCATTGGCCCGTCAAATTCCAATTTGCCGGGCAGCGTTATTATAGCATGATACCCGCAGTTTGCAAGGTGTATAACAGCCCCTGAGACCCTTCGGCCTCAGGGGCAGCTGTTACAGGTTCGTATAACCCATCAGGTACTCGTCCACCACGGCGGCGGTGTCCCGGCCCTCCCGCAGGGCCCAGACCACGAGGCTCTGGCCCCGGCGCATATCGCCGCAGGCGAAGACGCCGGGCTGGCTGGTGGCGTATTTGGTATCCGCCACAGTGCCCCGGGGGGTCATGTCCACGCCGAAGGCTTCCGACACATAGGATTCGCAGCCGGTGAAGCCGGCGGCAATCAGCACCAGATCGCACTCGACGGCAAATTCCTCGCCGGTGGGCACCATCATGCGCCGTCCGTCCACCACCTGACTTTCCAACTTGGCAATCAGTGCGCCGCAGACCTGACCGGATTCGTTCTTATAGAACTCCTTGACGGTGGTCTTGTACAGACGAGGATCAGAGCCAAACTTGGCAATGGCCTCCTGCTGACCGTAGTCGGTTTTCAGCACCCGGGGCCACTCGGGCCAATCGTTGCCGGGGGCGCGGCTGACGGGGGGACAGGGCATCATTTCCAGCTGGGTTACCCCGGTGCAGCCCTGCCGGATGGCAGTGCCCACGCAGTCGTTGCCGGTGTCGCCGCCGCCGATGACCAGCACCTTTTTGCCCTCAGCGGTAATGGCTCTGCCGTCGGCAAAGTTTGAATCCAGCAGGCTCTTGGTGACGCTGCTCAGGTAATCCACGGCGAAGTGGATGCCTGCGGCGTCCCGCCCCGGTGCACCGATGTCCCGGGGCTGCTTGGCCCCGCAGCACAGCACCACGGCGTCATACTGCTGCTTTAATTCCTCGGCGGTAATATCCCGGCCCACGTCGGTGCTGGTAATAAAGTCGATGCCCTCTTCCTTGAGGATATCCACCCGGCGGTCGATGACCCACTTTTCCAGCTTCATGTTGGGGATGCCGTACATGAGCAGGCCTCCCACCCGGTCGCTGCGCTCGTACATGGTCACCTTGTGGCCCCGCTTGTTGAGCAGATCGGCAACGGACAGGCCGGAAGGGCCGGTGCCCACCACCGCCACCCGCTTGCCGGTGCGGGACGGTGGCGGCACTGCGTGAATGGTTCCGCTTTCGTAGCCGTACTCCACCACGGCCCTCTCGTTTTCCTTGACGGTGACGGGGTTTCCCGTGGTCATGCCGCAGGTGCAGGCAGCCTCGCACAGAGCGGGGCACACCCGGCTGGTAAACTCCGGATAGCGGTTGGTGGCAATCAGCCGCTTCACCGCCAGATCCCACTGGCCCCGGTAAACCAGGTCGTTCCACTCGGGGATCAGGTTGTTCAGAGGGCATCCGCTGAACATGCCCCCAATCAGCATACCGCTCTGGCAGAAGGGCACGCCGCAGTCCATACACCGGGCGCCCTGGGCCTGCTGCTCATCCGGATGCAGGGGGATGTGAAATTCGTTAAAGTTTTTGGTGCGTTCCTCCGGGGGCAGCTCAAGGCTGACCTGCCGGTTAATTTCCATAAATCCTGTAGGTTTTCCCATTGTCGCGACCCTCCTTATTTACCGTTTTTCATGGCGTAGAACGCCTCAATCTGGGCCTGCTCGCTGTCCTCGCCCTTTTCTTCCATCTGGGCGATGAGCCGGAGCATCTTGTCGTAGTCATGGGGCAGCACCTTCTTGAACTTGTGCAGATAGGTGCCAAAGTTGTCAAGAATCTCCTTACCTCTGGGAGAGCCGGTGGCTTCCACGTGCTCCCGGATCAGGTCTTTCAGGAGAGACACGTCATACTTATGCTCCACGGGTTCCAGACTCACCATGTCTTTGTTGACCCGCTGGTAGAAATCCCAGTCCTCGTCCAGAACATAGGCGATACCTCCGCTCATGCCGGCCGCGAAGTTTTTGCCGGTCTTGCCCAGCACCACCACGGTGCCGCCGGTCATGTACTCACAGCCGTGATCGCCCACGCCCTCAACGACAGCCGTTGCGCCGGAGTTGCGGACGCAGAACCGCTCGCCTGCCACGCCGCTGATGAAGGCCTTGCCGCCGGTGGCGCCGTAGAAGGCCACGTTGCCGATGACGATATTCTGGCTGCGGTCGTAGGTGATGTTCTTGGGCGGGTACACGATGATTTTGCCGCCGGACAGGCCCTTGCCCAGATAGTCGTTGCAGTCGCCGATCAGCTCCAATGTCAGGCCCTTGGGGATGAAAGCGCCGAAGCTCTGACCGCCGTAGCCGTTGCAGATGACGTGGAAGGTATCGTCCGGCAGGGTGTTGCCGAATTTGGCGGTGATTTCGCTGCCGAAAATGCTGCCGAAGGTACGGTCGGTGTTGCCCACCTCCACGGTAATGGTAGCGGGCTTGGGCTGCGCCATATCGAAGCTCTTTTTGAATTTCTTCATAAGAATCTGCATATCCGGGGTCTGCTCCAGACCGAAATTGTAAACCGCTTGGGGTTCAAAATGAACATTGGAGTTTTCCACCAGCGGATTATGCAGCAGCGCGGACAAATCCATCTCGCTGGCCCGGGAGCCGGGGGCGGCGGGCTTGACCTTGAGAAGGTCGGTGCGGCCCACCAGCTCGTCCACGGTGCGCACGCCCAGCTTTGCCATGTATTCCCGCAGATCCTGGGCCATGAACTTCATGAAATTCATGACGTACTCGGGCTTGCCCTTGAACTTCTTGCGCAGCTCCGGGTTCTGGGTACAGATGCCCATGGGGCAGGTGTCCAGATTGCACACCCGCATCATGACGCAGCCCATGGCAACCAGCGGGCCGGTGCCGAAGCCGAATTCCTCCGCGCCCAGCATGGCGGCGATGGCTACATCCCGGCCGGACATGAGCTTACTGTCGGACTCAATGCGCACCCGGGAGCGCAGGCCGTTCATAATCAGGCACTGATGGGCTTCCGCGATGCCCAGCTCCCAGGGCAGGCCAGCGTTGTGGATGGAGGAATTGATGGATGCCGCGCCGGTGCCGCCGTCAAATCCGGAAATCAGGATAACCTCCGCGCCGGCCTTTGCAACGCCAGCGGCGATGGTGCCGACACCGGCTTCACTGACCAGCTTCACATTGATGGCGGCCTTGCGGTTGGCGCACTTCAGGTCGTAAATCAGCTGGGCCAAATCCTCGATGGAGTAGATATCGTGGTGGGGCGGAGGGGAAATCAGACCCACGCCGGTGGTGGAGTTGCGGCACTTGGCGACCCATGGATACACCTTCGCGCCGGGCAGCTGACCGCCCTCGCCGGGCTTGGCGCCCTGGGCCATTTTAATCTGAATTTCTTTCGCGGACACCAGATACTTGCTGGTGACGCCGAACCGGGCGGAGGCCACCTGCTTGATGGCGCTGTTGCGCTCGGTGCCGAACCGGTCTTCCGCTTCGCCGCCTTCGCCGGTGTTGGACTTGCCGCCCAGACGGTTCATGGCGATAGCCATGCACTCGTGGGCCTCCTCGGACAGTGCGCCGTAGCTCATCGCCGCGGTCTTGAAGCGCTTGACGATGGAGTCAACGCTCTCGACCTCGTCGAGGGGCACGCCCTGCTCGGGATAATTGAAGTCCAGCAGGCTGCGCAGGTGCA
>JAXEXE010000184.1:0-13155 GCA_034113565.1 Faecousia sp.
CCGTAGCCCACGATGCCGCCGCCGGCGGCCTTGAGGGCAAAGGCTCCCTCGAAGATCGCGGTAAACACAGCGGGCACCATTTTGATGTTCATGACCAGAATGGCGATGGTGCCGACCATATAAACCAGCACCATGAAGGGCACGATCTTCTCCGTGACGGTGGCAATGCGCTTCAGTCCGCCCACGATGACCAGCCCGCACAAAATCAGCAGTACAATGCCGCTGACCCAGGTGGGCACGCCGAACACGGTCTCCATATTGCCGGAAATGGAGTTGACCTGGGTCATGTTGCCGATGCCGAAGGAGGCCAGGAAGCAGAATACGGAGAAGGCGGCAGCCAGAATCGCGCCGATCTGCTTACAGCCCTTTTTTGCGCCCAGGCCGTCCCGCAGATAGTACATGGCGCCGCCGCACCACTCGCCCTGCTCGTTCTTCCGGCGGTAATAGATGCCCAGCACGTTTTCGGAATAGTTGGTCATCATTCCGAAGAAGGCAATGAGCCACATCCAGAACACAGCGCCGGGGCCGCCCACCAGAATGGCGCCCGCCACACCCACGATGTTGCCGGTGCCCACGGTGGCCGCCAGGGCGGTACACAGGCTCTGGAACTGGGAGATGGAGCGGTCGGAGGTGTGCGAGGTCACCTTGCTGTCTTTAAAAATTGCGCCGATGGTGTTTTTCATCCAGTGGCCGAAATGGCTGATCTGGAAGCATTTGGTGATGCAGGTGGTAAGTACGCCCACAAAGGCCAGCAGAATCAGGGCAGGCCAGCCCCAGACGATGCCGTTCAGGACAGCATTGATTTTGGTGATCATGTCCAACATCTTTCTATTCCTCTTTCCATATTTTGATGAGAAAAGGGCGCCGTCTCCCCAAAGGATACGACGCCCCTGCCGTATGATAGGAAGAGTATACCTTTCTTCCGCGGCTTCTGTCAATAGGCGCGGAAGAATTTCGGCGAAACCACAAAAGAACCGGAGAAAATCAGCGTGTATTTTGTGCAGAGGACAAGTGTTTTCTGCACAGAAACATTCCGTTTCCGGGCCTGTGGGGTTTCCTGTGGAAATTGCCCAAAGCACTTCTTGCATTTTCCCTGATTTCAGTATATAATGAACTCGCTAATCACGTGGGAAAGGAGGGCGCTTCGTAATGCAATCCGATTACATTATTGAAATGCTCAACATCAGGAAAGAATTCCCCGGCATTGTCGCCAATGACGATATCACTCTCCAGCTCCGCAGGGGAGAGATTCACGCTCTGCTGGGAGAAAACGGCGCGGGCAAATCCACGCTGATGAGCGTTCTGTTCGGACTTTATCAGCCGGAAGCAGGCGTCATCAAGAAAAACGGCGAGGTCGTGCAGATCCACAACCCCAACGACGCCACGGCCCTCCACATCGGCATGGTGCACCAGCACTTCAAGCTGGTGGACGTGTTCAGCGTGCTGGACAACATCATTCTGGGCGCGGAGGACACGAAAATGGGCTTCCTCCAGCGCAAAACCGCCCGGGAAAAGGTGCAGGCGCTGTCGGAGAAATATAAGCTGGCCGTGGATTTGGACGCCAAGGTGGAGGACATCACCGTGGGCATGCAGCAGCGGGTGGAAATCCTGAAAATGCTGTACCGGGACAACGAAATTCTCATTTTCGACGAGCCCACCGCAGTGCTGACCCCTCAGGAAATTGACGAATTAATGGAAATCATGCGTTCCTTCGCCAAAGAGGGCAAGTCCATTCTGTTCATTACCCACAAGCTGAACGAAATTATGGCGGTGGCAGACCGGTGCACCGTTCTGCGCAAGGGCAAGTGCATTGGCACCGTCAACATTAAGGACACCAACCAGCAGGAGCTGAGCAATATGATGGTGGGCCGTCCCGTTCAGCTTCAGGTTCAGAAGGGCCCGGCCCATCCCGGAGAGGTCATTCTGGACGTGCAGGATTTGACTGTCCCTTCCAAAACCAGTAAAAAGAACGCGGTAAACCACGTTTCCTTCCAGATTCACGCCGGAGAAATCGTGTGCATCGCGGGCATCGACGGCAACGGTCAGACCGAGCTGGTCTACGGCCTGACGGGCCTCGAGAAGGCCTCCTCCGGGAACATTACCCTGTGCGGTCACGACATCTCCCACAGCAGCGTCCGAAAGCGCAGTGAGGCCGGCATGAGCCACATCCCCGAGGACCGGCACAAGCACGGTCTGGTGCTGGACGACACGCTGGAAAACAATCTGGTGCTGCAATCCTTTGAGGACCCCCGGTTCCAGCACATGGGCTTCATCCGCCGGGACGCGGTGCGGCAGTACGCGGAAAAGATTATTGACCAGTACGATGTCCGCAGCGGTCAGGGTCCCGTCACCCCGACCCGGAGTATGTCCGGCGGCAACCAGCAGAAGGCCATCATCGGCCGGGAGCTGGACCGGGAGAATCCCCTGCTGGTGGCGGTGCAGCCCACCCGCGGTCTGGACGTGGGCGCCATCGAATATATTCACAAGCAGCTGGTTGCCCAGCGGGACGCCGGAAAGGCCGTGCTGCTGGTGTCGCTGGAGCTGGATGAGGTCATGAACGTCTCCGACCGGATTCTCGTCATGTACGAGGGCGAAATCGTGGGCGAGCTTGACCCGAAAACCACCACCGTGCAGGAGCTGGGCCTCTACATGGCAGGCGCCAAGCGCAGCGGGAAAGGAGAGAACCGGCAATGAAGAACACCCTGTTGAACCTTTATGAAAAGGACGCCACGAAAAAAGTCCTTGCCTCGCTGATCTCCATTCTCATCGGTCTGCTGGTCGGTGTTGTGGTTGTGGTGATCGTGGGTCTGAGCAAGGACACCATCACCGCCTCCGGTATCTGGGACGGCGTCCGTCTGATCTTCTTCGGCATCCTGTCCAAGGGCCGCAATGCCGCCGGTCAGCTCGTCTGGGGCTACAACGCCCAGTCCCTCGGCAATATGCTCTTCCGGGCAACGCCGCTGATCATGACCGGTCTTTCCGTGGCGGTGGCCTACAAGACGGGCCTGTTCAACATCGGCGCGCCGGGCCAGTACCTGATGGGCACGCTGGCATCCCTGATGATCGCGCTGGGCATCCCTTCCACCAGCGTCCCCGCCGGGCTGATCTGGATTCTGGCCTTCCTGGGCGGGTGCCTGGCGGGCGCACTCTGGGGTGCGATTCCCGGTATGCTGAAGGCCTTCCTGAACATCAACGAGGTTCTCGCCTGCATCATGACCAATTGGCTGGCGGCAAACCTTGTCACTTGGGCGTTCGACGTCAGCAACTTCAAAAACGTGCTGGAAAACACCAAGGCAGGCTATATTTACAAGACCTCCTACAACGGTGTGGCGACTCCCAAGCTGGGCCTGGACAAGCTCTTCCCCAACTCTCAGGTCAACGGCGGCATTCTCATCGCCGTGCTCATTGCCATTGCGGTCTACATTCTGATGACCAAAACCACCATGGGCTACCAGCTGAAGGCCTGCGGCTCCAACCGTCATGCCGCCCGGTACGCGGGCATCAACGATAAGCGCAACATCGTGCTGTCCATGGCGATTGCCGGATGTCTGGCGGGCGGCGGCGCGGCGCTGTACTGGCTGTCCGGCAACACCGAGTTCTACTGGTCCACCTACCAGTCCCTGCCCTCCATCGGCTTCAACGGCATCCCCGTGGCACTGCTGGCGGTGAGCAACCCCATCGGCGTCATCTTCACCGCCATCTTCATGGCAATGCTGGACATTGTGGGCCAGCAGCTCACGGGCCTGACTGCGTACAATGAGTACATCACCGACGTGATTATCTCTGTAATCGTGTATCTGAGCGCCTTCTCGCTGGTAATCCGGATGCTGATTACCGGCAAGCACCGTGCGGGCGCATCCAACGCCAACGCGGAACCTCCTAGGAATGACCCGAAAAATACCGAAGAAGGAGGAGAGCAAGCATGAGTTTTCTGATTCAACAGACCCTTCTGTACGCGGTGCCCCTGATGATCGTGGCGCTGGCGGGCGTCTTCGCCGAGCGCAGCGGTATCATCAACCTGGCACTGGAAGGTATTATGATCTTCGGCGCGTTCATCGGCGTGCTGTTTGTGCGCTCCATGCAGAGCTTTGACGTATTCACCGAGGCCGCCCGCAGCGGTGACTGGCTGACCCTGCAGGGGCTGGGAATTCTCGCCATGCTGGTGTCCGCCCTGATGGGCGCGGTGTTCTCATTGCTCCTGTCCTTCGCCTCCATCAATCTGAAGGCCGACCAGACCGTGGGCGGCACTGCCCTGAACATGATGGCTCCCGCGCTGGTGCTGTTCCTGGTGCGGATTCTCGCCAACCAGAACACTCTGCAAATGGCTACCGGCGACGCCGCCTCCTGGTTCATGATTAAGAAGTCCACCTTCGGCATCAAGAAAAACGTGGACATCGGCTTCCTGGGCGAAACCTTCATCCACAAGGTGTACCTGGCGACCTATATCTGCATTCTGGTTTTCATCGTCCTGTCCATCATTCTGTACAAGACCCGGTTCGGCCTGCGGCTGCGCTCCTGCGGTGAGAATCCCCAGGCAGCGGACAGTCTGGGCATCAACGTCTACAAGATGCGCTACGCCGGCACCACCATTTCCGGCGCGCTGGCCGGCATGGGCGGCTTTGTCTACTCCCTGACCACCGCCAACTGCACCGCCAACGGCGACGTGGCAGGCTTCGGCTTCCTGGCGCTGGCGGTTATGATCTTCGGCAACTGGAAACCCCTGAACATCGCTGGCGCATCGCTGCTGTTCGGCCTGTTCAAGTGCATTGCCGCGGCCTACAGCTCCATCGACCTCAACGGCGACGGCGTCTTCACTCTGGCGAACATCGGCATCAGCTCTCACCTGTATCGGATGCTTCCGTACCTGGTGACGCTGGCGGTGCTGGCCTTCACGTCGAAAAAGTCCCGTGCCCCCAAGGCCGAGGGCATCCCCTACGACAAAGGCAGCCGCTAAGCGGCGAGCCGCCGCAGACAATACGGTCGGCAGGGCCGACAACCAATGCGTTACGAAGCCAGGTGGTAATCGTAACACCATTGGGTTCTGCTCGGTTTCTATCTCGCTTAGTATTCCATCATAATAGTCATCCACCATGGTGCAAAATTGCAGAAAACCTTTAGAGTATGTAAGGAGGAATTTAGAAATGGCAATGCTGAATTATTGCTCCAGCTGCAAAGATATGGTGGAGCCGAGAAAGAATAAATGTCCGAATTGCGGAGGGGCCTGCGATAGGTCAATGTCAACGAATTCATTTATCTGGGGCAAGATGACCAAGGCAGAAAAGGATTCTTTTATTGGTTCCAAAGGAAAAACACTCCCTGCCTTTGCCTCTCCCGGCAGCAGTTCCAATGAGAGAACTGAGGCGGACAACAAGCAAAAAATCGACTTGGCTCTTCTGAACAAAGTTATTGTGACTACAGGTGACTTGAAGGCTGACTATGATATCATCGGTCCTGTTTACTTTCAGGTTTCCAACAAAGGTCTGCTAGGAAGCACGCTGGACACACTGAAATTACACTATGGGAATGAAATTCAAAAGATGAAAATGCAAGGCACTATGTCTATGAACAGGTCAGATTGGGGATTTCTCTACGGTGAATGGTCTGTGGGTCAGAATGACTTCGAATCAGCCTTTTATATTGCAACACAGGAATTGAAGAAGAGAGCCTGCATAGTAGGCGCCGATGCAGTCATCTGCATGAGACAGGACATAGACATGGACACAAATGGCTTTGCCTATTTCTATCTCCAGATGTATGGAACTGCTGTAAAACTAAAATAAGGGCAATACAAACACCTAGTCTCCCTGGTTTGCGGAGGGGGCTATGGTACAGACAACAATCAACCGCCCCGGTGCTTTTGCACCGGGGCGTTTGCTGTTTACGAATTACTTAAAATACTTGACAGCGGCCTTGAACATCTGGATATCATACTCACCGGGAACGTTCTGGTACAGACCCGCGCCGATGCGCTCGCTGTGGCCCATCTTGCCAAAGACCCGGCCGTCGGGGGAGGTGATGCCCTCGATGGCACAGACGGAGCCGTTGGGGTTGAAGGCGGCGTCCATGGTGGGATTGCCGCTGAGGTCGACGTACTGGGTAGCAATCTGGCCGTTTTGTGCCAGCTTTTCCACCAGTTCGGCACTGGCCAGGAATTTGCCCTCGCCGTGGGAAATGGGTACATTGTAGATGTCGCCCACATTGGTCAGGCTCAGCCAGGGAGACTTGTTGGAGGCCACCCGGGTGCGGACAATGCGGCTCTGGTGCCGGGCGATGGTGTTGAAGGTCAGGGTGGGACAGGTATCGTCGGTGTCGATGATCTTACCGAAGGGCACCAGACCCAGCTTGATCAGCGCCTGGAAGCCGTTGCAGATGCCGCACATCAGGCCGTCCCGCTGCTCCAGCAGTTTCGTCACCTGCTCTTTGATGGCAGGGTTGCGGAAGAAGGCGGTGATAAACTTGGCAGAGCCGTCGGGTTCGTCGCCGCCGGAGAAGCCGCCGGGAATGAAAATCATCTGGCTTTCGGCGATCTTTGCGGCAACCGTCTCTACGCTGCGGGCAACATCGTCGGCGGTCAGGTTGCGGATGACCACGATATCTGCTTCGCCGCCGGCAGCCATCACGGCCCGGGCGGAGTCGTACTCGCAGTTGGTGCCGGGGAACACGGGAATCAGCACCTTGGGCTTCGCCACCTTCACAGCGGGTGCCAGACTGGATACGCCGGGGTTGGAGAAGGTAGGAACCGATTTCTCAGTTTCCACCGTCTTGGTGGGATAAACCTTTTCCAGCACAGCGGTGTTCAGCTCGTACAGCTCGCCAATGGAGACGGTCTCACCGTTGAGGGTGATGGCAGCTTCTGCGGTAGTAACACCGATGCGCTGACCGAAGGCGCAGTCCTCAGTCAGTTCCGCGACGATGTCGCCATAGGAAGCATCCACGTTTTCACCGACAAAGCCGATGGAGTTGCCGAAGGACATCTTCATGACGGCCTCCGCCACGCCGCCGGCATCCACAGCCCAGGCGGCCTTGACCTTACCGGCTTGGCACAGGGCGTGGAACTGCTCCCAGCTCTTCTTCAGATCCTCATAGCTGCCGCTTTCGGGACGGAAGCAGTAAACGGGATGGCCCGCTTCCTTGAACTCGTTAGAGATCACATCACCGGCCTTCAGAGGGGCGATGGCGAAGGAAATCACCGTAGGCGGTACGTCCTTATCGAGGAAGGTGCCGGACATGGAGTCCTTGCCGCCGATGGCGGCGGCGTTCAGACCCAGCTGGGCATCCAGCGCGCCCAACAGTGCCTGGAAGGGCTTGCCCCAGCGCTCCGGCTCGTTCCTCAGCTTCTCAAAGAACTCCTGCAGGGTCAGGTAGGCCTTCTTATAATCCGCGCCGGCGGCCACAATTTTCGCCATGGAGGAAATGACGCTCATCTTTGCGCCGGTGAAGGGGTCGGCGCTCAGCAGATCAGGGTCACAGCCCCATGCCATCACGCTGGCGGCGTCGGTCTCCTGACCGGGCAGAACGGGCAGCTTGGCAGCCATGGCCTGCTCGGGAGTGGCCTGATTCTTGCCGCCGAAGGGCATCAGCACGGAGCCTGCGCCGACGGTGGCGTCGAACCGCTCCACCAGACCTCTCTGGGAGGCGAATTTCAGACCGGAGGCGATTTTCTTCAGGCTCAGACTTGTCTTCTCAGGGGCCTTGGCATTCTTCACCTTCACATCCGCGTGCTTCACCGCGCCGTTGGTGTTCAGGAAGTCACGGGACAGGTTGGCAATCTCGTTGCCCTTCCAACTCATGACCATCCGGGCCTCCTCGGTAACCACGGCAACCCGGTAGGCTTCCAGATTTTCCTTCTCGGCAGCGGCGATGAAGGCGTCGGCATCCTCGGGGGCCACGACTACCGCCATCCGCTCCTGAGACTCGGAGATTGCCAGCTCGGTGCCATCCAGACCATCGTACTTCTTCCGCACGGCGTCCAGATCAATCCGCAAGCCGTCCGCCAGTTCGCCGATGGCAACGGATACGCCGCCGGCGCCGAAGTCGTTGCAGCGCTTAATGAGCCGGGTGACCTTGCTGTCACGGAACAGCCGCTGAATCTTCCGCTCCTCGGGGGCGTTGCCCTTCTGGACCTCGGAAGCCATGGTGGTCAGGGATTTCAGATTGTGGCTCTTGGAGGAGCCGGTGGCGCCGCCGATGCCGTCACGGCCGGTACGGCCTCCCAGCAGGATCACCACATCCCCGGGAGCGGGGCATTCCCGGCGGACATTTTCCGCGGGGGCGGCAGCAACAACAGCGCCGCACTCCATGCGCTTGGCGATGTAGCCCTCGTGGTACAGCTCGGCAACGTGACCGGTGGCAAGACCGATCTGGTTGCCGTAGGAGGAATAGCCCGCCGCGGCGGTCTGGCAGAGCTTCCGCTGGGGCAGCTTGCCGGGCAGGGTGTCCTTCAGGGACTTCCGGGGGTCGCCGGCACCGGTGACCCGCATGGCCTGATGGACGTAGGCCCGACCGGACAGGGGGTCACGGATGCAGCCGCCGATGCAGGTTGCCGCACCGCCGAAGGGCTCGATTTCTGTGGGATGGTTGTGGGTCTCGTTCTTGAACATCAGCAGCCAGTCCTGCTTCTCGCCGTTTACCTCGGCGTCCATGTGGATGGAGCAGGCGTTGATTTCCTCGCTCTCGTCCAGCTCCGGCAGCATACCCCTCTTTTTCAGGGTCTTGGCGCCGATGGTGGCAATGTCCATCAGGGTCTGGGGCCGGGCCGCTGCCTTTTCCTCGCCGTAGACCTCCACCCGGGCGGCAAGGTACTGCTCATAGGCTGCCTGTACGGCGGGGGCTTCAATGTCGATGCTGTCCAAGTGGGTGGAGAAGGTGGTGTGGCGGCAGTGGTCGGACCAATAGGTGTCCACCACCCGAATTTCGGTGATGGTGGGGTCCCGGTGCTCCTCGTCCCGGAAATAGGCTTGCAGAAATTTCAAGTCGTCCAAATCCATGGCAAGGCCCAGCTTGTCCAGCAGTTCGGCAAGAGCGGTTTCGTCCATGCCAATAAAGCCGGTGACGGTAGCTACCGTCTCAGGAATCGCATACTGAACCGCCAGCGTCTCCGGCATATCGAGAGACGCTTCCCGGCTCTCCACGGCGTTGATGACGTACTTCTTGATGGCAGCCAGCTCGTCCTCACTTACGTCGCCGGTAAGGACATAGACCTTGGCCGTGCGAATAGTGGGGCGGTTGCCCTGGGAGATGATCTGAATGCACTGGGCGGCGGAGTCGGCCCGCTGGTCGTACTGACCGGGCAGGGGCTCCACGGCAAAGACCGTCTGGCCCTGGGGCACCTCGAAGCTCACGTTGTCCACCTGGGGCTCGGAGAACACGGTGTTCACGGCATAGCGGAACAGTTCTTCGTCCATATTCTCCGCGTCATAGCGGTTCAGCACCCGCAGCCCGGTAAGGCTGTGAATCTGCAAAAAGTCCCGGATTTCCTTCAGAAGGCTGGACGCCTCGTGGGTCTGGCCCTCCTTTTTTTCAACATAAACGCGATAAACCATGGGTTTTCCTCCTTGATTTATTTCCCTGCCTGCAAAGCACGCTGGCCAATGTCGCTTCTGCGGTAGGCCCCCTCAAACTTCACCCCATCGGACAGGCGGTAGGCCTCCCGGATGGCGTCTGCCAGCGTGTCCGCAATGGCAGTGGTGCCGGTAACCCGGCCGCCGGAGGTGAGAAGCCTTCCATTTTCCAGCTTGGCCCCCGCCACGAAGGTGTGCTCAGCCGCTTCGGGGGTCATGGTGATCTCAAAGCCCTTCTTGTAGCTGACAGGATAGCCGTTGGATGCCAAAATCACGCAGCAGGCGTTTTTATCGGAGAACTTGACCTCTGTGTCCGCCAGTGTACCATTGGTGCAGGAGCGCATGATGGTGAGCAGGTCGCTTTCCAACAGCGGCAGCACCACCTGGGTCTCGGGGTCACCGAAGCGGCAGTTGTACTCGATGACCTTGGGGCCTTGGGGCGTGAGCATCAGGCCGAAGTACAGACAGCCCTTGAAGGTGCGGCCCTCGGCGTTCATGGCGGCAATGGTGGGCAGGAAGATTTCCTTCATGCACCGGTCGGCGATTTCGGCGGTGTAGTAGGGGTTGGGCGCTACGGTGCCCATGCCGCCGGTGTTCAGGCCGGTGTCGTGGTCGCCGATGCGCTTGTGATCCATGGAGGACACCATGGGCTTCACCACGTTACCGTCAGTGAAGGCCAGCACGGAAACCTCGGGGCCGGTGAGGAACTCCTCGATAACCACCCGACTTCCGGATTTACCGAACATTCCACCCTCCATCATGTCCCGGACGGCCTTCTTTGCTTCCTCCCGGGTCTGGGCGATGATGACGCCCTTGCCGAGAGCCAGACCGTCAGCCTTGACAACAGTGGGCACAGGTGCAGTATCCAGATAGACAAGGGCCGCGTCCATGTCCTCAAAAACGGCATATTCCGCAGTGGGAATGCCGTACTTTTTCATCAGATTTTTGGAGAACACCTTGCTGCCCTCGATGATGGCGGCGTTGGCACGGGGGCCGAAGCAGGGAATGCCCTTGCTTTCCAGCGCGTCCACACAGCCCAGCACCAGCGGATCGTCGGGAGCAACGACAGCGTAGTCAATGGCATTTTCCACGGCAAACTTTACGATGCCGTCAAGATCGGTAGCCCCAATGGGAACGCAGGTAGCGTCAGCGGCGATGCCGCCGTTGCCGGGCAGGGCAAAAATTTCGGTGACTTCGGGATTCTTTTTCAGACAGCGGATGATGGCGTGCTCCCGCCCGCCGCCGCCCACGACTAACAGTTTCATAATACCCAAAACCTTTCGTAAAGTGTGGAGTTAGGAGTGAGGAGTGTGGAGTGCAGCGTTTTCACTCCACACTCCTCACTGCACACTCCAAACTAAAAAAATCAGTGGTGGAACAGTCTCATGCCGGTAAAGGCCATGACCATACCGTTTTTGTCGCACTCCTCGATGACCAGATCGTCCCGGATGGAGCCGCCGGGCTGGGCGATGTACTTGACGCCGGAGGCCTTGGCCCGCTTGATGTTGTCGGGGAAGGGGAAGAAGGCGTCGGAGCCAAGAGCCACGCCGTCAAAGCTTGCCAGGAAGGACTTCTTGTCTTCCTCGGTGAGCCGTTCGGGCTTCTCGGTGAAGTAATTCTGCCAGATGCCGTCGGCGCAGACGTCCTCTTCGTTGCCGTTGATGTAGCCGTCAATGACATTGTCCCGGTTGGGGCGGCCCAGATCGGGGCGGAAGGGCAGGGCCAGGGTCTTGGGGTGCTGGCGCAGGAAGAAGGTATCGGCCTTGGAACCTGCCAGACGGGTGCAGTGAATGCGGGACTGCTGGCCCGCGCCAACGCCCACAGCCTGTCCGTCATAGGCAAAGCAGACGGAGTTACTCTGGGTGTATTTCAGGGTGATCAGCGCCACAATCAGGTCGATTTTGGCGGATTCAGGAAGATTCTTGTTCTTTGTAACAATATTTTCCAGCAGCTCGGCGTTGATCTTGAAATTATTCCTGCCCTGCTGGAAGGTAATGCCGAAGACCTGCTTTGTCTCCTGCTCGGCAGGGACGTAGGTGGGGTCGATGGCCACCACGTTGTAGCTGCCCTTCCGTTTGGTTTTCAGAATCTCCAGTGCCTCGTCGGTGTAGCCGGGAGCAATAACACCGTCGGAGACCTCCCGGGCAATCAGCTTGGCGGTGGTGGCGTCGCACACATCGGAAAGCGCCACCCAGTCGCCGAAGGAGCACATCCGGTCAGTGCCCCGGGCCCGGGCGTAGGCGCAGGCCAGCGGGCTTTCATCCAGTTCGGGCACATCGTCCACGAAGCAGGCCTTTTTCAGGGTGTCGGTGAGAGGCTTTCCCACGGCGGCGGAGGTGGGAGAGACGTGCTTGAAGGAGGTAACCGCTACCATGCCGGTGGCTTCTTTCAGCTCCTTGACAAGCTGCCAGGAGTTCAGAGCGTCCAGAAAGTTGATGTAGCCGGGGCGGCCGTTGAGAATGGTAATGGGCAGGTCGGAGCCGTCCGCCATGTAGATGCGGGAGGGCTTCTGGTTGGGGTTGCAGCCGTATTTCAGTGCGAATTCGTTCATGTTTCGTCCTCCTGCTTAAGCGTGCTTATTGATGATCCGCTGCTCGTGCTTGCCAGTTTCCAGATCGGTGTAGCGGACGAACAGGGAAATCTTGTTGTCTTCGTTCAGATTTTCCCACAGCTCGGCGGTAAATGCGTCAATATCTGCGGGAATCTCCACCCGCTCCGGTTCGCCCTGGAAGGTGGGAATGACGGGGTTACCGTCACAGACGTAGGTATGCAGGAAGTGGCCCAGACCGGCGGTGGCGGGGTATTCATAGAAGAAGCGGGCACAACCGTTGCCCTCGGGGTCAGCGGATTTCAGGATGGACATTTTATAGCTGCCATCGAAAGCCTGAATGCCGGAAATCCGGGGTGTCCAGTTGGGGCCGTCATCCTCAAACTGACGGGTGCGCAGGGCGGCTTCCCAGCTCTCGCCCCGGGCTAAGAATTCCCAGACGGTGTCGGTCTGGTCGCCGTTGGTGACGATCAGGCCGCAGCCCGCTTCCCGGACAGGGTGGTAGATAATCAGGTGGGGGTCCTTCATCAGGCTGGGGTCATGGGCCTCGGTACGGATGCCGTCCGGCTCCTGCACGAAGACACGGTTCCGGGAGTTGACGCTGCGGCCCATAATGAAATAGGCGGCCACGGCCTGTTTGCCGTCAGGAGTCACGCCCAGCACAATGCCCCGGCCGGGGTAGGTGTTGCCGGACAGCCGCTCCGCTATGGTTTTGGTTTCGTAGACGTTCATAGAAATGCCTCCATTATTTTCGCAGTCCGGCGCAGACCATTTCCGCCGCCTGGGGGAGCAGAATCCACTCCGCCTGCTCCATGACCCGGCGCTGTAGTGTTTCCGGGGTGTCGCCGGGCTCGATGTAGACGGCCTTCTGGGCGATGATCTCGCCGCCGTCGGGAATTTCGTTGACAAAGTGTACGGTGGCTCCCGTGACCTTCACGCCGTAGTCAAGCGCCGCCTGATGCACCCGCAGGCCGTAGAAGCCCTCGCCGCAGAAAGACGGAATCAGGGAGGGATGCACATTCAAAATCCGCTTGGGGTAGCAGGACG
>JAXEXE010000185.1:0-13469 GCA_034113565.1 Faecousia sp.
AATTTGACGGGCCAATGCGTAGGGCGGAGTCATGACTCCGCCGATCACGTTGGACGTGGATAGTGCTTTCGTCCAACGGAAAACGTGCGGCGGAAAACCTACCAAATACCATTCATCATAGGCTACATATCATCGAAACCGGGTCGGCGGGGTCATGACCCCCCCCAACGGTACCGGGTAACGATACCGAGCGGGTCAGGGAAGTAACGATTACAGACCAGCCGTGCACGCATTGCCCGCGGGGGCATCCCCGCAAATTACAATTTATCTATCTGCTGAGTTAACCCGATAAGCTTTTTAATTCCTTGTCCTGTTTTCCATCCGCCCGGAATGAATCACCGGGGGCTTGGGGTCAGCCGCTTCCCAGGAAAGCGGCTTTTTTTCGTCCTCTTTCATTTCTGTCACCTCAGCCGTAGTATATGCGCAGGCCGCGCCGGTCATACAAATGGGAAGAAATTGTAAACAATTTACAAAACCACTTGCGTACTTTCGTAGAATCTGCTATTATGTAGCACGCTACGTATTTATTTGGGGGGTGATGACTTGAGCGTGCATTACGGGCACCTGATTCGGATTCTCCACTGGTGCACCGATCAGACCATGACGGACGCGCTGAATAAACTGAATTTGACTGCCGCACAGGGGCGGCTTATGGCCTTCGTCGTCCACCGGGGGGAGCAGCCCACCTATGCCAAGGATGTGGAGGCGGAGCTGCACCTGACCCACCCCACCGTCTCGGGCCTGCTGTCCCGGCTGGAACAGAAGGGCTTTCTGGAGCTGAAGACGGACCCCAATGACCGCCGAAGCAGACAGATTATCATTTCCGGGAAGGGCCTTGCCTGCCACGAGCGGATGCACGCGGTGATCACGGAAAACGAAAGCCGCATTGTTCAGGGCTTTACCCAGGAGGAAAAGACGCTGTTTACCCAATTTTTGCAGCGCGCCATCGAAAATGTCTGTCCGGTGCCTTGCGAGAAAGAAGACACCTCTTCCGTCAGCCCTGCGGGCTGCCACCTTCCCCAGAGGGGAAGGCAAAATGAAAAGGAGGAAACCAAAACATGATAAAGACGCTTTCCCGGTGTGTCCGGGAGTACAAATGGCCCGCAATTCTGGCCCCGGTCTGCATGGTGGGCGAGGTTTACATGGAAACCAAAATCCCGCTGGTGCTGGCGAAGGTGGTGGACGAGGGCGTCAGCGTGGGCAACATGGGAGCCGTCGTAAGCAACGGCGGCCTGCTGGTGCTGTACGCCCTGATTTCCCTGATTTTCGGCATCGCCTCCGCGGTGATGGCGTCCTACGCCGCCACGGGCTTTGCCCGGAACCTGCGCCGCGATATGTATTATAAGGTGCAGGATTTTGATTTTGGCAACATCGATAAATTCTCCACCGCGTCCATTGTCACCCGGCTGACCTCGGATGTGGCGAATATCCAGATGACCTTCCAAATGCTGATCCGTATGGCCATCCGCTGCCCCATGATGCTGATTCTGGCGACGGCCAACGCCTTTTCCGTCAGCCCCCGGCTGTGCATCATCTACTGCGTGGTGCTGCCGCTGATGGGACTGGGGCTGTTCATCCTGATCCGCATGGTGTTCCCGGTGTTTGACCGGGTGTTCAAGACCTATGACAAGCTGAACAACGTGGTGCAGGAGAACGTCCACGGTATCCGGGTGGTCAAGTCCTTCGTCCGGGAGGACCGGGAGACGGACAAATTCTCCTCCGTGTCCGAGAGCATTTACAAGGATTTCTGTAAGGCAGAGCAGACCATGGCCTTCGGCAACCCCCTGATGCAGTTCGCGGTGTACACCTGTATTCTGGTGATTTCCTATGTGGGTGCCACCATGGTGGTGGCCTCCGGCAACAACGCCAACCTGGGCCTGACCACCGGTCAGCTGACCTCCATGTTCACCTTTACCACCCAGATTCTCAGCTCCCTGATGATGCTGTCCATGGTGTTCGTCATGGTCACCATGTCCCGTGCCCCCATGCGCCGGACCACGGAAATCCTGGTGGAGCAGCCAGAGCTGAAAAATCATGAGAATCCCATGGAAACTGTGAAAGACGGCTCTGTGGACTTTGACAACGTGTCCTTCCGATATTCCAAAACCGCCGACCGGGACGCGCTGGAAAACATCAACCTGCACATTGCCTCCGGTATGACTGTGGGCGTTTTGGGCGGTACCGGCTCCGGTAAATCCACGCTGGTGCAGCTGATTCCCAGATTGTATGACGCCAGCGAGGGCAGCATCAAGGTCGGCGGCGTGGATGTCCGGGATTACGACGTTAGGCGGCTGCGGGACGCGGTGTCCATGGTGCTGCAAAAGAATGTGCTGTTCTCCGGCAGCATCCGGGAAAATCTGCGCTGGGGCAATCCCAACGCCACGGATGAAGAGATCACCCATGCCTGTCAGATTGCCTGTGCCGATGAATTTATCCGCTCCTTCCCCGATGGCTACGATACCCACATCGAGCAGGGCGGCACCAACGTCTCCGGCGGTCAGAAGCAGCGGCTGTGCATTGCCCGGGCCCTGCTGAAAAAGCCGAAGATTCTGATTCTGGACGACTCCACCTCCGCCGTGGATACCCGCACCGATGCCTCCATCCGGCAGGCCCTGTCCGGGGAGATTCCCGAAACCACGAAAATCATCATCGCCCAGCGCATCGCTTCGGTGCAGGAGTGCGACCTGATTCTGGTCATGGACGGCGGCAGAATCGTGGCCCAGGGCAAGCATGACGAACTCCTCAGAACCAGCGATATCTACCGCGAGGTCTACGAATCCCAGACGAAAGGAGCGATGGAATAAATGCCTCCTGTCAGAATGCGCGGCGACGGCCGCCTGGCGAAAAAGCCGAAGCAGACCCTTTCCCGGCTGCTGTCCTATATGCTCAAATACCGGGGCACCCTGATTGTGGTAGGCCTGTGCGTGGTGTTCAGCGCCGTGGCCCAGGCCGCCAGCTCCGCCTCTCTGGGCACGCTGGTGGATGACTACATCACCCCCATGCTGGGGCAGGTGAGTCCCGATTTTGGACCCCTTTTCCGGTTCCTGACCATGATGGCCTGCATTTACCTTGTGGGCATGGTGTCCTCCTTCCTGTGCAATTTCCTGATGGTGAAGGTCAGTCAGGGCACCCAGAAGACCATCCGGGATCAGATGTTCACCCATATGCAGACCCTTCCCATCCGCTACTTTGACACCCATACCGCCGGCGATATCATGAGCCGCTACACCAGCGACATCGACACCCTGCGGCAGATGATCTCCCAGTCTATCCCCCAGTGCGCGTCTTCCGTAGTGACGCTGGTTGTGGTGCTGGTGACCATGCTGATTACCTCACCGATTCTGACGGTTTTGCAGCTGCTCACCGTTCTGGTTATCGTCTATGCCACCAAGGTGATCGCGGGCCGTTCCGCCAAATTCTTCATCGGTCAGCAGCGCTCTCTGGGCGCGGTGAATGGCTATGTGGAGGAAATGATCAACGGTCAGCGGGTGGTGAAGGTCTTCACCCACGAGGATACCTGCAAACAGCAGTTTGACGAGCTGAACGAGAAGCTGCGGGGGGATGCCTACCTGGCGGGCGCCTACTCCAACTGTATGGGCCCCCTGAATAACAACCTGGGCTACGCCCAGTACGCTGTGCTGGCCATTGTGGGCGGCCTGATGACGGTGATGTCCGGGGGCAAGCTGCTGAGTGTGGGCAAGCTTATCAGCTTCCTGACCCTGTCCCGCTCCTTCAATATGCCCATTTCTCAGGTGTCCAATCAGATCAATTCCATCGTCATGGCCCTGGCCGGCGCGGAGCGGATTTTTGAACTGATGGACGAGGAGCCGGAGCAGGACGAGGGCTATGTCCGGCTGGTCAACGCGGAAATTGACGGCAGCGGCAATATCACCGAGTCCGACAAGCGTACCGGCCGCTGGGCGTGGAAGCACCCCCACAAGGCCGACGGAACTGTGACCTACACCGAGCTGAAGGGCGATATCACCATGAACGGGGTGGACTTTGGCTATGTTCCGGAGAAAACTGTGCTCCATGATGTGACGCTGTACGCCCATCCCGGCGAGAAAATCGCCTTCGTGGGCGCCACCGGCGCGGGTAAGACCACCATTACGAACCTGATTAACCGGTTCTACGACATTGCCGACGGCAAAATCCGCTACGACAATATCAACATCAACAAGATTGCCAAGCCCGATCTGCGGCGGTCTCTGGGCGTGGTTTTGCAGGAGACCAACCTGTTCACCGGCACGGTGATGGATAACATCCGCTACGGCAAGCTGGATGCCACCGACGAGGACTGCATCAAGGCGGCGAAGCTGGCCAATGCCCATGACTTTATCACCCGCCTGCCTCAGGGCTACCAGACGGTGCTCACCGGCAACGGGGCCAGCCTGTCTCAGGGCCAGCGGCAGCTGATTGCCATTGCCCGGGCAGCGGTGGCCGATCCTCCCGTCATGATTCTGGACGAGGCCACCTCCTCCATCGACACCCGCACGGAAAAGCTGGTGCAGGACGGCATGGACGCCCTGATGCACGGCAGAACGGTCTTCGTCATTGCCCACCGCCTGAGTACCATCCGCAATTCCGACTGCATCATGGTGTTGGATCATGGACGCATCATCGAGCGGGGCAGCCACGAGGAGCTGCTGGCCCAGAAGGGAACCTACTACCGGCTGTATACCGGCGCGTTCGAATTGGAATAATACCTTTTGAGGGGCTGTCTCACTAAAGTAAAAATGCACAAATGAAAGAACTGTCATTGCGAACCAGTGACCGCAGTCACTGGTGTGGCAATCCGTATACCCCTTGAAATGTTCAGGTTACTGGCATTTTACAGAGAACGGATTCCCACACCATCCTACGGATGGCTCGGAATGACAGTTTTTTCTTTCCCTTTGTACTATTTGGCGAAACAATTTCTTAGTGAGACAACCCCTTTATCTCTTGACAAGCAGGACAATCTGTGATATACCTATAACAGATGAACAAGTGCTCATATGTACAGAAAAATGAAAGGGGTATTCATCATGAAAAAGACCTACAAAATCGAAGTTGACTGCGCTAACTGCGCAAACCTCATGGAGCAGGCCACGAAAAAAGTCGCCGGAGTTGCCGACTGCACGGTAAACTACATGGCTCTGAAAATGAGCGTCACCTTTGCCGAGGGGGCCGACCCGGCTGCGGTCATGTCCAATGTCCTGAAGGCCTGCCGCAAGGTAGAGCCGGACTGCGAAATTGAGTTTTAAGTGTGGAGAGTGAAGAGTGGAGAGTGAAGAGCTTTTCGACTTATATTAAAATTCATCGCCGAAGACGATACCATCACTCTACACTCCACACTTCACACTCTCTCGGGGGGTCGTACTATGTCAAACAAACAGAAAAAACTTCTTAGGCGGATCATCGCGGCGGCGGCGCTGCTCCTTGCGCTGGGGCTGGGGAAGGGGCTGCTTCCCTTTGAAGAGCCGGTGCGCACGGCGGTGCTGTTCGTGCTGTACCTTATCCCTTATTATATTGTGGGCCACGACATTCTGGCGAAGGCCTGGCGGGGCATCCGCAACGGGCGGGTGCTGGACGAGTGCTTCCTCATGGCCATTGCCACAGTGGGCGCTTTCGCCATCGCCCTGCTGGAGCAAAGCGGGGAATTTGCCGAGGCGGTGGCGGTCATGCTGCTCTTCCAGACCGGCGAGCTGTTTGAAAGCTATGCCGTGGGCAAGAGCCGCAAAAACATCAGCCAGCTCATGGACATCCGCCCGGACTACGCAAATGTAGAAGTGGATGGGGTACTCACCCAGGTTGACCCGGAGGAAGTGGCGGTCGGAACCATCATTGTGGTGCGGCCCGGCGAGAAGGTGCCCATCGACGGCGTGGTGGTGGAGGGTCAGTCCAGCCTGAACACCAGCGCCCTCACCGGCGAGAGTATGCCCCGGGAAATCGGGGCAGGGGACAGCGTCATCAGCGGCTGCATTAACCTTTCCGGCGTGCTGAAAATCCGCACCACCACCGGCTTCGGGGAATCCACCGTGTCGAAAATTCTGGAGCTTGTGGAAAACGCCAGCTCCCGCAAGAGTAAGTCCGAGGACTTTATCAGCAAATTCGCGAGGGTTTACACCCCGGCAGTCTGCGGCGGCGCTTTGGCGCTGGCAGTTCTGCCGCCCATCGTACAGCTGCTGCTGGGCTACAACGGCCCGCTTCTGACCCTCGTGACCGACTGGCTGTACCGGGCCCTGACCTTCTTAGTCATCAGCTGCCCCTGCGCGCTGGTCATCAGCATTCCCCTAAGCTTTTTTGCGGGCATCGGCGGGGCCAGCAATCAGGGCGTTCTGGTCAAGGGCAGCAACTATCTGGAAACCCTTTCTCAGACCACCTGTGTGGTGTTCGATAAAACCGGCACCCTGACAAAGGGCGTTTTTGCGGTCAGCGAAATCCACAATGTGGTGGGTACCCCGGAAAAGCTGCTGGAATACGCGGCCTACGCGGAGAGCGCGTCCTCCCACCCAATCGCCAGAAGCATTCTCACGGCCTATGGAAAGCCCTTGGAGCCGGGCCGGGTGACGGACATTCAGGAAAAAAGCGGTCACGGCATCACGGCATCGGTGGACGGCGCAGCCGTGGCGGCAGGCAACGAAAAGCTGATGAAAGCTCTGAATATTGCCGCAGAACCGGTGTCCGCTGTGGGCACGGTGGTGCACATGGCGGTGAATGGGGCCTATGCCGGGTATATCGTGGTGTCGGACACTGTGAAGGATACCGCGAAGCAGGCCATCGCCGCCCTGAAAAAAGCCGGCGTGAAGAAAACCGTCATGCTCACCGGCGACGCTGCGCCTGTGGCGAAGGCCGTCGCAGAGGAACTTGGCATCGACGAATACCACAGCGAGCTGCTGCCCGGTGACAAGGTGGGCAAGGTAGAAGAAATTCTTTCCTCCAAAAGCGAAAAGGAGAAGCTGGCCTTTGTGGGCGACGGCATCAATGACGCCCCGGTGCTGGCCCGGGCGGACATCGGCATCGCCATGGGCGCCATGGGCTCCGACGCCGCCATCGAAGCGGCAGACGTGGTGCTCATGGACGACAACCCTCTGAAAATTGCCAAGGCCATCCGCATTTCCCGGAAATGTCTGCGGATTGTCAAGCAGAACATCTGGTTTGCCATCGGGGTCAAGGTCATCTGCCTGATCCTCGGCGCGGTGGGACTGGGCAATATGTGGCTGGCGATTCTCGCGGACGTGGGCGTCATGATTCTGGCGGTCCTCAACGCCATCCGGGCGCTGTTTGTGAAGAACCTATAAGAAAAAGAGCGGGGCGACCCGCTCTTTTTCGGTGAGGAGTGAGGAGTTAGGAGTGAGGAGTTAGAAGTTAGGAATAAGAGTAATCACTCCACACTCCACACTCCTCATTCCTCACTCCACAATGGTTCCTCCGCCGACAACCATATCCCCGTCATACAGCACCACGGCCTGACCGGGGGTCACTGCCCTTTGCGGCTCGTCGAATTCCACCCGGGCAAAGCCGTTTTCTTCCGGGTATACCGTGGCTGCCTGCTCAAACTGGCTGTGCCGGGTTTTGGCGGTGACGCGAAGGGGGGATTCCAGTGTCTCGAAGGGATACCAATTCCAGTCCTTTGCCCGCAGGGAAGGGGAGTAGAGGCTCTCGTTGGGACCGACGGTGACGGTGTTGCGCACCATATCCTTATCGCAGACATACACAGGCTCCCCCATGGCAAGGCCCAGTCCCTTGCGCTGACCCTTTGTGTAGCAGGCCGCGCCCCGGTGCCGGCCTACCACCTGCCCCTGAAGGTTCAGAAAGTCACCCTCGGGGAAGGTCTTACCGGTGTAGCGCTGCAAAAACGCGCCGTAATCCCCGTCGGGAACGAAGCAGATGTCCTGACTGTCCCGCTTCCGGGCGTTGACAAAACCGTTTTCCCCGGCGATTTCCCGGACCTGCGTCTTGGTCAGATCTCCCAGCGGAAACCGGATATGGGAAAGCTGTTCCTGATTCAGGCAGGCCAGGAAGTAGGTCTGATCCTTGGCCCTGTCCGCCGCCTTATATAATAGGTATCTGCCGTTCTCCTGCCGGATGCGGGCATAGTGCCCGGACACGACCCACTGGCAGCCCAGCTCCCGGGCCCGCCGCAGAAGCCGGTCAAATTTCAGATATCGGTTGCAGTCAATGCAGGGGTTGGGGGTCAGGCCCTGTTCGTAGCTGGTGACAAATTTCTGAATGACCTGCCGGTCAAAATCGTCCTTAAAGTTGAAAACGTAGTGGCGGATACCCAGCCGCGTGGCAACCGCACGGGCGTCCTCCACATCGTCCAGCGAGCAGCAGGTGCTCTCTTCGGTGGGGCTGTCGTAGAGCCGCATGGTAACGCCGATGCAGTCGTAGCCCTGCCGCTGCATCAGAAACGCCGCAACAGAACTGTCCACGCCGCCGCTCATGCCCACAAGGGCCTTTTTGTTTTCCATAGCGTCTTCCTCCTGAGTGATTTCATTGAGTATAACAGTGCCCAAAACGAAAGTCAATGCCCCTTCCCGGAGCGGAAACGAAAATGGTTACAAGCTTTTTCTCCCCATTTTGAAATATTCCCCTGAAATATGACAAAATTCGCACTGTTTCAGTGGTATACTGAAGTCGAATTTGGTAGAAGGAAAAATATTGTAACAAAAATGTAATTATTTTCAAAAAGGTATTGCAATTTGTAAACGAGTCTGTTATAATACCGTTACTTACATAAGAAAAAGGAGTAAGAGCTTATGAAGAAGAGATTTGTATGCGCGTTGCTGGCTCTCGTTCTGCTGGTTGGTCTGGTGCCCGTCACCGCTTCCGCCGCTGAGAACAAGATCAGCGAGGCTGCAATTACGGTTTTGAAGCAGTTAACCAGCTTCAGAAGTACATGCTATTATGTGTCCGGCTCTGAATTCCGCACCGGCTACGGCACGGTGTGCACGGAAAAGCACCATTTTGATACGAAGGGTCAGCCCAAGAATACGGTGGAGAATGAGCACACGATCACCGAGAAGAAGGCGGATACCGAGCTTCGTACATATCTGGCCGAGCTGGATAAGCAGGTCAACAGCTTTGCTTCCCAAAATGGCCTTACTTTAACCCAGAATCAGCATGACGCGCTGGTGATCTACAGCCATGGCGCGGGCACAGCCTGGCTCACTGGCACCGGCGCCCTGAAGAGCGCCATTCTCAGCAAGGCCGGCGCCAACGAGCTGCTGAGTGTTATGCAGAACCTGAACGACGGTCAGTATGAGCGTCATCAGGTGGAAGTCAATATGTACGTCAACGGTGTGTACTCCAACACCATTCCCAGCAATTTCAAGACGGTCAAGTATGATGCGAACGGTGGTCAGATTGCCCAGGGCGATGGCAACACTTACACCATGCGCTATGACTCCAGTAAGGAAGTAGACCACATCAAGGCGACCAACGGCAGCGAAATTTTCCTGGGCTGGTACACCGCCGACGACGAGTGGATGCCCAAGCTGACCAAGGACTGCGCCGGCAAGATCCTGTATGCCCACTGGCAGGCTGACTACTCCGGGACCACTGCTCCGGCAGCGAACTATACCGTCACCGAAAAGGAACTGGTCTCCACCAAGGTTTACACCGACCCGGATACCAAGGCAGCCACGCTCAGCGCCAAGGCTTCCGGTACCGTGCAGATCGACAATGACTTCATCGACAAGTCCGGCAACCGTTGGGGCTACTCCGTCGCACTGGGCGGCTGGGTCCGCATCGGCGCTCCCAAGGCGGATGCCGTGGGCAGTGACGTGATCGCAACTGCGGTGGTTACCTACAATGGCTACCTGAATGTCCGCAACGGCGCCGGTACCGACAACAAGATTGTCGGCGCGCTGTATAAGGATGATACTGTTAAGCTTTACGAGATCAAGACCGTCAACGGTCACCGCTGGGGCAAGTGCGACGCGGGCTGGATCTGCCTGACCTACACCTCTGTGACCATGGTCAGCGGCAAGACGGTCTCCGATGACGGCGTTGCTTCCTACGCGTTCACTGGCAAGGTCACTGCGGATGTGGACGTCTATACGGCTGCCGGCGACGCCAACGCGCTGGTTTCCTATACGGATGCCATGGGCAATTCCCGCAATTATATCCCCAGCGGCACCAAGGATATCAAGTTCAGCACCCTGTCCGTCGCTCCCTTCGGCGGCGACAACGCGACCTGGGCGAAGGTGTCCTGGAAGAACCCTGAGAAGGATAAGAAGGATAAGGATATTACGGTTACCAGAAGCGGCTGGATTCCCGTTTCCCTGGCAGACAATCCTCTGGGAGACGCGGTGAGCTTCTCCGTTGTTCTGGATCCCGTGGACTACACGGTTGTTGCCGATACCACCAATGTCCGTCAGGCTGCCGGTGACGGCGCCGCACTGGCCTTTACCCTGAATAAGGGCGTTCGTGTTGAGGTCAGCCTGGTTTGCCTGATGAACGAGAACATCTGGGGCAAGATGACTGTGGTAGACGCGATCGATGCCGGCGCTGTCGGCACGAAGACCGGCTGGATCAACCTGGCATCCAAGTATGTCAAGCGCACGAACGAGGTCAAGCTGGACGAGGAGAAGAAGAAAGACGATCACGATACCGGGCTGATTGCGACCGTTGTCGATACCGACACCGTGCGTGTCCGGAAAACCGGCGCTCTCTACGGCGCTGTGACCGGTTCCCTGAAGCGTGGAACGACGGTTCGCGTCTGGGAATCCAAGAAGGACGAGTGGTACAAGCTGGATACCAACCAGAACGGTGTCTATGACTATGAAAAGGACGGCTGGGTTTCCGCCAAGTATCTGAATGTCCGTGTGGGCACCATTGAGGATGCCAACAAGGTTACCGATTCCTCCGGAAATACCGTCTCCACCGACGGCACCGGCACCGGTATCGTTGCCAACACCTATTCCGGCGTGAACGTCCGTCAGGGGGCGGGCATCGGCTATGCCGCTGTGGGCAAGCTGCTGCCTGGTACGAAGGTCGAGATTCTGGAAGTGAAGACCGGCGGCGCCGCCAAGTGGGGCCGTACGGAACAGGGCTGGGTCTGCATGGATTACATTTCCATGGTCAAGTACAATCCTGTGACGCCTGAGGCCCAGGAGGATCCCAGCAAGGGTACGCTGGTGGATTCCTTCGACGACATTGAGAAGACCACCACCACCGCTGTGTACACCGGTCATGTTACCGGCAGCTGCACCGTGTTCAAGGAGCCTGTGGAGATCGACCTGGCCGAGAGACCGGATGAATACAAGCAGAATATTGTCAGAAGCCTGTCTGCCGGCGACAATGTGACCATTCATGAGCTGGCAGAGGTCACCCAGAAGGTGAAGTCCGATAAGGATACCTCCGGTGACAGCAACACCGTGACCACCGTTACGACCACCACCTATTGGGCGCGGGTTAACGACGGCTGGATTCAGGACCCCGAGAAGAACCTGGAGCTGACCGCACTGGACGAGAAGGTTCACACCCTGACCGGCGCGGATACACTGAAGGTCCGGAAGGAAGCGACCCAGAGCTCCGATAAGGTTACGGAACTGAAGAAGGGCGATCAGGTCAAGGTCACTGCTCTGCAGATTGATGATGACAAGGTCTGGGGCCGTATTGAGACCGAGGAGGGCACCGGCTGGATTCGTCTGGACTACATGACCGAAGGCGCTTACTACGTCAATGAGTCTGCCGCTACAGAGCCCACCGCTCCCGCTGCCTCTGAGCCTGTCATGGGCAGCACCGGCAACACCGGCACCGGCGGCTTCGTGACCAACTCCAGCGGCTATAAGTACAAGGGCAAGGTCATCCGTGCCAGCGAGGTCAATGTCCGCGCTTCCGCTTCCACCGGCAGCAAGGTCACCACCAAGCTGAGAAATGGCGCATCTCTGGTCATCTATGAGACCACCATCTCCGAGAACATGGCCTGGGGCCGCTGCGATGCCGGCTGGATCTACCTGTACTATGTGGATCTGGAACCCTGTGTCAGCGGCGCTGTGGATGCCCGCGTGGTCTACAACGACAACACCGTGGCCTACTCCGATGTCAACTGCACCACCGCTACCGGCACCTACGCCAGAATGTCCGTGGTAGATATCTACGAGATCGTCGGCAAGATGGCCAAGACCGATCTGGGCTGGATCAATACCGACAACCTGCTGTAAGCGTTACCCCAATAACACCACAGGGAAACCTGTGGTGTTATTTTTATCCGCATTCTCTGTATAGTTATACAATACAAACAGGGTGAAGCGGGGAACCGGGAGAAACGATCCCGGGGTCTTTGTGAATTTTACCTGTAAACCGGGGGCGCATCCAGCCAAATCCGGGCATAGTTCCGAAAAGAACCGGATGGGGAAAAAAGTGGGAATATGCCGTTGACAAATGTCTTTGCCGGGAGTATAATCCCTGTATTATTACTCACAAAGAAGTGAATATTATTCATACGGAGGCTGTATATATGAATAACAAGGATTCCATCAAGAAGATCGTGCTGGCTTATTCCGGCGGTCTGGATACTTCCATCATCATCCCCTGGCTGAAGGAGAATTACAACAATCCCGAGATCATTGCCGTTGCCGGCAACGTGGGTCAGGCCGACGAACTGGAGGGTCTGGAGGCCAAGGCCATCGCCACCGGCGCCAGCAAGCTGATCGTTGCCGATCTGGTGGACGAGATGGTGGACGAGGTCATCATCCCCGCCCTGAAGATGGACGCCAAGTACGAGACTTACCTGCTGGGCACCGCCTTTGCCCGTCCCGTCATCGGCAAGAAGTTGGCTGAAATCGCACTGGCGGAGGGCGCGGACGCCATTTGCCACGGCGCTACCGGCAAGGGCAACGATCAGGTTCGGTTTGAACTGGCGATCAAGCGGTTCGCGCCCAACATGAAGATTATCGCTCCCTGGCGGGAGTGGGACATCAAGTCCCGGGACGAGGAGATCGACTACGCCGAGGCCCACAATGTGCCTCTGAAGATCAGCCGGGAGACCAACTACTCCAAGGATAAGAACCTGTGGCATCTGAGCCATGAGGGTCTGGATCTGGAAGACCCCGCCAACGAGCCTGACTACGACAAGCCCGGTTTCCTGGAAATGGGCGTGTCTCCCATGATGGCCCCCGACGAACCCACCTATGTGACCATCGACTTCGAGGCCGGCGCTCCCGTTGCCATCGACGGCGAGAAGATGAAGGCTTCCAAGATCATCGAAAAGCTGAACAAGCTGGGCGGCGCCAACGGCATCGGCATCATCGACATTGTTGAGAACCGGCTGGTTGGCATGAAGGACCGGGGCGTGTACGAAACGCCCGGCGGCACCATCCTCTACAAGGCACACCAGTGCCTGGAGATGATCACCGTCGACAAGGACTCCGCCCACATGAAGGCCAAGCTGGCCGTGGACTTCGCGGACCTGATCTACAACGGCAAGTGGTTCACCCCCGTGCGGGAGGCCCTCAGCGCCTTCGCCGACAAGACCC
>JAXEXE010000186.1:0-8892 GCA_034113565.1 Faecousia sp.
CGCCTTTACCCGGCGGGGCTGCATTATGTATCGGTTTTACAGAGTGCAGGAAGCAACCACGCTGTAGCCCTCGGGCAGGGCAATCTGCCTGGCATCCTTACTCAGCTTCCAAGTGACCTTTCCCGCCCAGGCGGAGGCCGCGGCAGCAAAGTGCAGCATGACTGCGCCAAGGCTCAGCTTGCCGTCGATTTCCGTGTTGTATTCGTCGGGACGGCTGACCAGCACCACCTGACCGTCCACCATGACGAAGCCGTAGGCCTGCCGGTTCAGGTAGCTGGGCGACAAAGACGCAGCATAGAAGGCCTCCCACAGCATATCGTCGTAGAAGCCGATGTGCTCGTCCACGCCCTGGGTTTCGCCCCAGCTGTTCAGGAACACCATATCGCTCACGGGACGCTTGGGGTCAAAATAGTGCCGCTTGGCGCTGATGTCCACATTGGACATACTGAGAATGTTGATGCGCATATGCTTTCTGGCCTTGGCGGGGTAGCCGAAGGCCGCAATGGCGGTGACCTCCAGTTCCGACTCGATGCCCAGCGCCGCCTTGACCGCGCCGCTGTCAGTGAAGGTCAGCCAGCAGGAGCCGAAACCCATGTCCTCCAGCTTCAGCACCAAATCCTCCATCATGTAGCCCGCGTTTTCATAGGCAAGCTCCGCCTTTTCGGACAGCAGCACCAGATACTGGGGTGCGCCCACCAGGAACTCATTGTAGCCCGCCGCGCCCTCCAGCACCTGGCGGGTGTGGTCGCCGAAAATCCACAGCTCGGTGCGGATGCCCGGCACCAAACGCTGACAGGCGTTCTGATAATAGGTTTCCAGCTCCGCGCAGACAGCGTCCCCCACCTTCTTATCCGTAAATTGGCGGGCAGACTTTCTGTTCTGAATCAACACGTTGTAATCCATGGATACTCCTCCTAAAAAGAATTGACGTTTGTCATTTTTCATAAAATAATCTCGATTTTGCACCTGTTTTTAGTATAGCGTAAACCAAATTCCCTGTCAAGGCTTGCAAATCTTTTTTCTTTCTTGAGAAATGGAAAGCTCTGGGGTATAATGCAGGCATCCAAAAACGAAGGAAGAGATTCTTATGGACAAGTGGAAGAAATTCCTCGCCCGCAAGGATGTGGTGTTCACCCTCCAGCGCTACGGCATTGATGCCCTCGGCGCCATGGCCCAGGGCCTGTTCTGCACCCTGCTGGTAGGCACCATCCTCAACACGCTGGGTCAGCAGTTCGGCATCGCCTTTCTGCAAAACGCAATCGTCACCATCGGCTCTGGTGAGGGTGCGGTGAAGTACACCATCGGCGGCCTGTGCTCCGCCATGGTCGGCCCCGGTATCGCCGTGGCCATCGGCTTTGCCCTGCACTGCCCGTCGCTGGTGCTGTTCTCCCTGATCCCCGTGGGCTTTGCCGCCAACGCCATGGGCGGTGCGGGCGGTCCCCTGTCCGTGTACTTTGTAGCCATCGTGGCTGCCGAGTGCGGCAAGCTGGTTTCCAAGGAGACGAAAATCGACATTCTTGTAACTCCCATCGTCACGGTGCTGGTGGGCATTCTGGTTGCCGATGTGGTAGCCGCACCCATCGGCGCTGCTGCGGCGGCGGTGGGCACCTTCGTCCGCTGGGCAACGGTTTTGCAGCCCTTCTGGATGGGCATTCTGGTCAGTGTGGTCATCGGCGTAGCCCTGACCCTGCCCATCTCCTCCGCCGCCATCTGCGCGGCCCTGAGCCTGACGGGTCTTGCCGGCGGCGCGGCTGTTGCCGGCTGCTGCGCCCAGATGGTGGGCTTCGCCGTCATGAGCTTCAAAGAAAACCGCTGGGGCGGTCTGGTTGCTCAGGGCGTGGGCACCAGTATGCTGCAAATGCCCAACATCGTAAAGAACCCCAAAATCTGGATTCCTCCCACGCTGGCTTCCGCCATTACCGGCCCTCTGGCAACCTGCCTGTTCAAGCTGGAAATGAACGGCGCCGCCGTGTCCTCCGGCATGGGCACCTGTGGCTTTGTGGGCCAGATTGGCGTGTACACCGGCTGGGTCAGCGACATTGCCTCCGGCGCAAAGACCGCCATCACCGCTATGGACTGGGCTGGGCTGGTGCTGATCTGCTTCGTGCTGCCCGCCGTGCTCAGCTGGGTGTTCTGCGAGCTTCTGCGCAAAAAGGGCTGGATTAAGGAAAACGACCTGAAGCTGGAGCTGTAATCCGCACTACGACTAACCCATCTGAAATCCATCAAAGGACCCCGGTTTTTGCTTTGCAAAAACCGGGGTCCTTTGACTGCCTGGGGGCTGTTTACAATAACCCCTTGCTTTGTATAAAGGTCAGGAAAGAAGCTCCAGTTCATACAGACGGTAGATTTTACGGTAAAGCTTCTCTGAAAACATCGCCCGGAAGAAAACCCGCTCCAACGGCTTCAGCTCATTGACCAGCGCATCCGGCGTAAACGAGTGCTCCCCTTTGCATTTGATTTTCGTATCCTTCAGCACGCTTTGCACGTCGTCGATGCCATACAGTTCCGTAACACCCACGTCATTGACGGGATTTTTGTATCTGGATTCCTTCGCGCCAAATTCCGTATACACGTCCATGAGAATATGAAGGCGGGAATACTTCTTCTCCAGCGTCTGAAATAAGCGGCGCACCTGCCCGTTTGTCAGGTACATACTGACGCCCTCCAGAATCACAACCGCCGTTTCGCCATCCGGAAGATTCCCGATTTGTTCTGTGTCCGAGACATCAACCGCCATCATGTGGTAGGAAGCATTTTCCTTATAGTATTTCCTCCGCAGGGAAAGCACCTCCGGGAAGTCTCCGTCAATCCAGCTTCCATACGGCTCTTTCACCCGCAGACATCTGCTGTCCAGACCGCAGCCAAGATGCAGGACCAGCGCGTCCCTGTTCTCCCGGAGCATGGCATCCGTCCAGTCGTCGAACACCCTTGCCCGCATTGCCATATTGTAGGTCAGCCATTTTGATTTCGACTTGCCGTGCATGGGAAACGCTTCCGCGTTCCAGATTTTCTCAGCCGCAGGGTCCTTCAGAATGATGCCTTTTTTGCTGACCTGTGATTTTCCGTACAGCGGGATAAACAGCGTTTTATTGACTTCGTTCATGGCTCCTCCAATGCTTCCAAGGCGAACACCCCGGCAAAAGCCGGGGGCAGCGCGTTTAGTTGGTGTAATTGTCGAAATAGCCCTGAATGTGGATGATGGGGGTGCCCTTGTCGCCGGAGCCGGAGGTCAGATCGCACAGAGAGCCGATGAGGTCCGTCAGGCGGCGGGGGGTGGTGCCCTGAGAGGCCATGGAGCCTGCCAGATCGCCCTTCTCCCGGATGCGCTGGGAGATGGCTTCTTTCAGCGCGTCACCGTTCAGGTCAGCAAAGTCGTTGTCCGCCAGATACTTGAGCTTCAGCTCGTTGGGGGTGCCCACCAGGCCGGAGGTGAAGGCGGGAGACACCACCGGGTCCGCCAGCTCCCAGATTTTGCCCACGGGGTCCTTGAAAGCGCCGTCGCCATAGACCATGACCTCCACCCGCTTTCCGGTCTTCTCCCTGAACCGGGCCTGAATGTCCTCCACCAGAGCCTGGCAGTCCCGGGGGAACAGTTTGACCGTAGATTCGGTGGACTTGTTGGAACCCAGCAGGCCGTAGCGCTCGTTGCAGCCGCTGCCGTCCACAGGCGCGTTCAGAATGTCGTCCAGACCGCAGACCTTCTCGGCCCCGGCCTCCCGCAATAGCCGCTTGGTACGTTCCCGGGTGTGAATGTCGCAGGCCAGCACGTTTTTGGTGTAATCCAGAATCACTCTGGGGTCGTTGGCGAAGATGACCTCCACTTCCGCGCCCTCCTCCTTGATGAGGTCGGAGTAATACTGAACGTAATCCACCAGCGTAAAGGGGTGCCGGTTCTCACCGAACAGGGTCCGATAGCGCTCCAGGGTCAGCACGTCGCTGAAGGGGTTGACCTTTGCCGCGTCCAGCTTGTCCAGGGATACCAGCTCGTTGCCCACCTCGTCGGCAGGGTAGCTCAGCATCAGTACGATTTTCCGGGCGCCCCGGGCAATGCCCCGCAGGCAGATGGCGAACCGGTTTCGGGACAGGATGGGGAAGATGACGCCGATGGTCTCCCCGCCCAGCTTGGAGCGGACATCGGCGGCAATGGCGTCCACGGACGCGTAATTGCCCTGAGCGCGGGCTACCACGGATTCGGTGACGGCGACCACGTCCCGATCCCGCAGTTCATAACCCTCGCTGTTCGCGGCCTCCAGAACGCTGTCTACCACGATCTTCGCCAGATCGTCGCCTTCCCGAATGATGGGGCCGCGGATGCCTCTGGATACGGTTCCGACTTTTCTTTCCATAGATAAATACCTCGTTTCTCCGATCGGAGCTGCCGGCCCGGTCGGAAAGAATATTGATAACTCGGTAATTATACCGTATTTCCCCCGCTTTTTCAACGCATTTTTGTAAAATCCCGGTCAATTTCCACGGAAGCCGGGTTTTTTCTTTTGATAACGCTTCCAATTTCCGCATTTCGCAGTCAACGCCAAAAAAGGGACGCAATTTTTGGTGTAACTTAGAAATCCCTATCCGCTTTCTTGACAGAATTTGAATGCTATGGTAAATTTTAGCTAGTGTACTAGCGGTTCTGCTGCCACAGCGGAGCCAGCAGCCCGCCCGGCGGCGGATTTTTCTCTGCCGGGGGTATTTTCGTTGCCCGGCGCCAATGCCGGGTCTCATTATTTACAAAGAATTCGCTGCTCAACGCCTGTCAATGTCATGCGGCTGCTGCGGGGTGATACGCCATGGTAACGCAAAAGAAAATACTGGTTGTCGAGGACAACGCGCTGAACAGAGCTATGCTGGTGGAAATTCTGGCCGATCGGTATACAACGCTGGAGGCGGAAAACGGTCAGGTGGCTCTGGATATTCTGCGCGCAGATCCGGACAGCATCGCCCTGATTCTGCTGGACGTGGTGATGCCCGTTATGGATGGCTATACCTTTCTGGACATCGTCAAGCAGGATGCCCGGCTGTCTCTGGTTCCCGTCATCATTGTGACCCAGTCCAACTCTGAGGATGCCGAGGTCACTGCGCTGGCCCACGGCGCCGCAGACTTTGTGCCCAAGCCCTACCGGCCTAAGGTCATTCTGCACCGCATCGCCAGCATTATCCACCTGCGGGAAACCGCCGCCATGATGAACCAGTTCCAGTACGACCGGCTGACCCGGCTGTACAGCAAAGAGTTTTTCTTCCAGAAGGCCCAGGAAATTCTGGTGCGCAACCCCGGTAAGGCATACAATATCGTTTGCTCCAACATCGTCAATTTCAAGCTCTACAACGATACCTTCGGCATCCCCGCCGGTGACCGGCTGCTGATAAATTTCGCCGCGGGTATCGCGGAGTATCTGGGTGAGGAGGGCGTCGCCGGACGCTATACCGCCGATCGGTTCGTGTGTCTTCAGGAGCGGGGCCGGGAAACCGCCCAGCGTACGATCCGTGAGCGGATGCGCCGCGCCGGCACGCCGGAGGATCAGCGCAATGTGGAGGTCAAGTGGGGCATTTACGAAATCGTTGACCGGTCTGTGCCCATAGAATATATGTGCGACCGGGCCATGCTGGCGGCGGACAGCATCAAAGGGCAGTACAACCAGTCCATCGCCATCTATGACGACATTCTGCGCCGGAAGCTGCTGCGGGAGCAGAGCATCACCTCCACCATGGAGTCCGCTCTGGCAGGCAATCAGTTTACCGTCTATTTTCAGCCCAAGTATCGGGCCAGCGACAGCCGGCTGTGCGGCGCGGAGGCGCTGGTGCGGTGGATTCACCCGGAGTGGGGCTTCATGTCCCCCGGCGAGTTCATTCCCCTGTTTGAAAAGAACGGCTTTATTTCCAAGCTGGATCAGTTTGTGTGGGAGCGAACCTGCCAGCTGCTCCGGCTGTGGCAGGACAAGGGCTACCTGCCGCTGCCCATTTCCGTCAATGTCTCCCGGGCGGATGTGTATCAGTCCGATCTGGCGGATTTTCTGCTGGCTCTGACGAAAAAATACGACGTCGACCCGAAGCTTCTCCATCTGGAGATCACCGAGAGCGCCTATCCCGAAAACTCCAAGCAAATCATCTCCATGGTGGATCAGCTGCGGTCCCGGGGCTTCATCATCGAAATGGACGACTTCGGCAGCGGCTATTCCTCCCTGAATATGCTCAGCCAGCTGCGTCTGGATGTTCTGAAGCTGGATATGAAGTTCATTCAGAACGAGACCGCCCAGAATTCGGATCGGGGCATTCTGCGGCTGATGGTGGAAATGGCCCATCGCATGAACCTGAGCGTGGTGGCAGAGGGCGTGGAAACCCAGCAGCAGCTCAGCCGCCTTCAGGAAATCGGCTGCGACTATGTGCAGGGCTACCTGTTCTCCAAGCCCCTTCCTCAGGAAGAATATGATATCCTGCTCTGCCGCTTCTCCCAGCAGCTGGATATTCCGCTGCCCTCCGTGCCAAAGCCGGCCCAGCCCCATCCGTATCTGCTGGCGGCGGAGGAGGATCCCCGCTGCCGCAAGCTCCTGCGGGAGGCCTTCGCGGAAACCTATGAGGTTGTGGAGGTGGTGGACTGCGCCCAGGCGCTGGAGTTCCTCGCCTGCCACGCCCAGGAGCTTTCGGCAATGATCGTCAGCAGTACCCTGCCGGAACCTGGGGCGCCGGTGATTATCAGCGCCCTGCGCCGGGCTACCGCCCCGCGCCGGATCCCCGTCATGGTCATGACACCGCCTCAGCGGGAGCTGGAGGTGCAGGATCTGGGACTGGACGTGGACGACATCGCCTATAAGCCCAGAGATCTGCTGTGCCTGCACTGCCTGCGCCGGCGGATGGAGTGGATGCATACCCTCGCCGCTTACCAGTCCCGGGAGCGTTCCGTGGTTTCCGAAGCCTGTCAGGACTACCTGACGGGTCTGCTGAACCGCCGGGGGCTTCAGGCCGCAATGGACGCCATGCAGAAATCGGACTTCCCCATAGCGGTATACCTGTTCGACATAGATTACCTCAGACAGGCAAACGACCAGCTTGGACACGGCGCCGGCGACCGGATCCTGAAGCATTTCGCGGATGTGCTGCGCCGGAATACCCGCAGGGGCGACATTCTGTGCCGGTACGGCGGCGATGAATTTGTCATGGTCCTCAAGGCCATCCCTTCCGCCGATGCGGTGCGGCGCAAGGGCGCCGATATCTGTGCCGGAATCACGCAGCTGCAATTCCCCGAGGGCTACAGCGCAACCTGCTCCGGCGGTGTGGTGCTATGCGTGGAAGCGGACGTGTGTCCCAGCGTGCTCATTGAGCGGGCGGAGGAAGCGCTGGAGCAGGCAAAGCATCTGCAGAAGGGAGCCTGCCTTCTGTGGGGAGATTAAAGAACCAGCGGCGGCACAGTTTTGGAAGCGTGTCGCCGTTCTTTGTGACCAAATCACGGAAAAGAATCCGACGAACTGGTAGAATACAGACAACCTAATAGGCTGACATAAAGCGCGATAAATTGTAATTCAGTTGACAGTTTAGGAGTCCCTTCGGGACAATTGAAATAAAAATGGTAAAAAAAGCAGGTATTCCAGCAAAAATCTTTCGCATTTCGTATCTTTGCACTTATATTAATTCATCCCGCAGGGATACCACAACTGTCAACTGTCAACTCTTACAAGTACCAATTTATCTGTCGGCTTCCGTCAGGCCAATACAAAAAACAGGAGGGAACTACCATGGCTGTCAATTTAAAACCATACGTCTACAAAAAGGGAACAAATCCCGGGCTGGACGAAGAATTCGCCGCCGCCAGTGACTACGGCTGGGTGCGGCCCGGTCAGACCGCCGTTTTCTGGCGGAACGGTCTGCGCTGGTACGCCGTTGCCCTGTCCGAGGTGCAGCGGATTTTCCGCCGGGTGGTGCCGGTTTACGGCAAGCTCTGCTGCGGCGGGCATAGCTTCATTATGGAGCGGCTGGTGCTGATCCTCAAAGACGGCACGGAGCTGGATCTGTATATCGGCGACGACATGGAGCCAAAAGCCGCCGCCCTGTTGGAATATCTGAAAGAGGGGCATCCGGAGATTGTTTTCGGAAAGCCGGCGGCAGTGCCGCCAGCCAATGCGTGCGCGGCTGATCAGTAATCGCTATGCCATTGGGCAAGCTCGGTATCGGCACCAATACGAACACCCCTTCCGAGTTGGAAGGGGTGCGGGTTTATTCGTCTGTTTTCTCCGGGAACTCCACCTTGGGAATAAACCGGTGGGCCACCTTGCCCTGGCCCTTTTTCTTGACGTAGAAATAGCCGATAAAGGAGAATACCACCGCGCCGATGAAGTTCACGAACAGGTCCTTCATGGTGTCGATGATGCCGATGTCCAGATAGCCTCCCAGTCCCAGAGCCTGCCGGGTTCCATCAGAATGCACCACGATCACGTCAGCAATGTCCCGGACGTGCACCACCGTGTTAGTCAGAGTGGGGTCCAGGTTCACGGAATGGATGGCGTGGACGATGGTGTCCTTCTGCATATCCATGCCCAGAAAATAGTCGCCGCTGAATTCAAAGAACTCCCACAGCACGCCCACGGTCATGGAAAAGCAGAAGGCCACGATGGCCAGGTACACCGGAGACAGCTTCAGGGAGAAGCGCTCGTTGCGATTGATCATATCCACCAGGGCAAAGCCCACGGCGGCGCAGAGGAAGCCGTTGACGGTATGGAGCATGGTGTCCCAATTGGGAACCCGGACATAGAAGCTGGCCAGCTCCCCCAGAATCTCAGCGGCGAAAATGAACAGGAGGATGACAATCTCCAGGGTACTGGGCAGGGTAATATACAGCCGCTTCTGGAGGATGCTGGGCAGGATCAGCAGCGCCAGGGACAGGGCGCAGAGAAACACACT
>JAXEXE010000187.1:0-21929 GCA_034113565.1 Faecousia sp.
AAACAGGATGGTTCCGGCCGAACAGGTCATGGCGCACGTCCTTATCAATCAGGGCCATGCTGTTGGCGAAGTATTCCTCGGTGGAATCGTTGTACATGACCACGCCGTCGAAGCGGAACACGTTCAGGCTCACCCGGCCCCGCTGCCAGCCGCCCAGCACCAGATCCCGGTCCATGTGGAACTTGTCCCGGGCGATCATCTCCTTGACGGAGCGGATCAGGAACTGCTTGCCCAGCACGAAGATGTCCATGGAGGCGGCGTAGTCGGCAGGAGCGGCGTAGTCCACCAGCATATCGGTGACCTCGCCCTTGTCGTCCACCTTCACGGCCAGATCGATGGTTTTCTTACCGTTGCAGATGCCGGCCTTGGTGACCACGGTCACATCCTTGCCGGAGGCCACATGGGCGTTCAGCACGGCGGTCAGATCGATGTTGGACAGGATGGCGGAGTCGGTCATGACCACCAGCTCGTCATCGGCGCCGTATTCCAGGAAGTCCATGGCGTTGGCCAAAGACTCCAGCTTGCCGCGGTAGGTGTGGGTGGAGGACTGGGCGTAGGGGGTCAGAAATTCCAGACCGCCCTCTTCCAGCTCCAGACCCCATTCCTCACCGTCGCCGATGTGGTTCATGAGGGACTGGTAGTTGTGGCGGGAGATAATGCCTACGTGGCGCACACCGGCGTTGCTCAGGTTGGACAGGGCAAAGTCCACCTGACGGTAGCGGCCGCCGAAGGGCAGGGACGCCATGGTGCGCTTGTCGGTCAGCTCGCCCATGTCGGCGTCGTTGGTAAAGATAATACCCATTACGTTCATAGCGGTATCCTCCTTCTTACAGCATATCGCCGGGCTTCAGCACGGCATTGGCTTCGACCACAGCGCCCTTGGAGGTGACGCTGATCTTCTTCTTTTCGCCCTCGGCAAAGGCACCGCCCACCACGGCGTTGCGGCAGATGCGGGAATCCTCGCCCAGAATGGCATGGCGGACGATGGCGCCGGCCTCCACCACCACACCGGGCATGATGACGGCATCCTCGATCTGAGCGCCGTCGCCGATGGTACAGCCAACGGAGATGACGGAGTGCTTCACGCTGCCGTAGACCTCACAGCCTTCCGCCACGAAGGAGTCCACAACCACAGCCTTCTCATCGATGTAGGAGGAGGGCAGAGCGGAGTTCCGGGCGTAGATGGTGGATTTCTTGGAGCCGCGCAGCTGGAAGGTGGGGTTCTTGCCCAGCAGGTCCATGTTGGCCTCCCACAGGGAGTCGATGGTTCCCACGTCCTTCCAGTAGCCGTCGAAGGGGTAGGCCATCATTTTGTGGCCGGCATCCAGCAGCATGGGGATGATGTTCTTGCCGAAGTCGTTGGAGGATTTGGGGTCGTCCTCGTCAAACAGAAGGGCATCCCGCAGGACGCTCCAGGTGAAGCAGTAGATGCCCATGGAGGCGTTGGTGGACTTGGGATGGGCGGGCTTCTCCTCAAACTCATAGATGGTGTTGTCGGGGTTGGTATTCAGAATGCCGAAGCGGGAGGCTTCCTCCAGAGATACATTGCGCACGGCGATGGTGCAGGAGGCGCCGCTCTTCTCATGGTACTCCACCATGGCGCTGTAGTCCATCTTGTAGATGTGGTCGCCGGACAGAACCACCACGTAGTCGGGGTTGAAGCGGTCCACGAAGTCGATGTTCTGGTAGATGGCGTTGGCGGTGCCCTTGTACCAGCCGGACTTCTTGTCGTGGCGCTCATAGGGAGGCAGAACCTGGGCGCAGGAGTGGGTTTTGTTCAGGCCCCAGGGCTGGCCGTTGCCGATGTACTCGTTGAGCTCCAGCGGCTGATACTGGGTCAGGATGCCCACGGTATCGATACCGGAGTTGACGCAGTTGCTAAGAGGAAAGTCGATGATGCGGTATTTGCCGCCGAAGGGGACGGCAGGCTTGGCGGTTTTCTCCGTCAGAACCTTCAGACGGCTGCCCTGGCCGCCGGCCAGCAGCATGGCGATTACGCGTTTTTTCTGAAAATACATGGTCACAGCTCCTTATATATGAATTGATGGCTGACGTGTGGTCTGATGCACGACAGACATATGTCTCCACACTGATAACATACCATATTTTCCCGGTTTATGGAATGGACAATTTAGCTAAAATATCGTCCAAAGTTTCTGCGTTATGCACAACTTCTGACCATGGAGCAGGGGGATTGCTGGGAGATTTTACCATTTTTTGACGTTTTTCATACCAAACCAGGCTGAGCCAGCGGCCCATTTTAAAGCCAATATCGGAAAATTCCACAGCGATACGGTAGCCCTGCTTTTCGTGAAACCGCCGGGAGGGCATATTTTCCCCGCAGACCAGAGCGTAGAGCACCTGATAGCCCTGCCGGAAGAGAATGTCCTCCAGCGTGGCATAGAGGGCGTGGGCGATGCCCCGTCCCCGGGCCTCCGGACGCAGGTACACGGTAGGTTCGGCGCACCAGCCGTAGGCTGCCCTGGAAAAGGGTGCGCTGGCGTAGGCGTAGCCCAGAAGAACCCCGCCCTCTTCCCAGACCAGCCAGGGAAACTGCCGGGTATAGGTCATGAAGCGGTTGGTAAATTCTTCCAAGGTGGGCGGAACGTATTCAAAGCTGACGGTGGTATTTTCCACATAGGGGGTGTAGATGGCCAGCATTTCCGGAACATCTGCGGTGGTTGCAATACGAATCATAGTAATACCTCGGGTATGAAATTGACAATTGACAATAGACAATTGACAATTACGGAATCCCTTCGGGATGAATAATATTTAAGATATGCCGCTTGCAGGAAACAACTGTCAACTGTCAATTTTCAATTGTCAATTCTTTATTTTACGCCGGAAAAAACCTTCCGTCAAGGTTGACATTTTCCACCAATGCGGGTAGAATAATTATAACTATGTGCAAAAGGAGGGACCACCATGGATGCTGGCGGCAGTGGCAATATACCCGGTCGAAGTAGCTTGGGCTCCGTGATGGGCCTGACTGCTTAGACCGTGTAGGATTGCCTCTTATTGATTCAAAAATAATAGGAGGGAAATCATGGCTGAGCGTTTTGAAATTGTAGAAAAAGCGGTCCTCACCATGCTGGAGGACAAAAAGTACGCCACCCTGCGGGACATTCTCGTCACCATGAATCCCAGCGACGTGGCGGGACTGTTCAACTGTCTGGAGGAAAAGCAGATTCCGCTGATGTATCGTTTGCTTCCAAAGGAGCTGGCGGCGGAAACCTTCGTGGAGATGGAGCCGGAGGCGCAGGAGCTTCTGATCCGCAGCTTTTCCGATAACGAACTTAAGGAAGTTCTGGACGAACTGTACGTGGACGACGCGGCGGATCTTGTGGAGGAAATGCCCGCCAACGTGGTCAAGCGGATTCTGACCCACGCAGACCCGGAAATGCGCCACTCCATCAACCAGATTCTGCGCTACCCCGAAAACTCCGCCGGTTCCATTATGACCACGGAGTACGTCTCCCTGCGCCCCAGTATGACCGTGGGCGAGGCCATCCTGCGCATCCGGCGGCAGGGCGTGGACAAGGAGACCATCTATACCTGCTACGTCACCGCCCCGGACCGGACCCTCATCGGCCTGGTCACTGTGAAGGACCTGCTGCTGGCGGAGGACGACGAGGATAAAATCGAAGATTTGATGATCACCAACCTGATCTGCGTCACCACCCAGACCGACCAGGAGGAAGTGGCCCGGATGTTCAGCAAGTACAACTTCCTGGCCCTGCCCGTGGTGGACGGCGAGCACCGGATGGTGGGCATCGTGACCTTCGACGATGCCATGGACGTCATGGAAGAAGAGGCCACCGAGGATATGGAAATCATGGCGGCTATGACGCCCTCGGAGAAGACCTACCTCAAGAGCACTCCCTTTGACCTGTTCCGGCACCGCATTCCCTGGCTGATGCTGCTGATGGTGTCGGCTACCTTTACGGGCATGATTATTACGTCCTTTGAGGAAGCGCTGGCACTGCTTCCCGCCCTGACGGCCTTCATTCCCATGCTGATGGACACCGGCGGCAACTGCGGCTCCCAGTCCTCCGTTACGGTTATCCGCTCCCTGAGTCTGGACGAGCTGAAATTCGGCGACATTTTCCGGGTCATGTGGAAGGAATTCCGCACCGCTATCCTCTGCGGCGCCACGCTGGCGGCAGTGTGTTTCCTGAAAATTCTGCTGGTTGACCGGCTGCTCATGGGCAACACCAGTATTAACCTTCTGGTGGACGGCGTGGTGAGTCTGACGCTGTGCGTGACAGTGGTCATTGCAAAATTTGTGGGCTGCTCCCTGCCGTTGCTAGCCAAGCGGCTGGGCTTTGACCCGGCGGTGATGGCAAGTCCTTTCATCACCACCATCGTGGATGCCCTGAGCCTGCTGGTGTATTTCCTGTTCGCCAAGACGCTTTTGGGGGTATAACGACAAATTCTTATTGATTTTTCACCCGGGGTCTGCTATAATGACCCCACAACGCAGGGTTAGTTCATCGGTAGAACGGTCGCTTCCCAAGCCACAGAGGCGGGTTCGATTCCCGTACCCTGCTCCAAAAAAGAACAGCACCCTACCGGGGTGCTGTTCTTTTTTGGTAAAAACAGGCGGGAATCGAGTAAGCGTCAAATCTGCCTCCGGCTTGCAAGAGAGTAAGCAGGCATGAGATAATACGGTGATTTCTCTTTACACCATACTTTCGGCTGAGCCAAAATCCCTCGTCACCAGCTCTTGCCGATTTCATCAGAGGTTCCCTTTATTTTGCTTTGCGGCGGCTGCGCACGTCAAAAGCAACCGCGATAACAAAAATAATGCCCTTTACAATGTACTGATAGGAAATATCAACGCCCATCAGATTCATACCGTTTGTCAGAGACACGATCACAAAGGCGCCCACGACAGCGTTTGTCACTTTGCCAATGCCGCCGCTAACAGCGGTGCCGCCAATATAGGAAGAAGCAATCGCGTCCATCTCAAAGGCATTGCCCGCTGTGGGCGTTGCAGACTGGAGACGGGACGTGTAGAGGACACCGGCCAATGCGGCAAGGACACTCATCGAGCAGAATGCGAACTGCGTCACCTTTTTGACATCGACGCCTGACAATTCTGCCGCCTGGTCATTGCCGCCGATACCATAGATGTAACGGCCCAGTCTTGTTTTGTTCAGCATGTAATTGTAGACCAGCAGCACCGCGGCTACAATCACAGCCGTCCAGGGCAGGCCGCTGTAATTTGCCAGTATCCAAATAACATACATGATAATTGCCGACTCAAGGAAAATACCCAGCAGGAATACCGGCATGGAAGTCACATGGAAATGATACTTCAGCTTATTCTGGCGTGCCTTAACCTGCGTGAAAATCAGGACGGCGACAAGAATGACTCCGATCAGAACGGTGAGCAGATGGGATCCAAGGTCTACGCCGGGAATGTCCGGGATGAACCCGTTGGACAGGGCATTGAAGCCCTTGTTCGGAACAATGATGGTGCCGGTTTCCTGAAGGGCACGGCTCAGCAGGCCGCGGAAAATAAACATACCGGCCAATGTGGTAACGAACGCGGGGACGCCGACTCTGGTTACCAACGTGCCCTGATAGAGGCCAATGCAAAGGCCAAGCACCAGGACAGCCAAAATAGCGATCCACTCGTTGACTCCAAACTGCGTCATCAGAATCGCGGCAACGGCTCCCGAGAAGCCGGCCACATAGCCTACAGAAAGATCAATGTGCTTCAAAATCAGAATCAGGGTCATACCGATGGCAAGAACTGCCACATAGCCGACCTGCTTGATCAGATTGCTGATATTGGCGGCCTGTAAAAAGGCGCCCTGAGTCTTCCAGTTAAAAAATATCATGATGATTACCAGAGCGATATACATCATGTAATCTCTGATATTCGTCTTCGCGAGGCCGAAAAGTTCACTGATAAAGCTCTTCTTTTCCGACTCGTTTTGTGTCGTCTTTTCCATTCCGAAACCTCCTATGATCTGACAGCCATAGCCATGACTTTTCTTTCATCGGCTTCCTCTGCCGACAGTTCACCGGTAATGCTGCCGCCCGACATGACATACAGCCTGTCGCTCATTTCCAAAACCTCCGGCAGCTCAGAGGAAATCATTATAATGCTCATGCCTTCTTCTACAAGCCGATTCATCAGCGTGTAGATCTCATATTTTGCACCGACGTCAATTCCCCGGGTGGGTTCGTCCAAAATCAGGACGTTCGGCTTTGCAAACAGCCATTTTGCCAGCTGTACCTTCTGCTGGTTTCCACCGCTGAGGTTGCCTACTTTTTGCATAATGGAAGGCGCTTTGATGTTCATAGAAGATTTCAGCTCATTGGCCATCTGAATTTCTTTGTTTTCGTCCAGGGATAGGCCATTCTGAAGAATTTCCAAATCCGCCAGAGTGATGTTGTACTTGATATTCTGAATCAGCACCAGACCGTTACCCTTGCGGTCCTCGGAAACATAAGCGATTCCCTTCTTAATGGCATCCCGCGGCTTGTCGAAGGAAACCTTTTCTCCATTCAGGAAAATTTCACCGCTTTTAATGTTGTAATGCGTGGGGTTGCCAAAAATGCTCATGGCAAATTCCGTACGTCCCGCACCCATCAGGCCCTGAAGGCCGACAATCTCGCCTTTTCTGACATTCAGATTGACGTTGTGAAGGATTTCCTTACCCGTTGCAGGATCCTCAACAGTCCAGTTGCGAACCTCAAAGCTGATGTCTCCAATATTTTGCTGCTCCCGCTTCGGGTAGATATTGTCAATCTCCCGGCCGACCATGTGCTTGATGATTTCGGATTCGGTTACGGCGGTCTCTCTGGCGTCCATGGAACAGATCGTAGCACCGTCCCGCAGCACCGTAATGGTATCCGCGATTTCTATGATTTCCTTCAGTCTGTGGGAAATCATGATGCAGGTGACGCCCTGTTCCTTCAGTTCCCGAATCAGCTGCAAGAGGTTTTGGCTGTCATCCTCATTCAAGGATGCCGTAGGCTCATCCAGAATCAGGAGTTTTACATTTTTAGACAGTGCCTTGGCAATCTCCACCAGCTGCTGTGTGCCGACGCCAGATTCTTCACCTTCGTGGAAGGATCCACATCCAGCCGCACCTTTTTCAAAACCTCTTGGCCTCTTCAACGGCAGCTGCGGCGGCAGCGCCGTCCTGCGCGCAGATGATCAGCACGGAAATTCCCTTGGAGATCAGCGTCTCAACGTTTGTCTTTTCAGTCGCGGAAGAACCCTGGCTGAACATAACCTAATTGGTGAATCCGGCGTCACCCAGAATGGACTCAAACTGTGCCTGATCCTGCAGCCATCTGGGCTCATCCTTGGTAGGCAGCACGATGCCCACCTGAACGGTTCCGCTCGCAGCCTTCTCGGCGGCAGGCTTCTCGGCGGCGGTCTGTGCACTACCGGAGCTATCGCAGCCGGCCAGCAGGCCGATCAGCAGGGACGCCACGCAGAGCAGACTAATCAACTTCTTTTTCATAGAAAACCCTCCTTGTTTTTGGCCGTCAGTATTTGACTCGGCCTTTGATGCTTTGACTTTATCATAAAAAATAACGAATTTGTTTTACACATTCTTCACATTTCTGTGCATTATGAAAATGCTTCGTCGGAAATAGCATTGTTTTGCGTTATCGCATTTTAATTGGTTTGAAAATTGCTACACTTTCATCATAATGTCAAAAAAATACAGGGGTCAATTTTGTGCTAAATGCACAAACGCAGCGGGAGAACCAGCAATATCAACCAGTTCTCCCGCTGCTTCAATTCAGTTGTTTTACCAGAATCCGATTTACGGGCTCATCAAATCCGGACGGTTCAGGTACACATCCTCTTTCAAATGAAAACCGCTGTCAATGATTACGCTCTGCATATTGTCCTGCGTAACGGCAACAGGCGCCATTTGGATATAGGGAATCTGATCCCCGTCTTCTGTAAAGTAATACTCACATTCAAGGGTTTCGCCCTGTATCAGGCGTACCGTCTCCTGCGCTGCCCGGGAAGCCAGCTTGTCCACCGGCTTGTAAACCGTCATGGACTGGGTGCCCTCCACAATCCGCTGGCAGGCCGCCAGATCTCCATCCTGACCCACTACGCGGACTTTTCCCGCCAAGCGCTGCTCCGCAAGCGCGTCCACTACCGCCCCGGCCAGGTTGTCATTGCCGCACATAATGCCGGAAACGGACTGTGCCAGCTCACGGTGCTCCCGGATGTAGGCTCCGGCATTCTCCGGCTTCCATCCGTCGGTGTAATAGGTATCCAGGACGCTGACGTCCTTCCCCTGGATTTCCGACAGGAAACCTTCCTCGACCTCCAGCACGTTATGATCTGTAAGTGGGCCGCAGATCATAAGAAGGTCGGCTGTCGTTTCCATATCGCTTAAAAGCGTCTGCAACATCAATTCCCCCACCTTTCTGTTGTCAAAGGTGATATAAAGGTCAGGCTGCGCACCCACAATAAGCCGGTCGTAGGCGATTACTTTGATATTGGAACTCTGTGCTTTTTGGACGGTCTCCAAAAGAGGAGCGGAGTCAATCGGCACGATCACGATGGCATCCACTTTTTTCTGGATAAAGTATTCCATCAGCTTGACCTGTTCCTCTACACTTCCGTTGGCATTCTGCACATAGGTATAGGTTCGGTCAGCTCCCTCCAGCATAGCCAGCTGGGCGCAGGCATTGAGTGTGTTGAACAGGAAGTGGGGATTGATCTGGGACTGAAGATATTTCAGCTGTGTGTCTTTCAGATGCGCCTCCATCAGAAGCTGTTTTTCTTTCATTGCGCTTTCCAATTCAATGCGCTGTCTGGCCTGCTCCATATTGTCTTTCAGACTGGCCACCATCTGATTGAATGCCGCAGTAACAATTCCAACCTCATCGTTGGCCACCGGGCCGGAAACTTCCGCAATCAGACTGCCGTGGGCTACCTGTTTAGCAGCTTCCGCCAGACGCCGCAGCGGGTCTGTAATACCTCTGGTCAACAGGAACACCAGAAGGGTCACCAGCGCGCTGGTCATGCATAATATGGTGAGATTCGCTGTTTCTGAATATTTCAGAGAGGTAAACAACGCCTCATAGTTTTGCGAATTGCGTTGCAGCTGGCGGTTGTTCAAGCTGTATATGTAAGAATTGATATAGGAGAACAGACGGTCCGCGTCATCATAGTATTCCTTATACTTCACTACATTCCGTCCGCGCTTGGCTTCAACCGCCCGGTCCGCTGTCCTGATACATTCTTCGGAGATACTGCGGATATTTTTTTGTGTAATCATGCTGTCGTCATCCAGCAGCCGCCCGTTGAGCCGCTCCAATCTATTTGAAAACTCCTGCTGATTCCGCAGGTATCCCTCGATCGCCTCTGTATCCCGGGTATCCAGGAATGTTTCCAGGTAGCGGTGCACCTGTGTCAGGCTGATTTGCAGCTCGTTCAGCATCGTATTGCTGGCATAGATGCCGCTGATATCATCGATCATGGTATTGATTTCGGCATTTATGTAGGCATTGATGCTCAAAAGCATGATTGTCGGAATCAAAAATATGAAAAGCAGCTTATTCCGGATGCTGATAAACGGCGTACCGTGGTTAGCCTTTGTCTGGACTTGAATTGCGCAGATACCCCTTCACATTGTCCTTCGTTACTGTGTTTACATCCATCGCCACGAAATCGCTCACATAGCCCGTCTCCAGGTACTCATCCAGCGCCTCCACGCTTCTGATGCCCAACTGCTGTGTATCCACGGCGATAGATGCCGAAATTACATTCCGGTCGATTGCATTCAGAATGGTTTCCGTGGCAAAATAGCCCAGAATATCCACCTGTCCAACCAGGTTGAAGTCCACTACCGCCTGACACACGCTGACAGTGTTCTGCTCGTTGAGGCAGACGATGATTTCCGGCATGGTCTCCGGGTGCAGGTAATACTCCTGAAAAATGCTGCGTATTTCCTCTGCTCCCCCAAACTGGGAATCCGCCATAACCGCCCGGGCGGTCAGGGTCAGATTCAAATGGTTTCCCTCGTTGGCCAGCGTCTCCTGAATCCCGTTGAAAATGATGTTCTGCCCCGTGTCCTCTGCTGCCGCGTTCATCAGAATCAGGGCTTCTTTCGTATTGCTGTTGGCCTCGCGGATGATCTGCCGTCCATATTCACGTCCCACATCATAGCTGTCAATTCCTACAAAGCTCTTTCGCTGGCTTCCGCTGCAGTCGGAGAGGACAGTGACGACCGGGATGGACGCCTTGTCGGCCTCCGCGATCAGCTCCCGGGTGTCTTCGCTTCCATCCCCCTCCAAAATAATGCCATCCACGCCGGAAGCAATCGCAATCTCCAGAAGCTCCTTCTTGGTGTAGTCCACAGTGAGATCTTTTCCCATCCACTCCACGAAAATGTCCCCTGTGCTCCCGTAACGCCTGGCCTGATTGAAGATTTCCTCCCAGAAAATATCGTCCCTGGAGGACGTGACAAAGGCGTAGTGCCGGCTGCATTCCCGGAACGGCTCCTCTTTCGCGGACACAGAAGCATTGGCGAGGTACCGAATATAGGACAGTACGCCCGCTGTCGCGGCGAAGAGGAAGAGTATCGCAATGATCAGAAAGAAAAATGGTTTCCAGCTTTGTGACCCTTTCGTATCCACAAGTTACCTCCAAAGTAATAACGCTATCTCATCTTTCACTGAAACCCGCAACGAATTTATCCTATCATGGATTTCATCGGATATCAAAATTCATTCTCGCCCTTGGGCCGGTTTGCCTTCCTGCAGCGATATGTTCTGCTGAAAATGTGTAAAATTACATTTTCTTTCAGTAAGCTATATTTTATTACCGATTCTTCCCGGTGTCTACCATTTCATATTCAGTATAATGCTGCTATCGGACAAAACCGTTTGGTTTTATCCGATAGACACTGCCGTTGGCGTTGTCGTTTCCATGATTTTCGGAATAGAAAATCATGGAAACCCGTCTCGTTATGATCTTCATTTTTATTGAATATCAGTATAAGCCCATAAAGGAACACACCTGGCTACCATTTATGGTAGCCAGGCGATAGAAGAGCAGTATATGTCCGCTACAGGCGCATTGCCCAAGAACGCATCCACGGCATCACCAATGGCATCCTGAAATGCTTCGTCCGTCATCCAGGAGCAGGTGGAATAGGTACGGTCGATCGTGTCCGCGAACCTCCGGGACAGGCGTGGATGCGCTCGTTCAAATTTAGGGAAATGCCCGATTACATAGCCGGAGTAATCCCTGTCGAAGTCCCGGCGGCTCATGCCGCTGACCTGCTATGCAAGCCGCGGGGAGGTTTTACGCTTACTAACAAAAACTGGGGCGCTGTTTCAATTGTGGTGCTTACCGAACCTGGAGCTTCAGGGCTACGGATGCAACACTCTTGGCAGGATTGCCATCTACGTAGACATTCAGGACTACACTGGTGGGAAGCTTCCCGTCGGGAACCTTGCTGCCCTTGAAGCCGATGGCGAATTCACCGCTGCCATAGGAATAGACTTCAAATATCCCCTGATACTTTGCGTCTTTGATCTCTGCCTTCACAATGGGATTCAGGGCCTTGTCGGCAGTGGTAAGGCGGAAGGTGCCCCGGCTGAACCGGTCGGTCTTGTACAGCACAATGCTGTTGCTTACTACGACTTTTGCCGTGCCGGACTTGACTGCGAGGTTGACATAAGCCGGTTTTGCGCAGCTGTCGAAGGTAAGCTTTGCCCGGTATTTCAGGGTGGTGTCCGCCTCGGCCCCGGGCACCTTCGTGATAGTGAAGGTGCCGTTTTCGTTGTGGACGATGCTGAACAGACCCGCATCCACTTCCTTGTAGGTCTTGCCGTTCCCGCTTTCGACGGTGAGTTCGGGGGAGATGTCCGCAAGGCCCATGTAGTTCTTGTAGGCGGGGGTCACGGTGATGGCGGTGCTGTTCCGAACCACGTCGATGGTGCCGCTGGCTTTCATAGAAGCGGTGACGGCGGTGTCCAGAATCTTCACACTCAGGGTCACTGCCGGGTCGTTTTCTGTGGCTCTCAGGGCGATCTTGTAGGTCTTTCCGGCCTCCGCGGTGGAGTTGGCGGTGACCGTCAGCTTTCCGTCAGACCAGGAAACCGTCAGCGGCTCCTGCGTGCCGGGCTGGGACAGGTCAATGGACTGACCGTCCTTGCTGTTCGGCGGGATCAACGCAGCAACGGGATTTGTAAAATCGTAGCCCCTGGTCAGGCAGGTCACGTCCACTACGGCGGTGTCACCGATCTTTCTGTTCAGGCTCAGGCTGGTTTTCGACAGCTTCAGCTTGACAGGCGTGCGCTTCACGGTAATCTTCGCTGTGCAGGAGCAGGTGCTGTCGTCTGCCAGCGTGTAGGTCAGGGACAGAAGGAAGGTATTGCCGGGTACCAGCCCATCCTTGGCGCTGAGCTGAAGCTGGTTCTTCTCAGGGATCGGAGTGAAGTTAAACTTGGCTGTAGCATCGCCAACCAGCGTCTTTCCCTTGGATTCCGTAACCGTCCAGTTCACACCTTTGACTGCACCGCTGGCGTAGTTCTTGAAGACGGGTGTCACCACGGCACAGGACTCGGGGAAGGACAGGTCTATGCTGCCGCTGACCTTAGCCGACACAGTGGGCTTCATTTTTTCCGTGTCAGCCAATGTCTTTACGGTGAGAACGGTTTCCTTTGCGGTGTCCTTGGTAGAGACGTACAGCTTATAGGTGGTATTGGGCTGGGTCTTGCCTTTTACGGTTCTGACGATAACGAAGCCATTGCCATATTCATAGGCAAGCAAATCCTGCGCGATCGCTTCCCCTCTGCTGCCCGCCAGACGGATATTGACGCCGCCGATCTGGTAATCCGCCGGCGATGCGGTCAGCGGAATCGCCGCGCTGTCCCCAACCACACTGTTCAGGGTGACAGTGGAGGGCTTGGCAGTGATGCTGACAGTTTTGGTGCTGATCTTGAGTTTCAGGGTAACCTTCGCCCCGGTGTCGGAGAAGGAAACGGTGATCTCTTTGGTTCCGGCAGTAACTGCCTCCGTGGGCTTCAGGATAAAGCTGCCGTCCGTGCGGTCAAAATTCTGAATCTCGAAGCCCTTCGGTGCCTGAATGTGGGAAATATTCAAGCCTTCCAGCGTATCATTTTTATTGGCGCATTGCAGCTTCAGCGTCACACCCTGGCTTGCCTCGTAAGCTTCACCGGCAGCGAAGGTTGCTGAGGGAGCGGACAGCTTCAGCTTGGGGGCGGCGTAGGCCGTCTTTACGGGGATGGTCAGGTTGGTGCTGATGTTGTCCCCCCACTCGGCGGTTTTTACCGTCACGGAGACCTTGCCGGAGGCCTTGGCGGGGGCTTTTTCGGTCAGGGTAAGCACGCCGTTTTCCAGCGTCAGCCATTCAGGCAGTGCCTTGCTTTCGATGTCCGTCACCGTTGCGCCGGTAATCTGAATGGCCTGAGACTGACCCGTGTAGAAGGGGTTGAAGGTCAGCGCGGAGACTTTCAGCTTGGGCATGGACTTCTTCACGGTGAGCTTCAGAGCGGTGTCGGTGATGAACTCTTTGCCGTCCACAGTAACTCTGACTTTACTGGTATAGCTGCCTGCCACGGGCTTGGGGTTGTTGATGGCGGAAGCCTTCGGCACCACCAGCAGGGTGCGGTCGTCTTTTACCGCCAGGTCAAAGACAGCGGCGGCCTTTTCGTCGGCGAAGGCGGCGGATTCGATGGCGACACCGTTGTCCTCCATCCCCCCATCTGGGGCGATGGTGTCGGGGGTCACCTCGGGGTTCCGGTTCTGCGCCAGCAGGAGAATCACGTCAAAGGCGGTGTAATCGGTGCGCAGCAGCTCGGTGGTCAGCGAAGTGGTGCCCAACTGGACGCCGGTGACCTCCTGATTTGCCCGCTTTTGTGTCACGTCAACCCGGCAGCGGGCGGAGAAAACGTACTGTCCGTGGGTGACGGTAGCCACGGCGTAGGCGGTGCCGGGAGCCATGGGGGTCACGTCGCCGAATTCATTGACGGAAATGACCTGGGTATTTTCGGGATTTTCCGCGCTCCACGTAAGGTCACCGGCCCATTCCTCGGGGGTGACGGCGGCGGTGAGCTTTTGGTCAGCCGACCCGACCTCCATGGTCAGGTATTCCCGGTCAAGGGTGACGGTTCGTCCGGCGGGGACGCCGTAGAGCTGCACCCGGGCGGACACGTCCTGTCTGGGGATGTAGGTAAAGCTGAGGGTGCCGTCGGGGTTGGCGTTGTCCTGATCGATGTACAGCAGGTTCTCGGGAACCAGCGAGCCGGGAATCAGGCTGACAATGAGCACATATTCCTCTCCGGGTTCCAGCCCGGTGAACTTCACGGAACGGACGCCGTTTTTCGCGCTTTCCGTGCCGGAGAAGGCGGACAGCTTCTGCAATACCGGCTCCACAGTCATTTCCGCCCCTTCGGGCGCGGTGTACCACTGGATATCCGGGTTTTCCTCCGTCTCCGCCACTGCTTCGGTGGCCTCCGTGATATCCGGGAGAGTCTCGGTTGTCACCTCGGTGGATTCTTCTGTGGGTTCCGTCAATTCCTCGGCAGCGTACTCCGGGACGGTCTCCGGGTTCCCCTCCGCAGCCACGGTGTTCTGCTGATAGGTTCCATCTGAGCAGTTAATTACCGCGTCCTTCAGGTAGTTGTGGCCGTCCACGGCATCCCACTGTTCGCAGGTTCCGCCGTATTTCACAACGGCAACTGTTTCATTCGGGAAGGCGGTGATGGCAATCGTGGTAACACTGTCTGGGATTGCAACAGTCTTCAAATTCTTACATCCGGAGAATGCAAAGGCACCAATCTGGGTGATGCCTTGGGGAATGGTGATTTCCGTCAGGCTTTCACACTCGGAGAAGGTGGAAATCAGCACCTGATTCAGCTGGCTGGGAAGCGTAATGCCGGTCAGAGCCGTACAGTTTTTGAAAGCACCGCTGCCAATCTTGGTCACACTTTCGGGAATCGCAAGGGTTTTCAGACTGGCGCAGTTCTGGAACGTACCGATGCCGATGCTCTGAACGCCATTGCCGATGGATGCAGACTCCATGCTGCGGCAGCCGCTGAAGGCGCTCTCCCCAACGGTCTGCACGCTGCCGGGAATGTCCACCAACGCAAGGCTGGCACAGTCCATAAATGCCTGGGCATCGATTTTGGTCAGCGTGGAAGGCAGTGTCAGTGTGGTCAGGTTACCGCAGCCCCGGAAGGCTTGCTGTGGAATCTCGGTTACGCCGCTCTTGATTGTGACGGTCCTAAGCTCCGGGCAGGCTTCAAAGGCATTCAGGCCAATCTTCGCGCTGCCGGCGATGGTCACTTCCGTCAGAGCGGTGCCGCTGAAGGACTGATAGCCGATTTCCTGCACTGTATCCGGCAGCTGAACCGCTGAAAGCTTGGCGCAGTTCTGGAAAGCGTATTCGCCTATCGTTTCCAACCCGGAAAGATTCTCAACAGTCTCCAGATTTTCACAGCCGACAAAGGCATATGGGTCAATGGTCGTGGTTTCCGCGGCCAGGGTGACACACGTCAAGCCGGTGCAGTTCTGAAATGCGTATTTACCGATGGAAGCTACGCCGCTGTCAAACTGAATGCGTGTCAGCTCCTTATAATTGCAGAAGGCATAGTCACTGACCGCGCTTACAGGCTCTGTGATATGAACATTTGTCACAACCTCGTTGTTCATATACAGCGTGCCGCCGTTGCACAAAGGGTTGCTATTTGCGTTGTCGAAGTCGATATTGCACCACTTCGCCATATCGCTGACATGAACATCGCACAGATTGTTACAGTCCCGGAAGGCGTCTGCGAATATCTTCGTTAGGGTGCTGGGAATCTGCACCGTTGCCAACTGGGATTTCTGGAATGCGTGGCCGCCGATGGTTTCCAACCCCTCCGGGAGTACCGCGCCGCACAGCGATGTACAGTTGGCGAAGGCGTAGCTGCCGATTTTCTTCAGTGTCTCCGGGAATGTGGCAAGGGCCAGATTGGTCAGTCTGTTAAAGGCACCATTACCCACACTGGTAACACCCGGCTTGATGTCGATATTTCGGATTTGCGCCGCGTATTCCTTCCAGGGAGGATCGATTCCCAGCGAGGAATCGTAGTCGTGCATTTCTCCGATGCCCACAATCGTCAGATCACAGATGGAGTCCGTCTGTTCCAGGAACCACAGCAGGTTATCTCCGCAGGTACCGGAAGCCACAACCTCCAGATCCAATATGGTCACGAAGCATTGCGCAGTATACGAAATGCCGTCCCTGTTGTAGCTTGCCGTGATGTAGGCATCGCCTGCAGCGTGAGGCATGAGCATCCCATTGTCATCAACGGAGATTGCCGTTTCATTGGAAGAAGTCCACTGACACGCCACTTCCTCTGTGCCAAGGAACGCCTTCAGCGTCTTATGGTTCTGGGACCACGGCTGCGTATAACAAATATAGTCTTCCGAAAGGGTCAGAGAGCCGCTGGGCAGAGACTGCTGAAGCACACAATCCACATTTACCGGCGCTTTTTTCACGCCGAAGGTTTTCATTATGTTCTCAGAACCCGTATTCACTTGAACCTTGTATTCTCCCTCGGGAAGATAGAACACGGATGCACCCGTAATGTCCGTATTGGGAATGCTTCCCTGGGTCACCTTTCCGTCCTTCAGAAGATACACCTGCGGTACCGGGGCTCCGTTCTGGCTCACCGTGACGCTTGCGTTGAAACAGGGCTTTCCAATCTGGGATTTCGCGCAGACGGTGACGCGGTATGCCTTATGCGGACACGGACCATGTCCGTCCTCATCAAAGGTTTCGGAATAGTATAGCTGGTCTGTTTCCCCCAGCACGAAATCCTTGTATACCGGTGCGCCTGTCAGTTTCAGAATGTCCGTATCCAGCAGGCAAAGCTCCAGAGTAAGTCGGAAGAACAGTTCTGTCTTGCCCTCCAGACACATCTGGCAGGCATGAACCACGCTGCTGCCTGTGGGATAGGAAATCGGGATGCTGACTTCTGCAATATTTCTGAAGCCAATCAGCCCTGCCAGTCTCACACTCACCACCTTGTCGTGTATTCCGACCAGTCTGATTTCCAGTTTCAAACCACCGCTGACCGAACCTCTCAGGGCAACTTTCTGCTCCGGGTCCCGATTTACGCTGTCAGTACGCAGCATCCCGGAGGTGCTGTCATACAAAACGGTCATCAATGTGGCGTTGTTGAAGTAGTAGCGGATGCCAGCCCTGACATCTACGGTGTAGGCAAAGGCTATCTCCACGCGGACCAAGGCCGTACCAAGCGGAATAGGCAGCACACCAAGTTCAAGGTCTCCGGAATAGGCCGCACCGACATCTACATAGCCGGAACTGCCAGCTGTCACTGCAAGTGAGAAATACTTCCAGGAATGATCCAGGAAGAACTCAAAATCGATGGCAACCGACACAGTAACTTGGCCGGAAATATTCACACCTGCGGGCTTAGCATTAAACAGGAACGTGTGGGAAATGTCTTTTTCATAGCTGTCACTATACTCATCTGGCGGGATCGCGCCTTCGGCAGGCCCTGACGTGACGCCTTCTGCCAAGGTACACGCATCACTGGAGAAGTTTTCACGGCTGCTGCTTGTTTGGATTTTCACAAAATCGAATACCATGGACAAATCCGCGTCCGGGTTCTCCGTGACTGTGACGGTATCGCCGCTGACACGCACGCTGGCGGCGTTGACGATGAGCATCGAGCCGTCGGGGTATGTATAGGTGAAGGTGTCTCCCGGCTGCATGGCAAGGAACTGGGCATCGGCGTTAACGATGGTATAGGTGCCGTCACCGTTGTCCGTGACCTGATTGGATTCTCCACCTTCCTCTGCCCGCAGGGTGTTCTCATTGAACACGGCGAAGTTAGTTGTTCTGTCATCGTCCAGATTCAGCACCAGCTCCGGGTTAAAATCCTCCACCGTTGCCGCCAGAATGTCCTGCATGACCTTGGTGTAGCGGTCGGTTTTGAATTCCTCGGACACTGGGTCGTTGGTGGCCGCGTCCAGAAGATAGGCCCCGGCGCTGAAATAATAGGGCATGACGGGAATCTCAATTGCCACTTCCGCAATGGTTTTCTCCGGGCTGACCGCAACCGTGCCGGAGCCCAGCATTTTCCCGCTGTTCTGGTCGTAAATCGCCACCACAAGGTTGGCTTCCACCGGGGTGGTATACTCCACCGTGGCGGTGGCGCCCTCAATCACCAGATCGCAGATCCGGGCGCCGTATGCTTCCCCCGATCCCTCCTGCTGGGATTCATTCACCGTGTTCGTCAGCAGATTGCCGAAGGAAGAGGTTCCCTCCAGCGTCACGTCGTTGCTGACTGCAGTACCTTCATTTTCCGCGCCGGCGGTGACTGGAACCATGGAAATTGCCATGGTCAGCACCAACGCCAGAGCTATCAGCCGCTTCATCATCGTATTTCCCTCTTTCCTTGGAGTGATTCCTCTGTGGATATTTCTTCCAATTCTGATTATAAGCGGAAAAACGACATTTTTCAAGCTCCATACCGGAAAATGTTCCGCATGGCAGACGTGTATCTATAACCCGACCAAGAGGATTCAGGCATGAAATCTGCCGACAGTTTTCGCGTGTGGTGTTTTTGGGGAACCCATTTCGCGGCGCGGCTCGGAAAGACCCGGCGGTCAATGTCAGTCAAATGTGAAAGCTGGCAGCGAATACGGCCCATTCGCTGCCAGCTTTCACAATATGCCTGGATATGGCGGAAAAAATCCGCACAGAGACAATAGCAGATTGCGCATTGGAAATCATTTGCAGACACTGCCGCTGCCCCCCTTTTTGACAGACGGAGCACCCCGGCAGGTGCTTTCGTCATTTTGCCGTGCGGTTCAACAGAGCCACGGCGCCGATGAGCACTCCGGTGACGAGGAACACTCCGGCAAACCCTACTCCGGCAATGGGCAGGGCTTCCAATAATAGATCCAACCGCATTTTAACCTCCTGTCCGCCGCACCAGCGCCAGAATCAGTCCGCCCGCAATGACGGAAGCTATCTGCCCGGAGACGTTGACCCCCACGGCCTGCATCAGAAGAAAATTCTGCTGATCCTCCTGCTGCCCCAGCTTGTGCACCACCCGGGCGGACATGGGAAAGGCGGAGATTCCCGCCGCGCCGATCATGGGATTCAGCTTTTCCCGGCAGAACAGGTTCATGAGTTTGGCAAGGAAGATGCCCCCGGCGGTGTCCATGATGAAGGCCACCAGCCCCAGCCCCAGAATCATCAGGGTTTCGGGCCGGAGGAAAGCCTCCGCCGTTATCTGGGCGGACACGGACAGCCCCAGCAGCAGCGTGACTAAATTCGCCAGCACGTTCCGGGCGGTGTCCGACAGGGAATCCAGCACGCCGCACTCCCGCAGCAGATTGCCGAACATGAGAAATCCGATCAGCGCCGCCGCGTCGGGAGCCGCCAGCCCTGCCACCAGCGTCACCAGAATGGGAAAAAGTACCCGGGTGGTTCTGGATACGGGCTTTCCCTTGTAATCCATGCGGATTTTTCGCTCCGCGCTGGTGGTGCACAGCCGAATCACCGGCGGCTGGATCATGGGCACCAGCGCCATGTAGGAATAGGCGGCCACCAGAATGGCGGGCAGATAACGGCTTTCCAATACCGTAGCCACATAGATGGAGGTGGGGCCGTCCGCCGCGCCTATGACGGCAATAGAGGCCGCGTCCTTCAGCGGAAACCCCAGCAGGGACGCGAGACACAGGGTGAAGAAAATGCCGAACTGTGCCGCCGCCCCGAAAAGCATCAGCTTTGGATTTGCCAGCAGGGGCTGAAAATCGATCATGGCCCCGATGCCGAGAAACAGTAGCAGGGGAAACAGCTCATACTCCGCAATGCCCAGCTCGAACAGCCGCCGGAGCACCGCCGCCCCGGAGCCGGGCAGATTCATGAGGATGGCGCCAAAGCCCATGGGCAGCAGCAGGGCCGGCTCCATATTTTTGGCGATGGCGAGATAGATGAGCACGCCGCCGATGAGCCACATCACCGCCTGCCCGGCTTCCATGTTTACAACATTCACATTTGTCCCTCCAATCCTACCATATTATAAGGGAAGCGCATTGCGTAATTTACAGAATCCTGTCCCTGCCGAAAATCCATTTGCGTGAAAAATATGAAAAATATGATTGACAGTTCCAAGCGGTTATGATAAAGTGGGCGGGAAGAATTCTGCATATGGAAGGTGAAAACCATGGAGCACATCAAAACCATCGAGACCCGCAACCTGTGCGACAGCGCCAAAAACGGCGGCTGCGGCGAGTGCCAGACCTCCTGCCAGTCCGCCTGCAAGACCAGCTGCGGCATTGCCAACCAGAAGTGCGAGAGTGCCAAGGAAAGCAAGTAATTGCACAAGGATGCCGAGAACTTGTCATTGCGAACCAGTGACCGATGTCACTGGTGTGGCAATCCGTATTCCCATAGGATGCTCAGATAATTGACATTTTTAAGGAGAACGGATTCCCACGCCAGTGTGCGCACTGGCTCGGAATGACTTTTTTTATAGATAGAAGGAGTAACTTATGATTCATCAGTATAAGCTGGGCGGCTATAACATCGTGCTGGACGTATGCTCCGGTGGGGTGCACGTGGTGGACGAGGTTGCCTATGACATCATCGCCATGTTTGAAACCCATAGCCGGGAGGAAGTGCTTCGGGCCATGGGGTCGAAATATCCCAGCCTGACCGAAGCGGAACTGGAAGAATGCTATGCGCAGGTGGAAAGCCTGAAGGACGCGGGCAAGCTGTTTGCCCCCGATACCTTCGGGCCCATGGCGGGGCAGCTCAAGCAGAAGACCGCCGGGGTGGTGAAGGCCCTGTGCCTCCACGTCGCCCACACCTGCAACTTAAACTGCTCCTACTGCTTCGCCAGTCAGGGCAAGTACCATGGGGAGCGGGCAATGATGTCCTTCGAGGTGGGCAAGCGGGCGCTGGATTTCCTGATTGAAAATTCCGGCACCCGGAAAAATCTGGAGGTGGACTTCTTCGGCGGGGAACCGCTGATGAATTTCCAGGTGGTCAAGGATCTGGTGGCCTACGCCCGGAGCATTGAGCAGGAGAAGGGGAAGCGTTTCCGCTTCACCCTGACCACCAACGGCGTGCTGGTGGATGACGAGGTCATCCAGTGGGCAAACAAGGAATGCAGCAACGTGGTGCTGAGCCTGGACGGACGGAAGGAAATCCACGACCGGTTCCGGGTGGATTACGCCGGAAACGGCAGCTGGGAGAAGATCGTGCCCAAGTTCCAGAAGTTTGTGCAGGCCCGGGGTGGGAAGGACTACTATATGCGGGGCACCTTCACCCACAATAACCCCGATTTTCTCAAGGACATCCAGCAAATGCTGGATTTAGGCTTCACCGAGCTGAGCATGGAGCCGGTCGTCTGCGCGCCGGGCGATCCCGCGGAGCTGACGCCCGAGGACATCAAGATCGTCATGCAGCAGTATGAGGAGCTGGCGCAGCTCATGCTGCAGCGCGACCGCGAGGGCCGGCCCTTCACCTTCTATCACTACATGATCGACCTGACCGGCGGCCCGTGCATCTACAAGCGCATTTCGGGCTGCGGTTCCGGCACCGAGTACATGGCCGTGACCCCCTGGGGTGACCTGTACCCCTGCCATCAGTTTGTGGGCGACCCCAACTACAAACTGGGCAACGTATGGGACGGCGTGACCAACACCGCCCTGCGCGATGAGTTCAAGCTGTGCAACGTTTACGCCCGCCCGGACTGCAAGGATTGCTGGGCACGCCTGTACTGCGCTGGCGGCTGCGCGGCCAACGCCCTGCACGCTACCGGCGACATCCACGGCACTTATGAGTACGGCTGTAAGGTGTTCCGCAAGCGGATGGAGTGCGCCCTGATGATGCAGGTCGCCCAGCGCCTTGACCCCGAGCTGG
>JAXEXE010000188.1:0-6150 GCA_034113565.1 Faecousia sp.
AGCAACCAGGAAGCCAGCACCGGCGGAAACCTTCACGTTGCGAACGGTGATGGTGAAGCCGCGGGGTGCGCCCAGCTTGGTCTGATCGTCGGAGAAGGACTACTGGGTCTTGGCCATGCAGATGGGCATATGATCGTAGCCCAGCTCAGTCAGGGTCTTGATCTGCTTCTCGGCATTGGCGGTGAAGTTCACGCCGTCCGCGTGGTAAATCTTCTTGGCAATGGCCTCGATCTTCTCCTTGATGGAGCAGTCCAGCTCGTAGGAGAAGGTGAAGTCGTTGGGCTGCTCGCACAGACGGATGACTTCCTTAGCCAGCTCGATGCCGCCTTCGCCGCCCTTGCCCCAAACCTCGGACAGAGCCACATTGACGCCCAGAGCCTTGCACTTCTCTTCAATCAGCTTCAGCTCGGCCTCGGTGTCGGTGGGGAAGCGGTTGATAGCCACCACGCAGGGCAGCTTGTAGACGGTGGTGATGTTCTCAACGTGCTGCAGCAGGTTGGGCAGACCCTTCTCCAGAGCCTCCAGGTTCTCCTTGCCGGTCTCGGCCTTGGGCACGCCGCCGTTGTACTTGAGGGCACGGGCGGTAGCGACCAGAACCACGCAGGAGGGCTTCAGACCAGCCATGCGGCACTTGATGTCCAGGAACTTCTCAGCGCCCAGGTCAGCGCCGAAGCCGGCCTCGGTGATGGCGTAGTCGCCCAGCTTCAGAGCAATCTTGGTAGCGGTGACGGAGTTGCAGCCGTGAGCAATGTTGGCGAAGGGACCGCCGTGGACAAACGCGGGGGTGTGCTCCAGAGTCTGAACCAGGTTGGGCTTCAGAGCGTCCTTCAGCAGAGCCGCCATAGCGCCCTGTGCGTTCAGGTCACCGGCGGTAACGGGCTTGCCGGCATAGGTGTAGCCAACCACCAGACGGGAAAGACGGTTCTTCAGGTCGGTGATGTCGGAGGCCAAGCACAGAACTGCCATGATCTCGGAAGCCACAGTAATGTCGTAGCCGTCCTCACGGGGAGTGCCGTTGACCTTGCCGCCCAGGCCGTCGACGACGAAGCGGAGCTGACGGTCGTTCATATCAACGCAGCGGCGCCAGGTGATCTGACGGGGGTCAATGCCCAGAGCGTTACCCTGATAGATATGGTTGTCGAGCATCGCAGCCAGCAGGTTGTTGGCTGCGCCGATGGCATGGAAGTCACCGGTGAAGTGCAGGTTGATGTCCTCCATGGGGACGACCTGAGCGTAGCCGCCGCCGGCAGCGCCGCCCTTGACGCCGAACACGGGGCCCAGAGAAGGCTCACGCAGGGCGACCATGACGTTCTTGCCCAGCTTGCGCATACCGTCAGCCAGACCGACGGTGGTCGTGGTCTTGCCCTCACCGGCGGGGGTGGGGTTGATGGCGGTGACCAGAACCAGCTTGCCGTTGGGCTTGTCAGCCATATCCTTCAGGATGTTGTAGTCAACCTTGGCCTTGTAGTTGCCGTACTGCTCCAGATACTTCTCATCCACGCCCGCGATCTTGGCGATCTCGCGAATGTGCAGCATCTCGGTTTCCTGTGCGATTTCGATGTCAGATTTGAATCCCATGTTAATGCACTCCTTGTAATATGTTGGTGCCTACCGTTTTGTGAGGATCGGCCCATACAGGATGGATGCAGCTGCCGTTGAAGTGGCTCACCGCATATTTATTCGGTACTTAAGTACCGAAATAAGAATACCACTCTTTCCAGCGCTTGTCAATATGTATCCTCGATTTTCTTTGTAAAATTTCCATGATTTCTGTGGATAGGAGATAAATTGTCCCCGCCTGTTCCGTCAGTTTTTATGGATTTGAAACAGAATTTCCACGTCATCCGTCTGATCTGTGGAAATCGTCAGTTTTGCCTGTCCAGCCCGGCCCACGGTGCTCAGATACGTGCCGGTCATGCCGCCCTCGGCGGTCACCACCGCAGGGCCGACAAGCTTTGCGTCCCCCTCCAGCGCCAGACGCACGGGCAGCTGGGCATAGGGCGCGGGATTGCCGTTTTCATCCAGAATCCGGATACGGACGGAGGCCATGTCGTAGGTATCCCCCTCCGTCAGGCGGACGCTGCTGGGGGTCACCTCCAGATGGAGACGGGCGCTGGGGCCGAGGGTGCAGCTTGCCACCACTTCCCCGTCCTTCACCGCCATCAGGCGCCAGAGTGTGGCCTCGCCGCCCCAGTTGCTTACATATTTTTCGTAAAGCTTCACGGCGTCGGCGTATTTCATGCTGTATTTCACCATGACGTAACCCATTTTTGCCGCTTCCGCCGGGGGCAGGTTCGCGATACCGTATTTCCGCACCGCCAGCAGGCAGGCGCTCACCTGCTCCGCCTTCTTTTTATCGAAACCCTCCTGGGTTTCCAGCAAGGACCCGATGGTATCGTCGATCACCATGGGGCTGTGGGGAAGGGCCGCCCAGCGCTCGCCCACCAGCCGGGTGACGAAGGTGCCGTTTTTATAGACATTCACGGAATCGGCATTGGTGAACACCAGAATATCCCCGATCTGTCCGCCGGGGTAGTCGCCGATGTCCATGGTGGTGCCCACCGCCAGCACCGGCCTGTCCTCGCCCTGACTGGCATAGGCGAAGGCTGCCAGCTTGGGATTCCGAAAGGCGTCCATAACCCCGTGGTAGCACACCCGGTCGCCGGAGCCGAAGTCCCGGTGGGTGGGGTAGTCGAACATACACCAGCCGAAGCAGCCCGCGTGCTCCCCGTCCGCCATGGCGTCATTCAGCACCTGTATATGCCGCCGGGCCTGCTCCTGACGGAGCTGCCAGGGGTCGAAGGATTTTGTCGGGAACATATGCCCGGTGTGTTCGGAAATCAGCAGGGGCTTATCCCCGGTGACTGCCTTTTTGGGCTTGCAGCCGGGGTTAGACCCGGTGTGGGAAAAGTCATTGTAGGCGTACACGTCCTCCAGCGGGCTGCTCCTTTCCAGGTACCGGACACCGGAGGTAGGACGGCTGGGGTCCAGGGCGTGGGCAATGCCGTTTGTCATGCGGTACAGCTCGTCATCGTCCTGGCTTTCGTTGATGCGTACGCCCCACAGGACAATGCTGGGATGATTCCTGTATTGCAGAACCATCTCTTTTGTGTTCTCCATGGCCTGTTTTTTCCAGTCGGAGCCGCCGATGTGCTGCCAGCCCGGAATTTCCGTAAACACCAGCAGGCCAAGGCGGTCGCACTCGTCCAGAAAGAAGTGACTCTGGGGATAGTGGGAGGTACGCACCGCGTTGCAGGCCAGCTCCTCCTTCAAAATCCGGACGTCCTCCCGCTGAAGACTCTCCGGGGCGGCATAGCCCACATAGGGCCAGCACTGGTGCCGGTTCAACCCCCGCAGAAAGGTCTTTTTCCCGTTGAGGAAGAAGCCGTCGTTTCGGAACTCCACCACCCGGAAGCCCACCTTCTGCTCCTTCACGTCCATAACTCTGCCGATTTTCAGCAGGGTCACCCGGCAGGTGTAGAGGACGGGGTGCTTCGTGTCCCAGGGCTTGACGCCGTGGCACTGAATGGTGATGACGCCGTCGGTGGTGAAGGCCTTGCGAATCAGCACCCGTTCCCCCTTCAGCAGCTCCACCAGCAGCAGACACCCGTGGGCGTCATGGAGGGTGGGGCGAATTTTCAGCGTGGTCAGGGTCGGCGTGGTAATAAACAGGTCTTCTATGTAGCTTTTTTCCCGCACATCCAGCCAGACCTCCCGGTACAGGCCGCCGTAGGTCAGGTAGTCAATGACGTGACCGAATGGCGGGATTTCCGGATTCTCGGTGGTATCCAGCCGGACGCATAGCAGGTTCTCCCCGCCTAAGGTTACCGCGTTGGTAATCTCCACCCGGAAGCCGGTATAGCCGCAGCGGTGCTGAATCAGCTCCCGGCCGTTTATGAAAACCGCGGCAATATGGGCAGCACCGTCAAATTGCAGAAAAAGGTGCTTTCCCGCCAGCTCCTTCCCCAAATTCAGCTTTCTGCGGTAGCCGCAGATGCCCTGATAGTGTTCGTGGTTGGCATAGTGGAGCGGCATTTCCGCCACCGTGTGGGGCAGGCGGACGGCGTTCCCCTCCCCTTCTCCCAGAGCGAAGCCATCGAACCACTCCGGTGTAAATTCCCATTCATTGCAAAGACTGAGCATAGTAACAGCCCCCTATTTTTCAGACAATCGTAGGGCGTGGTCATGACCCCGCCGACCCAGTCGGATGATTGCAGGGCAAAAGCGGCGTACAGGATATATTTCCGAAAAAATGACGCCCATTACAGGAGGCCGGTGCGTCGGCGGCGTCATGACTCCGCCCTACGAATGCTCTTATTATACTCCACCGCAAAGCACAGTACAAGCACGAAAAAGCCTGCCCTCGCAGGCAGGCTTTTTGAGAATCAGGTAATCCGCACGGCGGCGACTACCAGACGTCCATTGTCCAGCGTATACTCGCAGGTGGACAGGCAGATCAGCTTATCGCCGTAGACGGGCGTGATGCCGGTGTCGTAAAAGGACAGCTTCTTGCAGGTGGACACGAAGTCATTGAACTCCTTCTCATTGGCGGCATCCACGAACTTGTGGTAGCTGAAGCCCTCGCCCACATTGGCGGAGGTCTTGAACACCGCGAAAATCTTGTAGGTGTGGTACTCGTTCAGGGTGTCGAAGAAGATCAGATTGTTCTTATCCCAGGCGTCCTTGCTGGTGTAGGCGTTCAGGCCGGCAAACATACTGCCGTCCGCCATGTGGTGGCCGAACAGGGTAATGTTGTCGCTGGGCTTGTTGATGTCCGCCTCGCCCCAAGCGTAGATGCTGCCCCGCTTGCTTTCCTTCTTGTCAAAATCCCGGTACAGGTAGTAGTTGGGGTCGTCGGGAGTCTGAAGGACGGGATAGTTGATCTTGGTGCCCTCCATCTTGATCCAGCCAACGGTGTCGTTGTTCTGTTCATAGATGTCCTTATAGCCGGGGAGCATACCCGGTTCCGTGGTTTCCTTCGGCTCAGTTTCCGCGGTGGTGCCTTCTGTTGTTGCCTCCGTGGTTGTCTCGGTCTGGGCCTCGGAAACCACCTGAGAAAGCTCGTCCATCCGGTCTGCCTGTTTCTTGCCGTCAAGCAAATAATTACCAACCATAAAGGCACTGATGCCGAAAGCAGCCACAAGCAGGAGGACCGTTACTGTAAAGAGTGTTTTTTTCATAGAGTACCTCCATTCCTCATTATTCTCGTATTATAGTATAGAAACCCCCGGCAGTCAAGCCGCCAAACCTTTAAGAAATTCTTATCTTATGTCAGTTCATGTAATACATCCCGAGGCAGTCCCGCATGTCATAGTAATTGGGAAGCCGCCGCCAGCCGCCGCCGACGGTAGCGTCGCCGTTGAGAACCACGCGGGTATTGGGCAGAGCCTGGGTGCACTGCCATGCCGCGCTGCCGCTGCAGAAAATCATGTACAGGTTCTTCAGCCAGGTCATTTTCGTAATGGGCGTGATGTCGCAGAAGGTCTTGCCGATGTTCAGGTCCTCCAGGGCGGTGCAGTCCACCAGCGGCGAATAATCCCGGATGCAGCTGTGATCCAGCTCCAGCCAGATGAGGTTCTTGCAGCTGCGGATCGGCTCGATATACTGAACCTCCGTCCAGGCGAGAATCAGATACTTAAGGTTGGGCATGAATTCCACAAAGCTGATGTCCGTCAGGGTCATGTGGCCCACGTCGAGACACACCATATCCTCGCAGTAGCGCAGATTATAGGCATAGTCGTCGAACAGCCGGCCCACGCCGAAGTGGTTGGGCATGAAGTTGTCCTTGTCCGTCCGCAGGGCGATGCTGGGGCCTAAGCGGACCGTCCAGACCACCTTGTACTTGTCCCGAACCCGGTCCCGATAGGCCGCCATATCCTCATTTTCAATGTCACAGGCCACAACCTTGGCCTTGCTGTTGCCCCAATCCGGATTGTCCTTGCCGCACAGGCCGAAAATCACCTTTTCCGCGTTCGGCAGATATTCCATCTGCGCTTCCACCTGGGCAATATCCGTCACCACGGTCTGGGACAGATCCACCTCGGTATCCGTGCTCTGGAACACACCGTCTCCGATGTGCACCTCCCAGCTGATGTCCACGTCCGGATAGGCTTCCGAAAGCGCCGTCAGCGCCGCCGGGTCTGCCGCCGG
>JAXEXE010000189.1:0-3154 GCA_034113565.1 Faecousia sp.
CTTCTGCGGCATCCTGGTCATCGGTCTGGCGGAGTATACCTGGTTCTATCCCCGCAATATGTTCATCTATTGGTTCCTGCTGGGCATCATCATGGTTTGTGTGAAGCTGGGCCGCCAGGAGCAGGCCGCCTGATATATGGGCGGCGCGGAGAAATTCTACCTCCGCGCCGGGGCTTTCAGCCCAGCAGCCCGCTGCTTTGCAGATGGGTGGCGCGGGCCTGGAGCTCGTCAAAGGTTGTAATATTGTCTTCCCGTTTCAGGGCCTGACGCACCTCAGGCGGCAGGCCCTGAAAATATTCATAGGCCGACAGGTCCTGGTCCAGCATATCCGACAGACAGAGATACCCCGATAATGACGGATGCTTCATTGCGTTCACGTATAATTAAAACCATCTCGAAAGGGGTGGTTTTAATTATTTCTCCTTTCCTCAAAAAGTTATATTGCAGGAGTAGCTACCTGCTCTATAATCAGAACAAGCACTGCGGATTTGTATCTATTGCGCTACAGCTTAGACTGTTTGGAGGTGACTCAAACCGCAGTGGTTTGCCTGAATTGGTAATCAGTTGGGTAACGCTTGACGTTTCATTTGCGTGAATACATGGACAAGCCTTCTGTGGAAACAGCAGTGCTAAAAACAGATAGAGGAGGAAACCAATTGTACTTTGTAGGAATCGACATTTCAAAATTCAAGCACGACTGCGCCATTGTTGATGAACTTGGCGATGTCATCACACCCTCGTGGTCGTTCCAGAATGACTGCGAGGGATTTTCTTTGCTTAGGGAGTTACTTAATGCCCTCGATGGCGAAAAGAAGATAGGGCTTGAAGCTACCGGTCATTATGGGCAAAACCTGAAGCTGTTCCTCGAAAACAACGGCTTCTCGTTCATGGAGTTCAACCCGCTTCTGATCAACCGATTTGTTCGCAGCAAATCGCTCAGAAAAACAAAGACGGATTCCATAGACGCTCTCATGATCGCCCAATATTTGATGACGGTAGAGTACAAGCCCTATCCACCATCATTTTACACGCTCGAAAAGCTGAAGTCACTAACAAGATTTCGGGACAGCCTGATTCGGCAGCGGAGCAGGCAGCTGGTGGAGTTAACAAACATCCTTGACAAGGTTTTTCCTGAGTTCAAACCCTTTTTCAAAGGAAGATTCTCGGCAACCGCGCTGTATATCCTTTCCCATTATGCTTCCCCGGAGAAAATCTCCAACATGAATTCCAAGTCCTACGAACCATTGCGGCGTCTGTCTCGAGGGAGATTCTCCATGGTAGATTTTGTAGAACTCAAGACGCTGGCCAGAAATACGGTCGGTTCAACCTGCGACTATCTGCTTCAGGAAATGGAGATCACGATTGACATCTACAACCAGCTCCAAAGCAAAGTGGAGGAAGTCGAGCTGCAGATCAATGACTGTGTCCTTGGGCTTGCTCCGCCCATGCTAACCGTTCCCGGAATCGGTGCAGCTTCTGCAGCGGTTATCCTTTCTGAATTTGGCGATTTTTCCAGATTCAAAAGTCCGGCCAAGTTGCTTTCTTTTGCTGGGCTGGAGCCTGGATATTTTCAATCCGGTACTTCGGAAAGTACTGGCAAAATGGTAAAGCATGGGTCTTCCCATTTGCGCTATGCCATTATGAACTGCGCACAGACCGTTGTTAACAACGAGCCGACGTTTGCAACCTACTACACCAAGAAACGCGCCGAGGGCAAGGAACACCGCGTTGCTCTTACCCATGTTGCAAAAAAACTTTTACGGGTTATTTATACTCTCCAGACGAAAGAACAGTCCTATAACCCGGATCTCGTTCGCTGAGCTATGACCATCTTGTTTTTGAAGTCCTCGGAAGAGGGCTTAGTTTTCTGCGCCCTTTTTTGACCAGATGAAAATTTTTCAATTTCCCCTTGACTTCTTATAGTTGGTCACCTCCGGGCATAGTTTTTCCCGAAGACAGACGAAGAAACCGCAAAAATGTCGATTTTCGTCTCAGTTTCCAAATGCCCTTTCAAACCACCGCTTTCGATGGTATAATTGTAAAAAAGGGGGTATCTCCCATGTATTTTTACGAACTTGACGGTCTGTCCGCCGCATCCTATCTGCCGGATCTGCCCTTTCCCCAGACCGCGTCCGGCACACCCTCCCTGTTTCTGACAGAGCGGGACGGCGGACCGGCGGCATTCCGCGCCACCTGGTCCCACCACCTGACGGAACCGGCGGGCGTCCGCTGGCTGGACGCGGGAGATACTCCCGCCCTGGATCACCCGTTGACGGCGGTTGATCTCCACCATCCCCGGTGGGCGGACGCCCTGGCCTTTACCGCCCCGAAGCCCGGAAAAAAGCGGGTGCACCTTCTGGCGGTAGGCGATGTGGGCGGCACCCTGCTCACCGCCCTGAAACTGCTGGGCGGCGGCTGTATCTCCGCCATCGGTATCCGGGACCTGAACGAAAACACCGTGTCCCGCTGGACCGCGGAGATGAGCCAGATCGCCTGGCCCTGGGACTACAATAGTTTACCGGAAGTAGAGGCAATATCGGAAAACCAGCTTTTTGACTGCGACGTGTTCATCTTCGCCGCCACGAAAGCCATCCCAGCGGTGGGCAGCGGCGTGCAAGATGTCCGCATGGCCCAGTTCGCCGCCAACCGCCCTTTGGTAGAGCAGTTCGCGAAGCAGGCCCGGGAGGCCCGGTTCAGCGGATTGTTCATGGTCCTGTCCGACCCAGTGGACCCGCTGTGCAAGACGGCGTGGCTGGCCTCCAACACCGCGTCCGACGGCACTCTGGACCACCGGGGCCTCCTGCCGGAGCAGGTGCAGGGCTTCGGCCTGGGGGTGATGAACGCCCGCGCCGCTTATTATGCCAAGCAAGACCCCCGGTTCGTCGATTTCCTCACCGAGGGCCGTTCCTTCGGCCCCCATGGCCGGGGACTGGTCATCGCCAACTCCATCGACCACTACGACGACTCCCTGTCCCGGGAGCTGACGGAGCTGGTTGAGAGCGCAAATCTCCGCATCCGGGGCCTGGGCTTCAAGCCCTATGTGGCCCCCGCCGTGTCCTCCGGCGCCATGCAGCTGCTGCTGACGCTGCGGGGGGACTGGCACTGTTCCTCAGTGTGTCTGGGAACCGTGTGGTTCGGCGTGCGGAACCGGTTC
>JAXEXE010000190.1:0-3590 GCA_034113565.1 Faecousia sp.
GAGCCGGAGGGCAGGGACACAATCCGGCCCTTGGGGGTGAAGACGAATACCTCGTCGTCAAACATATCGATTTTCAGGGACTGCACATATTCTTCCGCGTCGGAATCCTGCTGGCTTTCCAGCAGGCGGCGCACCCATTCAAAGTCCTTTTCGGAGCCGGAACCGGTGCCCTGCTTGTATTTCCAGTGGGCGGCGATGCCGTATTCGGCGGTCTCATGCATTTCCCAGGTGCGGATCTGCACCTCGAAGGGGATGCCCTGGGAGCCGATGACGGTGGTGTGCAGGCTCTGGTACATATTGGGCTTGGGGGTGGAGATATAGTCCTTAAACCGCCCGGGAATCAGGTTGAAAAGGTCATGGATGTGGCCCAGCACGTTATAGCAGTCCGGGATGGAGTCCACAATGACCCGGAAGGCGTAGATGTCATACAGCTCATCGATGGTCTTGCCCTGAGACTGCATCTTGCGGTAGATGGAGTAGACGTGCTTAATGCGTCCGTAGGTCTTGTTGTGGATGCCCACGGAGGACAGGCGCTGGGTGATTTTCTCCTGAATGGTGCGCATGAACACCTCGTCCTGCTCCTTGTGGGCGTTCAGGTAATTCATAATCTCGTTGTAGGAATCCGGCGCCAGATACCGCAGGGCGATATCCTCCAGCTCCCACTTGATCTTCTGCATACCAAGCCGGTGGGCCAGAGGGGCGTAGATATCCATGGTCTCCCGGCACTTTTTGATCTGCTTTTCCGGGGTCTGGTACTGCATGGTGCGCATATTGTGAAGCCGGTCGGCAATTTTGATGAGCACCACCCGGATGTCCTTGGACATGGCCATGAACATTTTCCGCAGATTCTCCATCTGCTCCTGCTCGGAGGTGGAGAAATTGGCCCGGGTCAGCTTGGTGACGCCCTCCACCAGCTCCGCTACCGTGGTACCGAAGATCTTCTCGATTTCCTCGTGGGAGGCGTCGGTATCCTCAATGCAGTCGTGGAGCAGCGCGCCCAGCACGGCGTCCTGGTCCAGACCCATTTCCGCTACGATTTGGGCCACGGCAAGAGGGTGGATGATGTAGGGGGAGCCGTCCTTGCGCTTTTGCAGCTTGTGCTTAACGTTTGCGTAGTCCACCGCCTTGTCAATGAGCTGCATATCCGCGCCGGGCATCCGCTTCAAAATCGCGGCGTGCATGGCGGCATAGTGTTCTTCAAAGGTTTCCATTTTCTTTTCAGCTCTCTTTCGCGCGCAGCAGGCGCTGCATGGTTTGGCTGGTGGTCAGGTCAGCCTTTTGGGTTCCGGGGGTCAGTCGGATGGAAATGTACTTGTGCAGCCGTGTGATTTCCAGCAGCCCCACATCCCGGAAAATATCCAGACAGATGCTCAGCTGCCCTAAGCTCATGGGCTTGCCGGTCCAGCGGACAATCTTGCGGCACAGGCACAGGGGAGATTCCTGAATGTCCGTGCCCACAGAGGCAAGATACCGCCACACCATCGCCAGCATGGCCCGGTCAGGGAGCGCCGCGGCGGCTTCCTTCGACAGGTGCCGTCCCTTCTGAAGGGCATGGTAGAGGGAGGTCTCGGGGGAGCACTCCGCCCGGCAGCTGGGCCGGATGTCCAGCACATTCATCTGCACGGTGCGCTCACCGCGGTATTCGTTCACCTGGGGGTTGAAGGCCACATCCACCACATCGCCCGCCGCGATGGAGACGCTCTGGGGCGTGGCGGAGAAGTAGATCGCGTTAAAGACCTGCCGCCCGACCCGCAGACGCAGGCGCATATGCCGCCCGCCGCCCACCATGCTGATGCGCTCGATGGTCAGATTGTTCATCGCCAGCACCGGCTTGGGGCAGCCGTTGCCGCAAGGCTCCAGTACCCGCAGAGAATCGATGCCCGAAATGGTCAGCAGCTCCGGCGGAATCGCGCAGTCGATGTCCAAGCTGGTTCGGGGCACGTCGTCCTGATAGAAATTTGCCGCCAGCGCGCAGACCTGTTTGCGAAATTCGGGAATATTCTCCCGGCTGATGGTAAAGCCCGCCGCCAGCTCGTGCCCGCCGTAGCTTTCAAGAAGCGGGGACAGGGCGGTAAGGGAAGTGAAGAGATTGAAGCCGCCGTGACTGCGGGAGCTGGCCTTGCCGTGGTCGCCGTCCAGGCAGATGAGGAAGGCAGGGCAGGCGTATTCCTCCGCGATGCGGCTGGCAACGATGCCCACCACGCCCTGATGCCAGCTTTCGTCCGCCAAAACGATTGCCTCCGGGGGTCTGCCGTTTGGCAGCATGGACACGGCCTGCTGATAGATTTCCGATTCCACCGCCTGCCGCTGCCGGTTCAGATTGCACAGGGCCTTGGCGACTTCGGACGCCCGCTGGGGATCGTCGGTGAGGAACAATTCCAGCGCCAGATCGATCTGCCCCATCCGTCCCGCCGCGTTGATGCGGGGGGCCAGCATGAAGCCGATGGAGGAAGAGTTGACGGTTTTGGGGTCGCAGCCGCATTCCTCCATCAGGGCGGCAATGCCGGGACGGCGGGTGTGGGCCAGAGACTCCAGTCCCCGGGCGGCAAAGACCCGGTTTTCGCCTTGTAAAGGCATCACGTCCGCCACGGTACCAAGACATACCATGTCGGCGTAATCCGAAAGAACCGCGTCCTGATCGCCGCACAGGGCGGCAGCCAGCTTGAAGGCGATGCCCACGCCGGAGAGATTCTTGTGAGGGTAACCGCCGTCGGGCCGGTGGGGGTCCACCACAGCCACCGCCTGGGGCAGGGTGTCCTTGCATTCATGGTGGTCGGTGATGACCAGCTCCATGCCCAGCTCCCGGCACAGCTTGGCCTCCTCGACGGCGGTAATGCCGCAGTCCACGGTGACAATGAGCTTGACCCCTTCCGCGTGGAGCTGGTTCAGGGCGATGGCATTCAGGCCATACCCCTCCTCCAGCCGTCCGGGGATGTAGCTGACGCAGCTTGCGCCGTGGCGGCGCAGAAAATCCGTCAGAAGACAGGTGGCGGTAATACCGTCCACGTCATAGTCGCCGAAAACGGCAATTTTTTCACCCTTTTCAATGGCCAGCGCTACCCGTCCGGCGGCAAGGTCCATATCCGTCATCAGAAACGGGTCGAGCAGCGGAGCGCTGCAATCCAGATACTTTTTTGCCTGACTGCCGTTTTCGATTCCCCGGCAGGCCAGCACCATAGCGGACAGCGGCGCGTAGCCCGCGCCCACCAGCGCGTTCACAGCCCCCATATCCGGCTGCTTCACATTCCAAATTCCGTATTTCACCTTGGCACACATCCAGTAATAAGCATTTTCCTTATATTATAGCAAAAAGAAGCCAGATGCACAATAGGAAGATGGAATTTTCTTTTGGCCCGCAGGGCGGACAGCCAATGCGTGCCCGGCGTTGTGTATTCGTTACACCATTGGGTACCACTCGGTGTCGTTTTCTGGTACTCTAAATCAACAATATTGTGCTTTAGCGGAATAAGAATGGATGTCATTGCGAGCCAGTGCGCTTAAGTGGCGTGGCAATCCGTTCCCCTTAAAATGTCCCGATTTTGCACCTGTTACCAAGGAGAAAACGGATTGCCACGTCGCTTCGCTCCTCG
>JAXEXE010000191.1:0-8520 GCA_034113565.1 Faecousia sp.
TTGCAATCTGCTGGGCGCTTTCCCGCGCTGCCGTAAGCAATGCAGGATTCCCGGGGCCGAAAGTAAGAGCGTTTATCAGCGCATACTGCACCGCACATAGTTCTTTCAATTTCTCAATCACTTCGGCTGGGATATTCAGGGCGTCACAGCCAATGGTTCCGCAAGGGAAGCTTTTCCCGGAGTAGAAAGCCAGTCCGTTCCAGAAGTCAAGAGATACCGCATCGTTTGTATTCATCATCCAACCCTCCAAAATTGTTTTCGCCCATTATAGCACATATGTTCTATAATTGGAAGAGGGTTTGTCCTGTTTTTTGAAATGGGCTTGTCCTGTGATTAGCCTGTTTTTTGAAAATTTCCCCATAACCATAGTGAGAGGGTAAGCCCGACATCTTACGCTCCCCAAAAACGAAGAAAGGAGGATGACGGCCTATAGCAAAAACAGAACGAGAACTGACTGTACCGGAACGACGATCCATTCGGAAGCTGGTAACCGGAAGCTGCGCCAACTACGACAGAGACTACGGCTGTCTGCCGCTGGACTGCGAATGCCCCATGCTGGGCATCTGCTACACGAACAGCGCCATGTGCCGGTACTTCCAGGAATCGGTTCTGCCCAACGACCCGGAACTGGAAGCAGCCTTGCAGGCGATGCCTGCAAAACGCTGCCAGCACTGCGGAAAGCCCTTCCCGGTCAGTGGGCGGAGAGTGTACTGCTCCGGCAAATGCGCAGACGATGCCCGTAAAAAGCAGACCGCTGCCAGAGTGCGCAAGCACAGAAACAAAGCGACGGTGTAACGCATTATGCCCGGAAAGTTCTTGCAGCGCAAGGGCTTTCCGGGTCGGATTCAGAAAGGTGGTACAGATATATTCCCAAACCCAGAATTGCCCCGCAAATGGTTACAGGGCGCAAAACAAGAATCAGGAGATAAGAAAATGAACCAATTTGAAAGCGTCAAGGCAGCCGTCACGCCGCGGCAGGCTGCCGAAGCCTACGGGCTAACAGTGAGCCGGAACGGCATGACCTGCTGCCCCTTCCACGAGGACGGTCACCCAAGTCTGAAGCTGAACGAAGACTACTTCTTCTGCTTCGGCTGCGGAGCCAGTGGAGATGTCATCGACTTCACCGGCAGGCTGTTCGGCATCAGCCTCAAGGATGCCACAGAAAAACTTGCCGCTGATTTTGGCATCTCGGCGGAGACAAAGCAGGTTTTTATCCGGCAGAATCCATCCCGGCTGGAAGAACTGCGTTGCCGCTGGGCGCTGACAGACTATCTGCATCTATTGAAGAAATGGAAAACCCAATATGCACCGAAAACGCCAGAGGACAGTCTGGATGACCGCTTTGTGGAAAGCTGCCAGCAGTACGACCGCATTGCGGGGCTTTTGGAAATGTTGGATGAAGCCAGCTCCACCCAGCGCAGCCAAGCTGTGTCCGCTCTGACGGCAGACGGCAGCGTTGCTTTCTGGGAAGGTGTCGTGGCAGAGAATCGAAAGGAGGCAGGATACCGTGCAAAAGAACCCACAATCGCCTGATCTTCCCATCTGGTTTGACGGGAAGAACATCAACGAGGCTCTGTTCTGTCAGGAGTTTCTGCGTGAGCACAGAATCATCTTCACGAACAGAGCCTTTTTTACGCCGGATGGTCGAGTGACGGACGATTTGCCGCTGCGGGGAGAGATTTATGAAAGTCTCAAATCCTGCGCCGTCAACAACATCCCCAAGAAGATCAGCAACATTCTGGAGGTGCTGAAGCTGGAAGCCCAAGCAGAGGATCTTCTGCCGGAGCCGGATCGGGTGCATCTGAGCAACGGCACCCTGCTTCTGGATGGAACCTTCCTTCCGGACAAGCCGGAGATTGTCCGCAACCGTCTGCCGGTGGCCTACAACCCGGAAGCGCCCAGCCCAACGCGGTGGCTGTCCTTCCTGGACGACCTGCTCTACCCCGAGGATATTCCCACCTTGCAGGAATTTATCGGCTACTGCCTGATTCCCAGCAACGCAGGGCAGCGGATGCTGATTCTCAAGGGCAGCGGCGGGGAGGGCAAGTCCCAGATCGGCGCTATGCTGGGCAGTCTCTTTGGGAGCAATATGAAGGACGGCAGCATCGGCAAAATCTCGGAGAATCGATTTGCCCGGGCGGATTTGGAGCACACACTGATGATGGTGGACGACGATATGCGGATGGAAGCTCTGCGGCAGACCAATTATGTCAAGTCCATCGTCACGGCACAGGGCAAGATGGACTTGGAGCGCAAGGGACAGCAGAGCTATCAGGGCTGGATGTACGCCCGGCTGCTGGCTTTCAGCAACGGCGATCTGCAAGCCCTCTATGACCGCAGTGACGGCTTCTACCGGCGGCAGCTGATGCTCACCACCAAGCCGAAGCCCACCGGACGGACAGATGATCCCTATCTGGGTGAAAAACTGAAAGCGGAAGTGGAGGGGATTTTCCTCTGGGCCTTTGCAGGCCTGCAGCGCCTGGCGCTTAACAACTTCCGCTTCACAGAGAGTGAACGCGCCAGAGAAAATCGGGAAGCGGTGAAACGGGATAATAACAACATCTTTTCCTTTTTGGAATCCGATGGTTACATCCAGCTGAAAGCGGATTCCTCCATCAGTTCAAAAGATCTGTATTCCATTTACCGAATGTGGTGTGACGAGAATGGCCTGCAGCCCCTGAAAGCCCGGAGTTTCAGCGATGCGGTGGTTACCCATGCAGGTAAATACAATCTGGAACACTGCAACAATGTGACCAATTCAGCCGGACGCAGGGTTTGGGGCTTCATGGGAATCGAGGCCGTGGCAAGACCTGATATTAACAGCTTTTGCGGTAATTCGCTGCGTACGTACGTACCGGACGAATGGGACAAGTAACATCCCGCCGTACGTATGTACACAGCAAAAGCGCAAATATCTCTCTTTTGAAGCAGATGACCGAATTGTCACCACTTGCAATACCGGATCAAGCAGCGATTGGCGGTAATATGGGGAAATCCCTTAGAACTAAGGGCGCACTTCTATACGGGGTAATCCCCGTATGTGCGTCCTGCGGAGCGAACAGCCCGGGCACCTGAATGTCCGGGCTGTCTTGCGTCACTGCGTTCCGAACAAGGGGCTGCACCCCTTGCGCCGCTATGCGGCTATCCCTGCAGGCCGTCAGTAAATGCTGGCGGTCATTTTTATCCCAATCTTTCAGGAGGTCATTCTCATTGTCAAAACAGAAATCCCTATCCCAACTGGAAGCCGAACGAGCCTCTTGTGAACGACAGCTTGTTCAGCTTCAACACAAGGTGCAGCAGTATGAAAACCGGATTGCCTACTGTGAGAAAGGCGAACGGCAAAAGCGCACTCACCGGCTCATCACCCGTGGTGCTGCTGTAGAGAGCGTGGCTCCCACGGTAAAGACTCTGACCGAGGTGGAGTTCTATGCTTTTGTGGAATCCATCTTTGCTCTGCCGGAGGTTCAGACTTTGCTTGCGGAAGCAATCCACGACCAAGGGAGGGCTTGAACATCGCACTGTTTCATTTCCATGTCACCCAAATCAAGCGCAGCGCCGGACAGTCCGCCGTTGCCGCAGCCGCCTACCGTTCCGGCAAGAAGCTCCACAGCGAATACTACGGCGAAGACAGCGACTACACCCGCAAGGGCGGTGTGATCTGTTCGGAAATCCTGCTGCCCGCCCACGCCCCGCCGGAGTACGCAGACCGGGAAACCCTTTGGAACGCCGTGGAGAAAGTGGAGCGTGGAAAGAAAGCCCAGCTTGCATACAGCTTTGACATTGCCTTGCAGAACGAGTTCTCCATGGAGGAGAATATCAATCTCGCAAGGCAGTTTTTGTTGGAGCAGTTTGTGAGCCGGGGCATAATCGTGGACTTCGCTGTACATTCCCCGGATAAAGAGGGCGGCATCTCCAATCCCCACTTCCATGTGATGTGCCCCATCCGTCCCATTGAGCCAAACGGCAAATGGGGCAACAAGCAACGGCGGGAATATGTGCTGGACGAAAACGGCAACCGCGTACCGGACGGAAATGGCGACTATGTGTTCAACGCCGTTCCCACCACCGACTGGGGCAGTCCCGAAACGCTGGAGCACTGGCGGCAGGCGTGGGCGGAATTGTGCAACGCCAAGTTTGCCGAAAAAGAGCTGCCCTGCCGTATCGACCACCGCAGCTATGAACGGCAGGGCGTGGATCTCTTGCCCACCGTTCACGAAGGCCCCACTGTCCGGGCAATGGAGCGCAAAGGCATCACAACGGAGAAGGGCGAGTTCAACCGCTGGGTGAAAGCAACCAATGCAGCCATCCGGGATATCCGAAAGAAAATCGCCGCTCTGGCAGAATGGCTCAAAGAGGTAAAGTCAGAACTGTCCAAACCGAAATCCCCGGATTTGATTTCCCTGCTGCAAGCCTATTTTGACCGCCGCAACGCCGGAGCTTATTCCCAGAAAGCAAAAGTCAACAATCTGAAGGAAATGAACGCCCTGTTCAACTACCTCATGGAAAACGGGATTCACGATCTAGACACGCTGGAAGATCGGGTAAACAAGCTCCGGGAATCCTCTGACGCTTTGAAGGAAACGCTGGACAGCCAGACTGCCCGCATGAAAGAAATCCGCAAGCTACCAGACTATCTGGCCATCTACCATGAGATGAAGCCCGTGTATGATGGTTTGCAGAAAATCAAATTCATCCGTGCCAAGGAAACCTACAAGTCCGACCATGCCGCCGAACTGAAACAATTCTACCAAGCCCGCCGGAAACTCTCGGCAGAATTTCCGGACGGAAAATTTGACCAGCATAAACTGGATGCAGAGTACACCAGACTGGAGCAGGAGAACGAGGAAACCTATGCCCAGTTCAAATCCATCCGGGAGGATTCTCAGCAGCTTTGGAAAATCAGATCCTTTGTGGACTCATCCCGCAAGAATTTGGAACAGGCTCAGCAACAAACATCCCAAAAACAGGAACAGGAAATCTGATGCCTTCATTCTGTCATTCAAAAGAAAGGACGAAGTTTATGAAAGAACAACACAATCGCCATGCACAGCAGTACGCCGAGCGCATGGAAATCTGAGAAAGGATATTTCTGCCTATGACGAATCAAAACCAGCAGGTGACTTCCCTGCCTATCGACCGGAAAATGCTGCTTTCCATCCGGGAAGCAGCCGAATACAGCAATATCGGCATCAACAAGATTGATGAACTGTTGAAACAACCTAACTGCCCCTTTGTTCTCTATGTTGGCACCAAGAAACTGGTAAAACGCAGGGCATTTGAGGAGTTTATCGAAGGGCGGGTGGCAATTTGATGATGAAACCCACCGATTTTGGTGCGCACCAAAAAAGCCGAAAGATATTGAAAAATATGCGAAATTATGATAGAGTAAGGTGTCGTGATGAACTCGCGTTTCCGGCTCTGCGGAAAGGAGTTCATTAAATGGGCAAAAATCGAAAAGGCAAAGAATGCGGCAAGGGTATCTGCCAGAGAAAAGACGGTAAGTTCTCCGCAAGATATTCAGCCAAGAACGGTGCCAGACGGGAGAAGCACTTTGATACCCTCCCGGAAGCCCGCAACTGGCTGGCAGACGCACAGTACGAAGACAAGCACGATGTTTATAACCCCTCCTCCGAAATGACGGTGGACGCCTGGTTCGAGTTTTGGATTGCGAATCTCATCGCAGACCTGGCTCCCAACACAAGGAGGAATTATCGGGAACGGTACGAAAGAAACATCCAGCCGGTAATCGGAAGTATGCGTCTGTGCGATGTCAAACCCATGCATTGCAAAATCGTTCTGAATCGGATGGAGGCAACCTATGCAGGCTCCACCATTCGCCAGACCTATATTGCAATGGGCACCATGTTCCGTGCTGCGGTGACGAATGATATGCTTACAAAGCATCCGATGGACGGGGTTCGTTATACGAAACCCGTCCGCGCTGTGGATGACATAAAGTTCTTAACCGTAGAGGAACAGGAAAAGTTTCTGGAAACCGCAAAACGCTCTCACAACTACAGGCAGTATGTGCTACTGTTGGAGACCGGGCTGCGCACTTCGGAAATGATTGGCCTTACATGGGATTCCATCGACTGGAAGAAGCGGACGCTGACTGTCAGCAAGACTCTGGAATACCGCCATAGCGAAGGTGTTTGGCGCGCCGGTCCTCCCAAATCGGCAAGCAGCTACCGAACCATTCCCCTGACGAACCGGGCATACGATGTGCTGAAATCCTGCTACGAGGAGCGGCACACCCGGAAGGAATCGGAGCTGCTTTCACAGATTCTGGAATATGTGGATCGCCGCACCGGTCAGACCAGATACCTTTGTATGCGGGATCTGGTGTTTGTCAACTACCGCACCGGCGAGCCGAACAAAAACAGCTCCTATGATACCCACCTGTACAAATTGTGCGATGAGGCGAAAATCAAGCGGTTCTGTATGCACGCTCTGCGGCACACCTATGCCACTCGCGCGATTGAACGCGGGATCATGCCGAAAGTCCTGCAAAGGCTGCTCGGTCATTCGAGCATCAAAACCACCATGGATCGTTATGTCCATGTGACCGATGCCTCCCTTACCAATGCCGTAAAACAGTTTGAACAGAGCACTACCATGGCAAGCTAAAATGGTGCGCTGACGAAAAATTGGTGCGGAATTGGTGCGGAGCTCACCCCCCGAATCCAAAAAACCATTGCAAATAAAGGAGTTTTGAAATAAATGAAATTAGGTATCGTGGGACTGCCCAACGTGGGCAAGTCTACTCTCTTTAACGCCATCACCAACGCAGGCGTCCCTGCGGACAACTACGCCTTCTGCACCATCGACCCCAATGTGGGCGTGGTGTCTGTGCCCGACGAGCGCCTTACGTGGCTGGCAGAGCTTCACAACCCCAAGAAGGTGACCCCCGCCGTCATCGAGTTTGTGGATATCGCCGGCCTTGTGAAAGGCGCCTCCAAGGGCGAGGGCCTGGGCAACAAGTTCCTGAGCAACATCCGTACCACCGACGCCATCGTCCACGTTGTCCGCTGCTTTGAAGACAGCAACGTGACCCATGTGGAAGGCTCTACCGATCCCCTGCGGGACATCGACATCATCAATCTGGAGCTGGTCATGGCGGACATCGAGATGGTGGAGCGCCGCATCGACAAGGCTCAGAAGGCCATGAAGGGCGGCGACAAAAAGTTTGCCCGGGAAGTGGAAGTGTTCTCCGGCCTGCTGGAGCACCTGAACGAGGGCAAGCTGGCCCGCACCTACACCGACGACCCCGAGGAGCAGGCACTCATCGCCACCTCCGACCTGCTGACCCTGAAAAAGACCATTTATGTGGCAAATATGTCGGAAAATGAGGTTAGCGACCCGGAAAACAACAAGCATTATCAGGCCGTTAAAGCGCTTGCCGACGCCGAGGGCAGCCAGTGCCTGCCCATCTGCGCCAAGCTGGAGGCGGACATCGCCGAGCTGGACGATCCTGACGAGAAGGCCATGTTCATGGAGGAGCTGGGCGTGGCGGAAAGCGGTCTGGACCGGCTGATCAAGGCCAGCTACGCATTGCTGGGCCTCATCTCCTTCCTCACCGCCGGCTCCGACGAGTGCCGGGCCTGGACGATTAAGAAGGGCACCAAGGCTCCCCAGGCCGCCGGTAAGATTCACACCGACTTTGAGCGGGGCTTCATCCGGGCCGAGGTCATCGCCTTTGAGGATATGAAGGCCTGCGGCACCATGGCTGCCGCCAAGGCAAAGGGTCTGGTGCGCAGCGAGGGCAAGGAGTACGTCATGAAGGATGGGGACATCGTCAACTTTCTCTTTAATGTTTGATTATGCCGCAAAAATCGCCGCCTTTTCTCAAAGGCGGCGCATTTTTATTGTTTCCCGGTTTCTTCCGGGTAGTCCTCATGGTACTGCTCCCACAGCTGCATCTGGCCCTTATTGGTCAGGCCCCGGCGGACCAGTTTTTTTACAATGTCGTAGATGACCGCGAACATAGGCACGCAGATCACCATGCCCGCAACCCCCCACAGGCCGCCGCACAGCACGATGGCAAACAGCACCCAGAAGCTGGAAAGACCCGTGCGGTCGCCGAGAATCTTGGGGCCGATGACGTTGCCGTCCAGCTGCTGCAAGGCCAGCACGAACACGATAAACCACAAGCCCTTGATGGGATTTTCAATCATAATCAGCAGCGTGGAGGGCACCGCGCCGATGAAAGGGCCGAAGAAGGGAATCACGTTGGTGATGCCCACAAAGGTGGACACCAGCAGGGCGTTGGGGAACCGAAACAGGACGCACCCGATGTAGCACAGAACGCCGATAATGGCGGAATCCAGCAGCTTTCCGTCGATAAAGCCGCCGAACATCCGGTCCACAAAGGCCACCTCACCCAGAAACAGATCCGCCCACCGGGGTTTCAGGAGGCTTCTGACCACCATGACGCTCTGCCGGGCAAAGCGCTTCCGGCTGGCAAGCAGATAGCAGGCCACGATCAGTCCGATGAGCATATTGTACAGGAATTTGAAAATC
>JAXEXE010000192.1:0-11162 GCA_034113565.1 Faecousia sp.
ACCGCCAGCATCAACCAGATTCTGGACAGTTATGCCCTGCCGGAGGGCTATACCGCCTCCATCAGCGGCAGCTATGAGGAGATGATGGAGAGCTTCACCGACCTGCTGCTGGCGCTGCTGGTGGCCATGGGCCTGGTGTACTTTATCCTGGCGGCCCAGTTCGAGTCCTTCCTCATGCCGGTCATCATCATGATGATCCTGCCGGTGGCTTTCTCCGGCGCCCTGTTTGCCCTGCCTGTGACGGGCCGGGATCTGTCCATGATCTCCCTGGTAGCTCTCATCATGCTGGCGGGCACCGTGGTCAACAACTCCATTGTCCTGGTGGACTATATCAAGGTCCGCCGGGAGATGGGCGAGAGCCGGGAGGACGCCATCCTCCATGCCTGCCCCCTCCGTATCCGGCCCATCCTGATGACCACCCTCACCACCGTTCTGGCTATGGTCCCCATGGCCCTGGCACTGGGCGATACTCTGGAAATGATGAGCGACATGGGTATCACCATGATCTCCGGCATGGTCATCTCCACCATCGTGACGCTGCTGTTCACCCCGGTGTTCTACTCCGTCATCGATGACCTGCCCAAACGGTTCCGCAGAAAGAAAAAGCAGCCGCCCCAGGCGGAGGCCCTGCCGGCGGAAGAAACCGCGAATTCCCTGTAATACAGAAAAAACGGAGCGCTTCGGCGCTCCGTTTTTTTCTTAGTGCGCCCGGCGAGCGCACATTCTAACGGGTGAAAGTCCCGAGACCGCCCGGCAGTGGGAAGGTCATAGCCGAAGGCAAGGGTGTTCATCGCGAGGTGGAATCTGAAGGAAGCCGGATTGCGGAGCTGCGAAGTGCTCCAATGGGCAAAACCTCTGGCCTGACAAACAGAAATCGCATATAAGGCCGCAGATGAGGGTGAGACTGCTAAGGAAGCCAAAGCCCAATAACTGCACGGAATCATCTGAGGTAAATGCGGCAGGTATAAGAGGGAAAGAATGTGTGAGTACCCGGGGAGGTCTGGCAGGCGCGTCAAGTAGACATATTCAAAAAAAAAACGCGTAGTAACAACGAACTGCCAGAAGTCAGCCGAGGCCATAGTACCGGGGGAAAAAAAACCGGGAAGGGCCGAACAATCGTTAGTCCGAGAAAAGGACAGAAGGAGGTCAATGCGGTGAATGCGGAAAACAGAGACAGCTGCCTGCAAAGGGATAGTGCGGAACACGAAGAGTATGCAGGAGCGCGGAGCATTGACAATCGGGAAAGCCGGAAAGCGGACGGTGCAGACCTGCTGGAACGAATCCTGGACAGGGAAAACCTGAACAGGGCGTACAAGCGGGTAAAGGCAAACAGGGGAGCGCCGGGAATTGATGGGATGACCATTGAAGAGGCCCTGCCTTGGTTGCGGGAGAACAGGGAGACCCTGTTGGAGAGCATACGGAATGGGAAATACAAGCCCCAGCCGGTGCGCCGGAAGGAAATCCCCAAACCGGATGGCGGAGTACGAAAGTTGGGAATACCAACCGTAGTAGACCGCATAATCCAGCAAGCCATAGCACAGCAACTTACCCCAATCTACGAGCCGCTGTTTTCGGACGATAGCTTCGGGTACCGCCCGAAACGGAGTGCACAGATGGCGATTCAGCGAGTGAAAGAATACGCAGAGAAGGGCTATACCAGAGCGGTGCTCATAGACCTGTCCAAGTATTTCGACACGCTGAACCACGAACTGCTGATGAACATGGTGAGGGAACAGGTGAAGGACAAGCGGGTAACGGAACTCATCAAGAAGTACCTGAAAAGCGGGGTAATGGAGAACGGTCTGGTAATCAAAACCAGAGAAGGCTCACCCCAGGGCGGCCCGCTTAGTCCGCTGCTTGCGAACATCTATCTGGACAGATTCGACCAGGAGATGAAACGCAGGGGAGTACCGGTAGTTCGATACGCGGATGACATCGTGGTTCTTGCCAGAAGTGAACGGGCGGCGGAAAGACTGCTTGAAACCAGCAGGCGATACCTTGAGGGAAAACTCAAGCTGAAGCTGAACCTGGAAAAGAGCAGGACGGTAAGTGTGGTATCAGCCCGAAATTTTAAGTTTCTGGGCTTTGCGCTGGGGAAGGGACGCAACGGATATTTCATCCGCGTCCACGCAAAGTCCGTGAAGAAAGCCAGACAAAAGCTGAAAATGCTGACTTCCCGCAGCCAGGGCTGCAGAAATGTACGGATGGTGATGGCAAGAATAAAGGTCTATATCCTGGGATGGCTGGGTTATTTCGGAATTGCAAGCATGAAAACCACCATGCAGGAATGGGATAAGTGGCTGCGCCGCCGACTGCGGATGTACATATGGAAGCAGTGGAAGGTGCCAAAGGCTCGAATCAGAAATCTCATGAAGCTGGGCGTGCCGGAATACAAGGCCCATAGATGGGGATATGTGAAGGGCTATTGGAGAGTGGCAGGAAGCCCGGTGTTGACAAGCTCCATAACAAACAAGAGACTCGCACAGGCGGGATACTATTCCATATCCAGCCGGTACGAGTCCCTGCACTCATGCGATTGAACCGCCGTGTACGGAACCGTACGCACGGTGGTGGTGTGCTGCGAAAGCTGCACATAGGATGAGGGTGGGCCCCTCGGCAGGAATTGCACAGGCAAATCTGCCAAATCACCTTACGCCGCTCTGTTTAAGAGACAGGGTAGGTGAGCGGTAAGGAAAAGTCCATAAAGAAATGGGCAGATAAGTTTCGTGAAGATGAACGAAAGTGAACCATCGAAGAAGTGTCGTTAGTGTGAAAGAGATGTCAAAACCAGGGTATCACCACCATTCTGGGAAAAGCATTGAGGCAAACCTGTGGCTGTCAATGTGGCATCCGGCATTAAGGTGGCATGAGCACGAAATAGGCCTATGTGTGGAACGCAGGAACCTGGATGTCTTGAAGACCGAAAAGGCACAAGTCACAGAAAGATGAGGCCGAAAGTAGAGATGGGACATACAGGGGCGGAGATGCTCGTAGTAATGAGGAAGTTCCTGTAATGGGGATGGAGTGAAGGGGCATCATCAATCAGCTGAAAGTCATCAGTCAACTGCAGAGCAGGAGGAACGAATGAACAACAGCAAACAGTATGAAATCAGCAAACAGTATGTCTATCGGGCATACCAGATGGTGAAGCGCAATAAGGGAAGTGCCGGAATAGACGGTGTGGACTTTGCAGAGTATGAAGAAAATCTCAAAAGAAATCTCTACAAGCTCTGGAACAGAATGAGCTCGGGGAGCTACTTTCCCAGTGCGGTAAAGGCCGTGGAGATACCCAAGAAAAATGGCGGGGTCAGGATATTGGGAATACCAACGATTCAGGACAGAGTGGCACAAATGACAGCGTTGCTTTACATTGAGCCAAAGATTGAGCCCATATTACATCAGGATTCATATGGATACAGGGCCGGCAAGTCTGCACTGGATGCGGTTGGAAAAGCACGCGAAAGATGCTGGAAGTATGACTTTGTAATTGACTTGGATATCAAGGGATTGTTCGATAATATCGACCATGAACTGTTAATGAAAGCTGTCCGGAAGCATGTAGAGGAGAAATGGGTGACACTGTATATCGAACGGTGGCTAAAGGCTCCATTTGCACTCCCTGACGGGATGGAGAAAGCAAGAACTGCAGGTACACCACAGGGAGGTGTCATAAGCCCGTTGCTTGCAAATCTCTTTATGCACTATGCATTTGATGAGTGGATGAGGAGGAACTACCCATACTGTCCTTTTGAACGGTACGCGGATGATACAGTGATACATTGCAAGAGTGAGGCACAGGCTAGATTCATTCTGGATAAAGTCAATGCGCGTATGAAGCAATGCAAACTGGAATTACATCCGGAAAAGACAAAGATTGTATACTGCAAAGACAAAGACAGAACAGGAAATTACGGAACAACGGAGTTTGACTTTTTGGGATACACATTTCGCGGAATAACCATAAAGGATAAACTAGGACGAATTCAGACGAATTTCCTGCCATCGGTCAGTAAGAAAGCAAGCCAGTCATTGAAAGATAAAATCAAGTCCATGGAAATACACAAAAGAAGTGGGTTGAGAATCGAAATGATAGCAGAACTAATTAACCCTGTTGTCCGTGGCTGGATGAACTATTTTGGCCGATACAACAGGTCAGCCATGCGCAAAACATTAGCCGTAGTTCAACGGCGACTGATAAAATGGGCGATGTGCAAATACAAGCATTTCAGAGGACACCGAAGAAGGGCTGAATGCTGGCTGAAAGCCATACAAAGCAGAGAGCCCAACATGTTTGCACATTGGGCTCTCTGCTGATGGATTATTTGTGATTGATAAGAGCCGTATGAACCGAGAGGTTCACGTACGGTTCCGTGAGGGCCTTTGGGTGAAAGTCCCATTGGCTACTCGACTGAGAGGACGGGGCTAATCGCCACTCCTACTCGATTACGCTATTTGCTTTCACTGCGGAGCTTCAGCTGCTCTGCCGTGATAAGATAACCGTCCTCGGCCCAATGGTCCGTGGGGCGCTCCGCCGGAAGGGACTCACCCCGGTGGCGGTAGATGGCATCCACCACCGCGTCCAGCATCCGGGGATTCTTCACCAGCAGCGGCCCGGTGAGCTGGGAGGCGAACACGTTGTTCCGGTGGAAGCCCTCGGGGGTCTTTTCACCGTTGTTGCCATAGCCCAGGGCCAATTCGGCCAGAAGGGGCGTTTCCACGCCCGAGATGGTGGAGCACTTGTTCATAAAGCCCACCACGGCTTCGGGATACAGGTCCGTGTGACCGTATACGTCCTCCACGAACCGCTTGCTCCCCTGAACGGCAGTAAAGTCCGCCAGGCCGATGCCATCGTGGACATTGCCGTCGGCGTCGGTGATGGTTTTGCCCAGCAGCTCCATGGCGGTGCCCGCGAAGAGCATCGCCACGCCGCTTTCAGCAGCGGCCTTCACGGTCTCGCCATACCGGGCGAAGTCCGCCAGGGCGGCTTTCTGGGCGTGCTCCGTGCCGGCACCCATGTACAGGAAGTCGGCGCTGCTGAGGTCGGCCTCCTGACCGGGGAGGATGGGCTTCACCGTGACGGTGTTTCCCATTTGCTCCAGACGGCGCTTCAGCACGGACACGTTGGCATAGCTGCCGTACAGGCTCATCAGGTCGGGATAGAAATGCAGAATTTTGATGTCCATGGCTCAGCCCTCCTTTTCCACATGGGCCAGCAGCTTATCCCGGTCGGAGAAGCAGGTGACCACGTACAGGTCCTCGCTGCCCTCCGCCTTCAGCTCCGCGGCAGCGGCGGCGATGTCCGGCTGGACGGTCCAGTTGGTCATGCCGGTGAAGCTGAACCGCTCCGCCAGGTCATTGCAGTAGCGGCCGGAGAGCACGATTCGCTTCACATGGGGCTTGTCCAACTGGTCAAAATCGATGTCCCAAAGCCAGCTTGTCTCGCTGGTGAAGTATTTGCGGGAAACGGCGTCCACGATGATGAGCACCGCGCAGTCCTCTTTCGTGGAGGCCACATACCGCAGGTTCGTGTCGTAGGCGATGGAGTTTTCATGCTTGCTGGTCAGCAGCGTGCCGTGGTGCTGGCCCAGGGTAAACTTCTGCATCCGGCCGTTTTTCAGGATGTAGTTGTTGATGACGCTCCGGGCGGTCTCCGCGCCCACGCCGCACTCCCGGCATGCGGCGTAGGCAGCCAGGATGTTGTAGACGTTGTAGATGCTGCGGAAAGCCAGGTGAATGTCCACGGCGCCGTCGACGGTCAGGGCGCCGCTTTCCAGGTCCACCGCCGTGGCGGTGTAATCCGTGACGGGCTTGGCGTGGCCGCACTTTGTACAGCGGTAGGCACCGATGTGGTTGTAGTGGACGTAGTCGTAGGTCATGGGGGCGTGGCAGATGGGACAGTAGGCGCCGTCGTGATACACGCCGGAGGGGGCGGGCAGGTCGATGGAGCAGTGGTCCAGACCGAACCACTTCACCTTTTCGTGGCCCTGGGCGAAGCAGGAGGACAGGGGGTCGTCAGCGTTCAAAATCAGCTCCGTTTCCGGGTGGATGGCGGGCAGGATGGCGTCGTAGACCCACTCCGGATGGCCGTTGCGGGTGAGCTGGTCCCGATAGAGGTTGGTGATGACGAACTCTGTGGGGTGGAAGAACTTGAAGCTGAATTTGGCGTACCGCTCGTCGCTCTCCAGCAGCAGCACGTCGGCCTTGACCTTGCCGCCGAAGGTGGCGTGGGTCAGCACCAGGGTGGTAACGCCCTCGATCTGGTTGGAACCCTCCTCGTTGTAGACGACGTGCTTGCCGTCGGCCCGTAGGATAGCGGCGATCATCTCCACGGTGGAGGTCTTGCCGTTGGAGCCGGTGACGGCGATGATATGGGGCGGCAGCTGCACCCGGCGCAGGATGTCCGGACAGATTTTCAAGGCAAATTTGCCGGGCATGGAGCTGCCCTTGCCTACCAGCTTGCCGACGAACCGGCCCAGCTTGCAGACCAGAATGGCGAGAAACATTCTCATAGTTGTTGCATCTCCTTTTTGGAAAGTCGCGGAAGTGCCGCGGGCCCTGTAAGGGCGTTGGGGGAAAGGGGGGCTTTTACCGCCGCTCCAGCCAGATCATCAGTGCCGTCACATCCGCCGGGGACACGCCGCTGATGCGGCTGGCCTGTCCCAGGTCCAGGGGGCGGATGGCCGCCAGCTTTTCCCGGGCCTCCAGCCGAAGGCCCTGGATGGCACTGTAATCCAGGTCGGTGGGCAGCTTGTGACGCTCCATTTTCCGGAAGTCCTCCACCTGCTTCTGCTGGCGCTGGATGTAGCCCTCGTACTTGACAGAAATCTCCACCTGTTCCGCCACATCCGCCGGAAGGTCCGGGCGGGTGGGATCAAAGGGCGCCAGCTCGTCATAGTGGAGCTGGGGGCGACGGAGGAGGGCGATGAGGGAGCAGCCATCGGTGACGTCCGCTGTGCCCTTTCCCGCCAGGAAGGCGGACAGGGCGGGGGAGGGGGCGGCGCCGGTATGGGTCAGACGCTTGATTTCCCTCTCCACAGCCGCGTATTTTTCCTCCACGGCCCGGAGACGCTCTTCGGAAACGAGACCGATCTCGTAACCCCGCTTTGTCAGCCGCTGGTCGGCGTTGTCCTGCCGGAGCAGCAGGCGGTACTCGCTGCGGGAGGTCATGATACGGTAGGGCTCGCCCGTGCCTTTGGTCACCAGGTCGTCGATAAGGGTGCCGATGTAGCTCTCCGACCGGGAGAGAATGAACTCCCCTTCGCCCCGCAGCTTTCGGGCGGCGTTGACGCCTGCCACGAAGCCCTGAACGGCGGCCTCCTCATAGCCGGAGGAGCCGTTGAATTGGCCCGCACCGTACAGGCCGGGGACGGATTTTACCTCCAGCGTGGCGTTCAGGGCCAGGGGGTCGATGCAGTCGTATTCGATGGCGTAGGCGGGCCGGGTCATGACGGCATGACGCAATCCCGGCACGCTGTGGAGCATTTGGAGCTGGACCTCCTCCGGCATGGAGGAGGAGAAACCCTGGATGTACAGCTCCTCCGTGTTCAGCCCCATGGGCTCCACGAAGAGCTGGTGACGGAGCTTGTCCGGAAATCGGACGATTTTCGTTTCAAAAGACGGGCAGTACCGGGGGCCGACGCCCTCAATGAGGCCGGAGTACATGGGGGCACGGTCCAGGTTCTCCCGGACGATGCGCTTCGTCTCCTCGGTGGTCCAGGTCAGCCAGCAGACAGCGCGGTTCTCGGGCTGGTGGTCTGTGGAATAGGAAAACGGCACGGGGAGGGTATCTCCCGGCTGAATCTCCATTTCGTCAAAGTCCACCGTCGCCGCGTGTACCCGGGGCGGCGTGCCGGTCTTGAACCGCCGTAGGGGCAGGCCCAGCTTCAGGAGGGAATCCGTCAGCCGCAATGCGGCGTGCATGCCGTCGGGGCCGGAGTCCTCCACGCACTCGCCGATGATGGTTCGGCCCGCCAAATAGGTTCCGGTGGCCAGAATGACGGCTTTGACGTCGAATACCGCTCCGGTGGACAGCACCACGGCGGAAACGGCACCGTTTTCCGCGCGGACCTCCACCACCTCGCCCTGGCGGACAGTCAGATGTGCCTGCCGCTCCAGCGTGTACTTCATCCGTTCCTGGTATTTCCGGCGGTCCGCCTGGGCCCGCAGGGACCAGACGGCGGGGCCTTTGCCCTTGTTCAGCAGCCGGTACTGGATGCAGCACTCGTCGGCAGCTTTTGCCATCTCGCCGCCCAGGGCGTCCAGCTCCCGGACCAGATGGCCCTTGCCGGTGCCGCCGATGGCGGGGTTGCAGGGCATATTGCCCACGGCGTCCAGATTGATGGTAAATACCACCGTCTCCAGCCCCAGCCGGGCGGCGGCCAGCGCCGCCTCGATGCCCGCGTGCCCGGCGCCGATGACGGCGATATCAAATTGTCCGGCGTGAAATTCAGTCATATCAAATCATCCTTTATGAAGGGTCAGCACCGCCACCTCCGGGCGGTTGAACAGGCGGAAAGTGGGGCCGGAATTGCCCAGACCCCGGGTGACGAACAGGCAGGAGCCGTTTTCTTCATATAGCCCCGCCGTATAGGAGGGAAAAAAGGTCCGGTCAACGGACAGCAGGCCATCGGTGAAGGGCAGGCGGATGATGCCGCCGTGGCCGTGACCGGAGATGACCAGGTCGGCGCCCAGCAGGCTGTACTGCGGGGCGAACAGGTTGTTCCGGTGGGCCAGCAGTACCCAGAAGGGGTCGCCGCAAGCGGCATAGATCTCAGCGGCCAGCTCCTCAGGAGTCTTCTGGTCGGCGTAGCCGTTGGGGTCGTCGATGCCCGCCAGAACCATAGTATCTCCGTTCCGATCCAGAGCCAGGAACTGGTTGGAGAGAACAGTGACCCCGTTGGCCGTCAGGGTGTCTTTCAGCTCCGGCACGCCGCCGTCGGCCCATTCGTGGTTGCCGGTGACGTAGTAGGTGGGCGCGATGGCGGCAAGGCCGCCTGCCGTCTGGAAAATATAGTTTTCGGGGATGTCCCGGTAGGCGTCCAGAAGGTCACCCACCAGAAAAATGTAATCCGGCTCCGCTTCCCGGACGGCTTTCAGCAGGCGGCTGTTGCCTTTGCCGAAGTCCGTGGAGTGCAGGTCGCCCAGTACGGCGATACGGCAGCCGTCAAAGCCTTCAGGCAGGGCGGTGAAAACCGAATCAAAGTATGTGGTTTGCAGCGAAGTGTTGCTCCAGCGCAGAAACAGGGCGATCAGTGCCGCAAGGACCACCAGGGTCAGGACCCTGGACAGCGGCCGCCGCTTTTGTGCGTGTTTTGCCATATATGCGGCCCCCTTTGCCGCCGGATCACGAAGACCTTTTAAGGTCCCAATCATTTGAAAAACGGACTGACCGAACCGTGCCGGCCATTTCGCGGCTATTATATCATAGTAGTATGGTCGTGGCGAGAGAAAAAATATACAAAGAAAGGGCTTTATCGGTCCCAAAAGGCGGATTCCTCCGGCAAATTTGCTTCTCAAACAGAAAAGCGGTCGAAATGCACAAAAAAGAGAAAAGTTATTTATGAGAAATGTGCAAACAAGCTCTTGCGGGAACGGGGAAGGACGGTTATAATCATCCAAGACCAAACGGAAAGGAGGTGCGAGACATGAGCTTTCTGGATGTGCTCCTGATGGAGGACGTGGATGATCTGGTGTTCCTGAGCGATAGCTGGACCTGGAGCGACCGCTGAAAAGTCAGCGCAAAAAAGAGCAGGACCACGCCGAAGGGCGTGGGCTTTCTTTTTTTGCCCGCATTTTTGCGTAAAAAGGCGAAAAAAGTTGAAATCAGCATGGAATTTTTCGGCTTGATATGATACTTTATAAATACAGAGAGAACTTTTGGGATGAGCGGCCTGTAAAGTGTGTGTACGGGCGGCCGACCCTGAAAGGGGAGAAAACACATGAAGAAAACCATGTGGGTGGCATTGGTCCTGGCGCTGCTGCTGACAGGCTGCGGCAGCAAGGAGGCTGTCCGGGAGGTACCGGCGCCGTCCGTGCAGAAAACGGAGACGGCGCCCGCAGCACCGGTGGCTCAAGAGTCCCCGGCGGCAGAGGAGACTACCTTAGAGGCGTTTCAGGTGGAAGCGGATGCCAGGGTCCCCCTGGAGGAGGAGATCCTGGGGGATTATAACCGGGCGGTGAGGATTTACGCCTGGTTTGAACTGACGCCGCTGGCGGACGACGGAACGACCATAGTGGAAGACGGCGACGTGTACCGCCATGTCAGCTCCGCGGAGGTCCAGACCTTGGAGGAGCTTCGCATGAACCTGCGGAGCGTGTTTTCCGAGGAACTGACGCAGCGGCTGCTGTCCGGGCAAGAGGATGGGATCCGCTACCGGGAGTTTGACGGCGACCTGTACGTCACCGGGTCCGGCCGGGAGCGGGAACCGGGAAAGGGCACTGTATTTACCGAGGTGGAGCAGACCGGCGAGAACACATATTGTGTCAATGTGACCGTGGACTTGGTGGATGAGACCGACGGGGTCGTCACCGGCATGGAGTGCTGGTCCTTTCCTTACGGGCTGGAGGACGGGCGCTGGGGCTTTACGGAGTTCAGACTGGTATATTGATTAACGCAAAAAAATGCAAAAAAGTTGTCGATTTCAACGCAAAATTTGCGAACACCCTGAACGGACTGCGCTCAGGGTGTTTTTTTGTTAAATACTTGACGGAATTTGCGCTACAAAACGACCGTTTTTGCGAAAAATTTTACGCAAAAAACGCTGATTTGCACGGAGCATACTGAATGTTTTTGGACAAAACGTAAAAATTACAACGTTTGCGTAATAAATAACTAAAAACTTACTTGAAAAAACGTTCACGTGTGTTAGAATAATGGAGCACTATAAAACAAGCAAGGAGTGGAAACAATGGAAAACCTGTTCTGGATCGGTTTTGTCGGTGCACTGATCGCCGGATTGTTTGCAGTGATGCAGGCAAAAAAGGTGATGGGTTACTCCGAAGGAAACCAGAAGATGCAAAAGATCGCGGCCAACATTCGTTCTGGCGCAAACGCTTACCTGAAGCAGCAGTACACCACTGTCTTTAAAGTGTTCGTGGTGGTGTTCATCGCTCTGCTGGTGATGGCCTTTGCCACCGGCGGCAAGATGTTGTCCAAGTACACC
>JAXEXE010000193.1:0-25442 GCA_034113565.1 Faecousia sp.
ACGATGGTTAAGAGCCATCCACATAGTTGGTATTGATTGTCATGAGGGTCCACCTGTTCCCATCCCGAACACAGAAGTTAAGCTCATGTACGCCGACAATACTTGGCGGGTGACTGCCCGGGAAGATAGGTAATGCCAACATAAGACTCCACCAGAGATGGTGGAGTTTTTTCTTGCCTAAAAGATGCCACCGGCATCTTTTGAGCGGCAAGGACAATACTTGGCCTACCCGGGAAGATAGGTAATGCCGAGAAATTGACAACCTGCTTGTTTCAGTGCATAATTGAATCCTTAATGAAAAAATACTTGATTTATATATGAAACTGCCGTATACTGAATGTTAAATTGAAAGAAGGGGGAATTCTATATGCATAAATGGAAAAACAGACTATCGGGGCTGAATGCGATTTTCCTGTTTCTTGCATTGATCCTTCCCTGCGTGCCCAGCGCAAAGGCAGCCAGTATGAAGGATATTACGATTCAAACCCAGGGGGACAGCATTAACACATACGCTTATATTCTGTCCAGTCCTGCCGTCAACTGCAGATCCTTTCAGCTGGATGTCAACATCGATATGAAGGGTAACGCCAAATGCAGGAACTGGGATGTTTGGATTGGCAACGGTAATATCTACTCAAAAGCAGGTACTCTGTATCTTCCCGGTGGTACTGGCAGTACCACTGCTGTTATCCAGCTGAAAATCGCAAAGACTTTTGACTCGATCACTCTGACACCCACTGCACGTGGCTCTTACTCCTGGACGATGAGCATTTCTTTGTCTGATATTCAGGAAGATACCACCATCAGCGCTACGCCCGGCCCAGGAATCATGTCCGGCTATTGGGATGAGGTGACCGTGAAAGACGGCAGTAAGTCCACAAAAGCAAACGGCTTCGTCCTTGCGTCCCCGGCAAAGGACTGCATTTCCTTCAACGTGGCCATTGAAATTGCGATGAAAGGAAAGGCTCGCTGCAAAGACTGGACCGTTTGGGTGCGCAGTGGTGATACCTTCCATGAGGTCGGCTCTCTTTATTTGGAAAATGGGCAGGGTTATATTTCCGGAACCATGTATCCCAGAGAGTACGGAGACTTCGACGCTGTCGCGGTTATTCCCATGGTTCCTGGCTCCTATACCTATACCATTGACATGGAGATTTCCAACATTGTAGATTTGGAAACCGCATCTAGAAGTTCCGATCCGCTGCCCGGTGAATATGAAACCATTAAACTCCGCACCAGTAAGAAATCCTACACGGTTCCTGCATACTTGCTTGCCTATTCCGTTAAAAACTGTACTTCCTTTGATCTGGAGGTAGACGTCAACGTAAAGCGAAACGTTCGCTGCAAGAAGTGGGATGTCTGGGTGCTCAGAGGCAGCGGTTACAGTAAAGTTGACACCATTGAACTGCCGGATGGCACTGGGTATGGGTTTAAGACCATCACCTTTGATGAGCCGCGGGCCTTTGATGGCATTGCGCTGGTTCCTTCGACCTATGGCGGATATTCGTGGGATCTGTATGTGGAAATCACAAATGTGAAATGATTTGCAGCTGTAAATGAGGAAACACTCCCCGGTTCGTGGTGAACCGGGGAGTTTCTTCGTTAATTGCTTATCTCAGTCACAGTCAGGACGCCGTCACTGACAGAGAAGCGGATGTTGAAGCCAGCAAAGGACAGTCCATAGACACGATTGGCGTCGCGCTGGTATGAGGGGCGGGGATCATGTGACAGTACTCCCAGGAGAGCTTGGCGTTTTGCTGTAGGAATGCGTTTCAAAAGTTTATCCGGGAAAACGACTTCCAGAAGAAAATCATCTGCATGATCCGTAAAACCACCGACAGCATCCGGCCGGGCATCACTATAGGGTATGTATGGTTTAATATCAAATATTGGCGTTCCGTCCATTAAATCTGCGCCGCCAACGTGCAGTACGGTGCCGAATTCCCTGGTCTCCTCAACCCCCAGAAGTCTCACGCAGGAAAGCCCTAAACTGTTCGGTCTGAAGGGAGAACGGGTGGCAAATACACCCATCCGCACGTTGCCGCCCAGACGGGGCGGGCGGACGGTGGGCGACCAGTCCTGGCGTACTGCCTGAGAGAATTGCCAAATGAGCCAAAGATAGGAAAAACCTTCGATTCCCCGCAGGGCGTCCGGGCTTCGGAATTCCGGCGCAAAAACAATGGTAGAACGAAGCGCCTCTACAAGACCACTTTGACGGGGAATCCCAAATTTCGTAGGGAAATCGCTTTTCATGTGGGCAATTGCCTGTATTTCAGCTTTCATATTATGCGTTTCCTTTCCTGAGCGCAAAGGTAACAGCGAAAAGGAAGGCCAGAATCAGGCTGATGGCAGCGCCTGCGGAGCAGCCTAAATAATAGGAAGCGGTCAATCCGCCAATACCAGCCAGCAGCGCAAACAAAACGGAGAAACCATGATATTGCCGCAGATTCTTGGAAATGTTCCGTGCAGACGCACCAGGAAGAACCATGAGGGAATTAAGAATCAGAAGACCGACGCTGGAAATACTCAAAGTAACGACGACCGCAATTGCCACGGTGAACAGTGTCTGAGACAGCTCCACGGGAATGCCCCGGGAGGAAGCAAGCTGTGGATGAATGGCGGTCAGCGTCAGCCGGTTGGCACACAGCACCCAGAATAGAAGCAGTGTCACCAGAACCAGCGCCAGCAGGCCGATTTCCGTGGGCGTGACGGAGAGAATATCGCCAATCAGATACTTGTTGTACTTCGTGAAGCTGCCGCCGCCCAGTGTCGCAATGAAGATGCCCAACGCCACAGCGGTGCTTGAAAAAACACCAATCAGGGTGTCCGCTGCCTGATTGGAGCGGCTGTGTACATAGGAAAAAATCAAAGCGAAAGCCACGCTGAACAGCACGGCTGCCCAGGCCGGCGCACTCATGCCGCAGATCGCGCCAATGGCAATGCCTGTAAAGGCGGAGTGGCCCAAAGCGTCGGAGAAGAAGCTCATGCGTCCGGTGACGATCATGGTGGACATCAGGCCGAACAGGGGCGCCATCAGCAGCAGCGCCAGCAGGGCATTTTTCATAAAATCCCAGTGAAGCATTTCAATGGGCAGCAAATCACAGAACCAGTACCAAAGAGTCATGATTTGCCTCCTTTCATATGGAACGCCTGATAAAATTCGGGAGAATTCAGTACGGTCTCCGGCGGTCCCTGAATCAGAATTCCGCGGTCAATGAGGACGGCCTGATTGGCATAGCGGGGGAGCATGGAAAAATCATGGGTGGTCATGAGAATGGACAGGTCGTAGTTTTTTCGAATCTCGTCCAGCATATCCATCAGGGTCTCCATGCCTTCCACATCGACACCGGACAGGGGTTCGTCCAGAATCAGAATATTCGGCACGGGTTCCAGCGCCAGGGCCAGCAGTACCCGCTGCAATTCACCGCCGGACAGGGTACCTACCCGTTTGTCGATCAGGTCTTCGCCATGAACCCGTTCCAGACACTCCAGAACCAGCGAACGCATAGCTTTGCTCAGCCCCAGAAAAGCGGGCCGCCGGCTCATGCAGCAGGCGAACAGATCCGCCACACTGACCGGGTCGCTGGGATCAAAGGCGGGGCTTTGGGGCACATAGCCGATTCGCGGCTTTTTGCTGCGCTGGCCCGGCTCGGAAAAGGCAATGACACCCTCATAATCCCGCTGGCCCAGAATGGCCTTCAGAAAGGTGGATTTTCCCGCGCCGTTTGGCCCGATCAGCGCAACCAGTTCTCCGCAGTGAACGTGCAGATTGACATCCGATAAAATGTACTCGCCGCCGATTTTGACGGAGAGGTTTTCCACCCGCAGGCAGCAGGAATGCCCGCAGGAGCCGCCGTGAATATCCAGATTCATCCCAAAGCCTCCTTGATGGTGTCGATGTTGTGGTACATGGCGTCAAAGTAGCCCTCTGCGGACATGGCCATGTCCAGAGCATACAGGCCGCAGCCGGTTTCCCGGGCAATGATATCGGCGGCGGAGGTGCTGCCGTTGGTTTCCGTAAAGACAGCAGAGAGCGACTGCTCCTGTACCAGCGATATCAGTTCTATCAGTTCCCGGGCGGATGCCTCGCTGCCGGATTCCTCTTCCACAGCCTTGACAATGGTGAGGTCAAAGGCTTCCGCAAAGTAGGAAAAGCCGTCATGGAAGGTGATGAGCTTCCGGCATTGCAGCTCGGACAGCGTATCCTCGCCATACTGCTGAAGCGCAGTCAGATCGGTGAGAAGTCCGTCGAGATTGTCTTCAAAGGTCTGGGTGTATTCGGGATACCGCGCGGACAGCCCGGCGCAGATGTTGCGGGCCATGACCTTGGCATTCTCCGGTGACAGCCAGATATGGGGGTCCTTCTCGTGATCGTGATGCGCTTCCCCATGATGCGCGTCTTCCTCCGCGCTGCACAGCAGGGGGATCCCCGCTGAGGCATCCACTATGGAGGCGTTCAGCAGCAGATCGTCCAGAAAGTCCTCCAGACCCGCGCCGGAAATGACGATGGTCTCCGCAGCCTCTGCAGCTTTTACCTGACGGACGTTGAGGGAGTAATCATGCAGGCAACTGATCTGTTCGGTCACCAGTCGGGTTACAGTAATAGGGGTACCCGCGCACAGGCGGGAGGAAAACTCCCAGACGGGCAGGGTAGTCGCGGCAATCTGCGCAGTTTGCGCAGAAGGGGCGCATCCGCACAGCAGAAGAACCGACACAATCGCTGCAATGACAATTTTCATATATTTCATGGAAACACTCCAATATGCGAGGATATCTCATACTGATATTCAATAGAAAACTTTAATTCGCAAGAATTGAAGTTTTCTATAGGAAGATCATAATGAGACGGGTTTCCATGATTTTCTATTCCGATAATCATGGAAACGACAACGCCGTCAGGCGGTGTCTTCTTGATAAAATTAAATAATTTTATCAAGAAAGAGTATCACAACTATTTTATCACAGTCTGTCAAGAAAAAAAGAGCCTGCATTCACAGGCTCTCTTTTCGCTATGTATGGTGAATCAGTGGTTCTCCATCCATTCCTTGACCTTGGTCTTCGCCATTCTCTGAATATCCTCAGTAGGATACTTGGAGGTCTCGCCGCCAACGCCGTACACGAAGTACAGACCTTCGGGAGTCTGGAACAGATCTTCCTCATAGCCGGCGGGATCGCCCAGAGCGCCGGAGGTGAACTTCTTGACCAGGGTAGCGGTCTCGGTGTCATACTCCTTCTTGCAGATGATCTTCTTCATGGATTGAACCTCCTTTCATGGGTAATCATTTCTACGCCTGCAATTATACACTTTTTTGTAAGGAAATCAAGAGAAAAAATAGAAATCTCTTAACATTTTACCAAAGTTTGGACGATGTTTCAATTATATCACCCGTTTTATAGGGGCACCTGTGTGCAAACTGCACAAAATATTCGCGTTTTTTGTCGGATTTGCGGATTGTGCCATGGCGCAAAATGTGGTATTATTGTGAAAATGGAGGCGAAAACATGAAGGATTTCCCTGTTTTTACCACAGAGCACGGAGTTGCAAGCCTGATTCTCAAGGAGATTCCCTATCAGGGGACAGCGTATGTAATTCTTCGGGATTCTCAGGAACCGGAGGCGCTTGCTCAGGAATGCGCGGACTTTTGCCGTGTCTGCGGCGGGTCGCGGATCTACGCCACCGGCCACGATGTGCTGGCGGCGTATCCCTTTTACACAGCCATGTGGGAGATGACCTGTATCCGGGAGCGGATTCCGGACACGGACGCTGCCCTCTGGCCCGTGCAGGAAGAGACGCTGGCGCGGTGGCAGAGCATTTATAACGGGAAGGTGACAAAGCTTCCGAACGGCGCGTGGATGACAGACGCGGACGGGAGAGAAATGCTGCGGCAGGGGGACGGCTATTTCATTCACAGAGGTGACGTACTGCTTGGCATCGGCAGAGCTGCGGCAGACCGAATCGACTGGGTGGCTTCCATTGTTCCGGGAGCGGGCGCGGATGTGGTCAAGGCTCTCGCCCATGCGGCAACGGAGGATACCATTTCGCTGACAGTGGCATCGGTCAATCAGAAGGCGGTCAGTCTGTATGAAAGTTTGGGTTTTGTGAGAACCAGGGAAATATCCAGATGGTATCAACTCCGGTGAGTTGGATAGAATCCACAAAACGGGGAAAACAAATTTGTGCTGCTCTGGAAAAATACTTGACATACATGGCGCCTTATGCTATAATGCCCAAGGTCAAGGAAAAAGCCTTGACACGAGGAGGTTCCCATGGACGCGCTGGAGATGACGCTGCTGCTGGACTATTACGGCGGTATGCTTACGGACAAGCAGAGAGACTGCTTTGATATGCGCTATAATCAGGACCTTTCTCTGGGAGAGATCGGGGAAGCGCTGGGCGTCAGCCGTCAGGCGGTCTGCGATAACCTGACCCGCACGGAAGCGTTGCTGCGCCGGATGGAAGAGAACATCGGCTGCGTCCGGCGAGACCGGATCACCCGTCAGGCGGTTCAGGAGATCCTGAATGCCGCCGAGGAACTGAAAGCATCCACCGATCCTGCTGTTTCACCCCTTGCCGGTCGGATTATTGCCGCGGCACAGGCACTGAAGGAGTAAACCATGGCATTTGAAGGCTTAACCGAAAAAATTTCCGCCACCTTCAAAAAGCTTCGCGGCAAGGGCCGTCTGAAGGAAGCCGATGTGAAGGAGGCTATGCGTGAGATCCGCATGGCGCTGCTGGAAGCGGACGTCAGCTATAAGGTGGTCAAGGACTTCACCAAGGCTGTGACGGAGCGCTGCGTCGGCACCGACGTGCTGGAATCTCTCACGCCTGCCCAGATGATCGTGAAGATCGTCAATGAGGAGCTGTGCAAGCTCATGGGCAGCGATACCAAGCATCTGAATATCAACCCCAATGGTCCTACGGTTGTGATGCTGGTGGGCCTGCAGGGCGCCGGTAAGACCACCAACGGCTCCAAGCTGGCAGGCCTGCAGAAGCGGCAGGGCAGAAATCCCCTGCTGGTGGCCTGCGATATCTACCGTCCCGCCGCCATTCAGCAGCTGCAGGTCTGCGGTGAGAAGCTGGGCATTCCGGTGTTTGAAAAAGGCACCCAGGACCCGGTTCAGACGGCAAAGGAAGCCGTCCTCTACGCCCGTCAGCGGGGCTACGACATGGTGTTCCTGGACACCGCCGGACGTCTGCATGTGGACGAAGCTCTGATGAACGAGCTGAAAAACATCAAGGCGGCGGTCAAGCCAGACGAGATCATGCTGGTTGTGGACGCCATGACCGGTCAGGACGCAGTCAACGCGGCTCAGAGCTTCAACGAGTGGCTGGATATTGATTCCGTCATGCTGAGTAAGCTGGACGGCGACGCCCGTGGCGGCGCGGCCCTGTCCGTCAAGGCCATCACCGGCAAGCCCATAAAGTTCGCCGGTATCGGCGAAAAGCTGGAGGACATCGAGCCCTTCCATCCCGATCGGATGGCCAGCCGGATTCTCGGCATGGGCGATATGCTGACCCTCATCGAAAAGGCGGAAAAGGCCTATGATGCCAAAAAGGCCGCCGAGATGGAGAAGAAGCTGAAAACCAACAAGTTCACCCTTCAGGATTTCTACGACCAGATGGTCCAGATGAAATCCATGGGTTCCATGGAGGAGATTCTTGCCCAGATGCCCGGCGGAGCCAATCTCAAGGGCGTGAAGCTGGACGAAAAGGCCATGGCCCACACCGAGGCCATCATCCTGTCCATGACCCCCAAGGAGCGGGAAAAGCCCGAGATCATCGGCGCCAGCCGGAAAAAGCGGATTGCCGCCGGTGCGGGCGTCCGCGTGGAGGACGTGAACAAGCTGCTCAAATCCTTTGAGCAGATGCGCAAGCTCATCAAGCAGTTCTCCGGCCCCGGCGCGGGGAAGAAGATGAAACGCATGAGCCGCATGGGCGGCTTCGGCGGGGGCTTCCCCGGCTTTTAATGTTGTTCGCTGAAAGCAAATTGCTTTGCGATATAGATTTTAAAATAATTTTGGAGGTGAACTCTCATGGTTAAGATCAGACTGAGAAGAATGGGCGCGAAGAAGGCTCCTTACTACCGTATCGTTGTGGCTGATTCCCGTTCTCCCCGTGATGGCCGCTGCATCGAGGAGATTGGCACTTACAACCCCCTGACCCAGCCCGCCACCATCACCGTGGACGCCGAGAAGGCTCAGAACTGGATCAAGAACGGCGCACAGCCCACCGACACTGTTCGTGGCCTGCTGAAGAGTGCTGGCGTTCTGTAAGATCCCAAAGGAGAATCCCGAATGAAAGAACTTTTGCTGTACATGGCAAAAAATCTGGTGGATGATCCTGAGGCGGTTACCGTAACCGAAATCGATGGCGAGGACGGGAAGGTACTGGAGCTGCGTGTCGCCGAAGGCGATATGGGCAAGGTGATCGGCCGCCAGGGACGGATCGCCAAGGAAATCCGTACCATCATTAAGACTGTAGCCCAGCGCACTGGCGAAAAGGTCACGGTCGAAATCGTGGATTAAACGAGGATGCGTGACATTTGTCACGCATTTCTTGTATCCACTGGGTTATGAAAAGGAAGACGACGTTTTAGGAGCGTGAGCGACTATGAAACTTGAATATATTGAAGCCGGAGAGATTGTCACCACCCACGGTGTCCGCGGGGAAGTAAAGGTACTGTGCTGGCTGGACGCACCGGAGATGCTCTGCGAATATAACCGCTGCCGCATTGCTGGGAAGGATTACGAAATGGAATCCGTCCGGGTGCAGAAGACCTGCAATCTGGTAAAGCTCAGGGGCATCGACACCATGGAGGAGGCCCAGAAGCTCCGGGGCAAGGTGCTGGAGCTGTACCGGGAGGATGTGGACGATGCGGTCATTTTCGCCGCCGAGCTGATCGGCATGGAGGTCTGCGCCGGGGACACCTGCATCGGAACCATCCGTGAGGTGCTGGACTATCCCGGAAATGCGGTCTATGTGGTGCAGGGCGAGCATGAATATATGATCCCTGCCGTCAGGCAGTTCATCCTGTCCACGGACATGGAGAAAAATGTCATGCAGGTGAAGCTGATCGAAGGGATGCGCAGTGATGAGAATTGACATCATGACCCTGTTCCCGGAGACACTGGGAGATGTTCTGTCCGAAAGCATCTTAGGCCGGGCCCAGGAGCGGGGCTATATCCACATCGACACCCACCAGATTCGGGACTACACCGCAAATAAGCAGAATCAGGTGGACGATTACCCCTACGGCGGGGGCAGGGGAGCCATCATGAACGCAGACCCGCTGTATCGCTGCTGGGAATCCATCTGTGATGAAGCGGGCGGGCCGGTGCATACCATCTACCTGTCTCCCTGCGGGCATACCTTCCGGCAGGCGGATGCCATTCGCTTAAGCAAGCTGGACAATCTGATTCTGGTCTGCGGTCACTATGAGGGCATCGACCAGCGGTTCATCGATGAGTGCGTGGACGAGGAGATTTCTCTTGGCGACTTCGTCCTCACCGGCGGGGAGATTGCCGCCATGGCGGTAACGGACGCGGTGTGCCGCATGGTGCCCGGGGTTCTTGCCGACCCGGAGTGCTTCGAGGATGAAAGCCATTTTAACGGCCTTCTGGAATACCCCCAGTACACGCGGCCTGCTGTCTGGCATGGCAGGGCCATCCCGGAGATTCTCACCTCCGGCAACCATGAGAAGGTGCGCCAGTGGCGCAGAAAGCAGTCCCTGCGCCGCACACGGGAGCGCAGGCCGGATATGTACGAGAAGCTGGACCTGACCTCCAAGCAGGATCAGAAGCTATTGAAAGAGATGGAGGCGGAGGACGCCGCCGGAAAGACGATGGGGTAGAAAGACATGGAAAAAGTGATTACGGTTGCACAGGTGATTGTGCCGATTTTGGTCGCGGTGCTGCTGGGCGTGCTGGCGAAACGCAGAAAGCTGATGACACCGGAGCAGGTGCAGGGCTTGCAGCAGTTTGTCCTCAAATTCGGATTGCCTTGCGTGATATTCACCTCCTGCCTGACGGCGAACATGGGGATGGAGTCCCTAAGCAGCATGGGGTTGGTGCTGCTTTTTGTGCTGCTGTCCACAGTGCTGTCCTTTACTGTCCTCAAAAAGCGGTACGCCTATCACAATCTGCCTATGCTGTTCTGCGCGCAGGAGACGGGAATGCTGGGCATCCCTCTGCTTATCATCCTCTTCGGCGCGGCGCAGTCCTACCGGATGGGCGTGCTGGATCTGATTCAGGCGGTCACCGCCTATCCGGTGATTGCCATTTTAACCACGGACACCGGCGAGAATCCCACGGCATCGGAGATCGTCAAAAAGGTATTTACCTCTCCGCTGATGATTATGAGCCTTCTGGGCCTGTCCCTGAATCTGTCCGGAATCGGTGTCTGGCTGAACCGGATCGGCATCGGCGGTATTATTACCGCCAGTACATCTTTTCTTTCCCAACCCATCAGCGCCCTGATGATTTTCAGCGTGGGATATAATTTCTCTCTGGCTAAGGAGTGCCGCAGACCGGTGCTGGAAATCGCGGGCATCCATTTTGGAATCTTTGCGTTGTTTGCCGTCCTGATTCAGGGCGCACTGTTCCTGCTGCCCAATGTGGACAGCCTGACCCGGTGGGCGACGCTTCTCTACTGCGCGCTGCCTGCCAGCTATCTGGCGCCGGGACTGGGCAGAAACACCCGGGACTATACCATGGCCTCCGGTGTCTGTTCCATATTAACAGCCACCTGTCTGCTGGTTTTCTGTGTCATCGCGGCGGTGGTCGCATAACGAAAAAGGAGGAGCGGTTTTGCTCCTCCTTGCTTCATTTTGCGGATAAATCCACGCTTCTTCTGAGCATGGACAAGGCTGGCACCGGCTTTGGCAGCTGAATGGTAAAGCGCATCTGGGGCGTTCTGGCTTCCTCCAGCGGCATTCCATCCATGCCAGCCATTCCCTCAGCGGTAATGGGGAAGGGCCGCAGATCGGGGCCTACGACCTCCAGCGCGTCTCCTGCCCGGAATTTATTGTTCAGGCTGCAAACCGCACGGCCATTTTCGTCGCAGACTTCCACCTTTGCCACGATCTGCCACTGCCGAATATACCGGGAGTTTTCCGTGTACTGCCCCGGCTGACCATAGTAGAAGCCGGTGGAGTAGACCCGGTGGGAAACGTGTTCCACCTCATCCCGCCAAACCGGGTCGATCTCCCGCCCAGCGAAAACATCGTCGATGCAGTGGCGGTAGGCGCCGGTGACGATGGCGGCGTAGTAGGCGGATTTGGCCCGTCCCTCAATTTTGATGCAGTCCACCCCGGCATCCATCAGGTCTTTCAGATGGTCAATCATGCACATATCCCGGGAGTTGAGAATGTAGGTGCCCTTTTCGTCCTCGTAAACGGGGAAATATTCACCGGGCCGCTTTTCCTCCATCAGGGCGTACTGATACCGGCAGGGCTGGGCACAGGCCCCCCGGTTGGAATCCCGCCCGGTCATGTAGTTGCTGAGCAGGCACCGGCCTGAGTAGCTGACGCACATGGCGCCGTGACCAAAGGTCTCGATTTCCAGCTTGGGATCCACCTTTTGCCGGATGGTGCGAATCTCGTCCAGCGAGCACTCCCGGGCCAGTACCACCCGCTTCGCGCCTAAGTCAAACCAGCTCTGGGCGCATTCGTAGTTTGCGATGGACTGCTGGGTGGAGATGTGGCGCTCACAGTGGGGGGCATATTTCCCCGCCAGCATGAACGCACCTAAATCCGCCACAATCAGCGCGTCCACCCCGGCGTCGTCCAGCTGCTCCAGATACGCGGGCAGCTGGGCGACTTCCTCATTTCGGGGCATGGTGTTCACAGTCACATGGCACTTGACCCCATGCGCATGGGCAAATTTAACCGCATCCGGCAGCTCCTCCGGGGTGAAATTTCCCGCGAAGGAGCGCATACCGAAGCTGGTGCCCGCCAGATACACCGCGTCCGCACCGTACAGGACGGACATTTTCAGCCGTTCCATATCTCCGGCGGGGCTGAGAAGTTCCAGTTTTCTCATTGTCCCTCCGCATAGGCTGCCACGTTGGCGGAATGCTCCTCGTAGGTGGTGGAGAAGGTGTGCATACCGGTTTCGGGGTTCAGCACGTAGTAGTAATAGTTGTGATTTTCGGGGTTCAGAGCGGCCCGCAGGCTGGACAGGCCGGGATTGGAGATGGGCGTGGGGGTTAGACCGGTGTGGGTATAGGTGTTGTAGGGGGAGTCCACCTGCAAATCCTCCCGGGTCAGATCGGTTTTGCCGTCCAGCGCATAGACGATGGAGGCGTCGATGTTCAGATAGGCGGGAGTGCCGTCCCAGCGGAACAGACGGTTGTAAATAACGCCCGCGATCGCGGGGGCTTCCGAGGGCGCGGCGGCTTCCTTTTCAATCATGGACGCCACGATGGCGACCTCCCGAACGCCGTATCCGCCGCCGGTGACGTTGGCGTTCAGCGTCTCGATCTGGGCCTGCATTTCCTCGTCAAACCGACGTTCAAAGTTGTCCAGCAGTTTTTCCAGCACCTCTCTGGGAGTGGAGTTCTTATAGAAGTCATAGGTATCCGGGAACAGGAAGCCTTCCAGGCAGTAACCCTGGCCCCGCTCCACATTTTCCAGGAACCAGTAATCCTTCAATTCCCCGCTGGCGGCATAGGCAGCCAGATCCTGCGCGGTACAGATGCGCTTTTCCTCCAGCATGGCGAAAATCTGACGGCAGGTGTAACCCTCGGGAATGAGCACGTCCTCCACGACGGTACGGCTGGAGCTGGCAGACATCATATTCACCAGCGCATGGTAGTCATAGCGGGTGTTCAGGTCATAGATACCCGGGTCGATATCCTCCTCGGCATCGGAAATATCCGCATAGAGCTTAAACAGACTGCGGTAGCGGATCAGGCCGTTATGATAGAGCTTTTCGATGATATCGTCCATGGTGTCGGACTCGTAGATGGTGACGGTAACGGGCCTGTCCTCCCGCCCGAAGGCCAGCACATCCGCCGCGCAGACCCACAGCATCCGCCCGGCGGTGACGCCGATGGCAAGAATCAGCGCCAGCCACACCACAGTGACCAGCATATTGGGAATGCCCAGCAGCCCCTCGCCTTTCTTCCGCTTGGGGCGGCCCTTTCGGGGCGGACGTTCCGATACAGGGGACTTCTGCTCCGGTGGGGGAGCATCCATCATTTCTTCAAAATCCTTGCTGTTTGATTCCTGAAATTCCCGATCCGGGGCAGGGGCCTCCGGCTCCTCGGCAAACAGCACCTCTTCCAATTCGGGGTCGTCCAGAATAGACAGATCAACGGCAGGGGCCGACTCTACAGGTGCTTCCGGGGTGTTGGCATCTGCGGGAGCGTCGGCGGCTTCGGTCTGTTTTTCAACCTCTCCGGCTTCTGAGGGTGCGGCCGGTGCTTCCTCCGGCACTGAGTCTGCGGGAGTACCGTTCACAGGGGGCAATTCCGCTGCATCGGCAGTCTGGGACTCCTCATCGGGTTGCTCCGGGACGGATTCCTCGCTGGTAAAGGTCAGCGCTTCGATGACAGGGATCTCACTGGCCTCCGGTTCGGAAACAGGGGCAGCCTCCTCCGGGGAGACCGGGAGAGCGTCCTGTTCCGGAATGTTTTTTTCTTCCATGGGGTTCCTCCTCAGCGAATCACGATCTGCCGCGCAACCTCATCGGCGGCTTCCTGTCCCTTCAAAGCGGTAATCAGCTGAAGGGCGAAGGGAATGGCGCAGCCGGCAGAGGTGCCGGTAATCAAATTTCCGTCCGTGACGGCAGCGGCATCGGGGACCATGACTGCTTCACCCATCTGCTCCTCACAACCGGGGTAGCAGGTGGCGCGTTTGCCGTCGGTGATGCCAAGCTGGGCGAGAACCGTGGGGCCGGCGCAGATAGCGGCCACCAGCTTGTGGTTTTCGTAGGCGAATTTTACCGCGTCCAGCGCGCTCTGACTTGCCTTGATGGAGGCCACGCCCCCCAGGCCGCCGGGCAGAACAATCCCCTCCAGATTGGTCAGATCCATTTCGCCCAGCTCGATATCGGCGACAATGCCGATCTCCCGGCTGCCGTATACGGTTTTCCCGTTAATACCCACGGTGCAAACGTCAATTCCGGCCCGGCGCATCATAACCAGCGGAACCATGGCCTCGGTCACTTCAAATCCGGTACCCAACATCATATATACCATCGTTTAATCCTCCAAACAGGCCGCCACATGGCGGTAAATTTCTTCGTGAATGTCGTCAATGGAGCGCATAGCCCCGTTCTTTACGCACCCAATCACCGTCCAGCCGTAGTATTCGGCGGCAGCCCTTCCCGTGCGGCGGCAGGTGGCCAGATATTCCAGGTCCTGCTCATGAATATCCGCGTGGGTGTGGGTGGCGGCTTCCCGGGAGCGCATCATTTTTTCGGTGAAATCCGTGGGAACATCCAGATAGACCACCAAATCCGGCCGCGGAAGCCCCAATTTGCTATATTCAAAGTCATACAGCCACTTCAGGAAATCGCTCTGCTTTTCCGGCGGTTCCTTGGAAGTCTGATGCACGGCATTGGAGGTGGTGTAGCGGTCGGAGACCACCAGTCCGCCGCTTTCATACCACTGTCCCCAGACCTTTTTGTAGGACGCATAGCGGTCAACGGAGTAGAATGCGGAAGCGGCATAGGCGTTCACGTCCGAGGGCCTTGCCCCGAATTCGCCCCCCAGATACATCCGGATCAGCGCCGAGCTGGGTTCGGAGTACTGTGGAAACACCAGCTTCTGAAACTGCCGCCCCTCCTGCGAAAGTCTGTCAGTCAGACGCTGAAACTGTGTAGATTTCCCGGAACCGTCTGTTCCTTCCAGTACGATTAGTTTGCCCATAATTTGTCTCCTTATGGTTTGGACAGAATATCATACCCTACAATATACCATAGGAAACCCGATTTGTCCACCGTTGCACCTGCGCCCAATTCTTAATTTTCCGCAAACATGGGCGAAAAAGAAGAAACTGTTGCAAATAAAGGGAAAAGATGATATAGTGGACCTATCTATGGATAAAAAGAGGAAAAACCAATGGAAGTAACTTTTGAAAGTTTGGGCCTCAGCGAGGCCATGCTGAAAGCGCTGGAACAGAAGGGCTACGGCTATCCCACCACCATCCAGGCGGAGGCCATCCCGCACTTTATGCAGTGGAAGGATGTCATTGCCAAGGCCCCCACCGGCACCGGCAAGACCTTCGCCTTCGGAATCCCCATGATTGAGCACATCGACCCAGCCAATGAGGCGGTACAGGGCCTGATTCTGGCCCCCACCCGGGAGCTTGCAATTCAGATCGGCGATGAGCTGCGGGGATTGCTCACCTATTTTCAGGGCATCCGTGTGGCGGTGCTCTACGGCGGCGCGGGCATCGGCGGACAGGTAAAGCAGCTGGAGCGCAAGCCCCAGATTGTAGTTGCCACCCCCGGACGGCTGATGGACCACTACAACCGCAAAACCATCCGGCTGGACAAGATTCAGACTGTGGTTCTGGACGAAGCCGACCGGATGCTGGACATGGGCTTTTTCAAGGACGTGACCCGCATCATCGACAAGGTGAAAAACCGGAAAAATCTGGGCCTGTTCTCCGCCACCATTTCTCAGGAGGTCATGACCGTGTCCTGGATGTACCAGCGGGACGAGGTGGAGATCACCGTGGAGCCGAAACAGGAGGATCGCCCGGACATCGACCAGTACAGCCTGAGCTGCACGCCCCTTGCCAAGGCGGAAACCACTCTGCGCCTTATCCAGACGCAAGGCTACGAGCGGGTCATGATCTTCTGCAACACCAAGCATATGTGCCAGCGGCTCAGCGACGAGCTGCAGCGGGCGGGCCTTGACTGCGACTGCATCCACGGCGATATCCGCCAGAGTCAGCGGGAGAAGACCATGCAGCGCTACCGGGATGGAAAGCTCCCCATCCTGATCGCCACGGATGTGGCCTCCCGGGGCATCGACGTGGAGGACGTGGACTGCGTTATCAACTATGATATCCCCGAAGAGAACGAATACTATGTCCACCGCATCGGCCGCACCGGCCGCGCCCGCCGCAAGGGCGTGGCGTGGAGTCTCATCAGCAACTTCCCGGAGCAGGCCCGGCTGGATGATATCTGCAAATACTGCCAGTTTACCGTGAAGCCCATGGTGCTGGATGAAAACGGAAATCTGAGTGAAGAAGAGGTGAAAGCCCCCGTCAAGCCCCGGAGGCGTCTGCGGTGAACCCGCGGGAACGGGGCTTCCTCCTGCTGACCAGCCATCTTGGCGACCCGGAACGGAAGGTGCTGACGGCGGCCCAGCTGCGCTCGCTGGCAATCCGTGTGGGGGATATGCAGCTGGTGGAGCCGGACCGGGAGCTGACGGAGCGGGATTTGGCAGCACTGGGCTACAGCCGGGAAGCGGCTGGGCACATTGTGTCGCTTTTGCGTCAGGAAGACCTTTTGGATGGATATCTTGCAAAAGGCGCGGCAATGGGCTGTGTTCCCATCACCCGTGTCAGCGACAGGTATCCCCAAATTCTGCGCCAGCGTCTGGGACTGGACAGTCCCGGCTGCCTGTGGGCCCGGGGAGATGTGGAAATTCTGAATACCCCTGCCATTTCTCTGGTGGGCTGCCGGGAGCTGTCGGAACCGAACAGGGAGTTTGCGGAAGCCGTGGGCTATCAGGCGGCGGAGCAGGGGCTGACGCTGGTGTCCGGCAATGCCCGGGGGGCGGACCGGGCGGCACAGGACGCCTGCCTGAAAGCCGGCGGACGGGTCATCAGCATTGTGGCGGACAGCTTGAACCGCTTTCCGCCCAGAAATATGCTGTATCTCAGCGAGGACGGCTTTGACGAGGAATTCTCCGCCCAGCGGGCCTTAAGCCGCAACCGCTGCATCCATGCGCTGGGGCGTATGGTGTTTGTAGCCCAGTGTGACCTGCACAAGGGCGGTACCTGGAGCGGCACCGTGAAAAATCTGCGATTTGGCTGGAGCCCGGTGGCCTGCTTCCGGGACGGAAGCGAAGCGGCTTCCCAATTGGAGCAGATGGGGGCCTATCAGATTGGGCTGGCGGATTTGCAGGACTTTGCCTGCCTTCAGACGCCGGACAATTTCTTTTGGTAATCTTTTGTGCGCCGCTGAGAAAGCGGCGCACGCATGCTATACACCGATTTTACAAAAGCTGCCTTGCTGGTTTTACAATTCTCTGGCATACTATAAAAGTGTATTGTGAGAAGGGAAAGATACTATGACCTATGAAGAAGTCCGCCGGGACCCGGCGGTGAAGGTATATATTGCCCAAGCCGATGCCTCCATGCAGGCGCTGGGCTTTACGGAGCACAGCTTTGCCCATGTGACCCGGGTGGCGAAAACCGCCGGGGACATTCTGGAAACCCTGGGCTACCCCGCAAGAACCGTGGAGCTTGCGAGGATTGCCGGATATCTGCACGATATCGGCAATGTGGTCAACCGTGTGGATCACAGCCAGAGCGGCGCAGTGATGGCTTTCCGAATCCTGGACCGGATGAATTTTCCACCGGAGGAGATCGCGTCCATTGTCACCGCCATCGGCAATCATGACGAGGGCACCGGTGTGCCGGTAAACGCGTTATCGGCGGCGCTGTTTTTGGCGGATAAATCCGACGTGCGCCGCTCCCGGGTGCGCAAAACCGCGGATATTGCTCAGGATATCCACGACCGTGTGAATTACTCCGTTACCCATTCGGAATTGGAAATTGATTTGGAGCAGCATACCGTCACGCTGGAGCTGACGGTGGATACCAAGGTCAGCTCGGTGATGGAGTATTTTGAGATTTTCATGAAGCGGATGTCCCTGTGCCGCAACGCGGCAGAGCGTCTGGGTCTTCGTTTCCAGCTGACCATCAACGGTCAGCCGCTCATATGAATAGTACGCCCCCTTGCCGCATAGGGTTACGGCAAGGGGGCGTTTGCATTGGTTGGCGATTATGAAGTATTCTTCGGGAATCAACAGGCGGGAAAGGTGCAGGTTACGCGGCAGGGGTTATACTACCGCTTTGTCTGCCGCTGCCGGCTCACCGGGGAGGTGGTCTGCCGCCTGTACGTCAGCTGCAGGGGGCAGCAGGAGAATTTAGGGGTGGTCGTTCCCATGGGGGACGGCTTTGGACTGGATACACGCCAACCTGTCAAGCGATTCCGGGAGGGGGAACCTTCCTTTTCCCTGATTCCAAAGCATGAGGTGCCCTCCGGGCAATTCGTGCCCATTATTCCGGAGGAACCCTTTGCCTATCTGGAACGGCTGAAAACCAGCTTTCTTGTGAAAAAATATGGACAGATGGGGATTTTGCTGGAGGATCAGAGCGAAATTTCCAGTCCAACGGGGCAGTGGTCGGAGCCGGTGACTTCCGAGTAAATCGGCGCATCTTCGATGCTCTTGGCGATGCGGTTGGACACAAGAAAATAGTCGATACGCCATCCGGCGTTGTTTTTCCGGGCGTTAAAGCGGTAGCTCCACCAACTGTAGGCCCCGGTCACGTCCGGGTTGCGGAACCGGAAGGTGTCTGTAAAGCCCGCGTCCAGCAGCTTTCCGAAGCTCTCCCGCTCCTCGTCGGAAAATCCGGCGTTTCCCCGGTTGGCGGCGGGATTTTTCAGGTCGATCTCCTGATGGGCAACATTCAGGTCGCCGCAGGCAATCACGGGCTTATGTTTATCCAGTTCTGACAGATAATCCCGGAAGGCTTTGTCCCATTTCAGCCGGTGGTCGATCCGGGCCAGTCCCGGCTGGGCGTTGGGGGTATAGCAGGTCACAAGGTAGAAGTTTGGATATTCCAGTGTAATCAGCCGCCCTTCCGTATCCAGCTCGGGAATGCCGATGCCGTAGGCTACGGACAGCGGCTGCTCCTTCGCAAAAATTGCGGTGCCGGAGTAGCCCTTTTTCTCGGCGTAATTCCAGAACTGCACATAACCGGGAAGGGGAAGGTCAATCTGGCCTTCCTGTAATTTTGTCTCCTGTAAACAGAGAAAGTCCGGGTTTTTCTGGGAAAAGAACTCCAGAAAGCCTTTTCCCACGCAGGCCCGTAGGCCGTTTACATTCCAGGAAATCAATTTCATTTTGCAGTCTCCTCGGGTGTTATGGTATCGTTCAGCAGCAGATTGTCCCGGCTGAGGGTCAGGCTTCTGCTGCCGCTGACAATGGTGACCTTCTCGGCATTGACCAGCTCCATGCAGGTCATGGACAGGCAGGCGCAGGCGAGGGAAAACTCGGCGTCACTGAGCAGCGCGGAGGTGTTGGAAATTTCAATGGTCAGCGCTGTCCCTTCCTGCTCTGCCGTGTAAAGCTGTGTGCCGCGGGGCAGGGGGGAGCTGAGCTCCTTCCCGATGGGCCCCATCAGGTAAAAGGAAAGCAGGTATTTCAGATTATCCCGGTGGCCGGCGACCTCCCGTTCCTCCCCCACAATGGGACTGTCCAAATTTTCCTGATAGGAACTCTTCAGATAATAGAAGGTGACAGGCTCGTTCAGCTTCTGACCGCAACCGGACAGCGTGGATAGAAGGACAGACACAGTCAGCACAAAACAAAGAAGACGTTTCATTCCGGGTCCACCTCCGCGTCAAAGGCAGGAAAGCTCACCACAAAAGTGGTGCCCTTCCCAAGGGTGCTGTTCAGGGTAATTGTGCCGCGGTTTCGCTGGACGATGCTTCGCACGATAGCCAGACCCAGTCCGCTGCCGCCGGTCTGCCGGGAGCGGGCCTTATCTACCCGGTAGAACCGCTCGAATACATGGTCAATGGCCTCCTCGGGAATGCCCATGCCGGTGTCACTGACCTCCAGAATGGCATTGTCCTCCTCCCGCCGCAGGCGAACGGTCAGCCTGCCGCCGGAATGGTTGTATTTGATGCCGTTTTCCATAAGGTTGAAGACGATCTGGTACAGATCATCCTCCAGAATCAGAATGGAGCTGTCGTTGTCCAGCTGCAAATCAAAGGTGATTCCGGCTTGAAGGGCGTTGTTTTTCAGCATTCTTGCCACCCGCCGGACGGTGGGGGCCATGAAGATGATTTCCATGTCCTGCTGCCCGGTCACGTCTTCCGCCCGGGTCAGGGAAAGCAGCTTTTCTGTCATACGGTTCAGCCGTTCCGCCTCATTGCCGATGTCGCTGACAAATTCCCGGGTAGTTTCCAGATCCATGTCGTATTGCAGAATGGAGTCCGTCAGCAGCTTAATGGAAGCCAGCGGCGTTTTCAGCTCATGGGACGCGTCGGAGACAAAGCGGCTTCGCTTCTGCTCGGAGGTTTGCAGACGCTCCGTCAATTCGTTAAATTCGTTGCCCAGAATGGTCAGCTCATCGTTGCCGCCCATGTTGACCTTGTGGGAGTAGTCGCCCTCCCGGATGATCCGCATGGAAGCCATGATTCGGTTTAGCCGCCGGGAGAAGGTGTTGGAGAAGGCAACGGAAAAAATCAGAACGATGATTTCCAGCAGCAGGGTGATGCCCAGAATGGTTCGCTGAAGGGACTCGATCAGCCCGCCCTGCGCGGTATCGTAGTCCGTCATATACACACAGCCCACAATGGTTCCGTAATAATACACCGGAGCGGCGGCCCGAGAGTCAATTGTGCCGTTGTGGTAGCGCCAGGAGCACACGTCATTGCCGTCCAGAGCGGTCAGAATTTCCGGGAACAGGGCGTATGACCCAACGGCAGCAGAGCCGTTGTCGTAGAGCGTGCAGCCCGTCTGGTCGGTTACCAGCAGCCGGTTGACCTTGAGACTTTCAATCTGCCCGATGACGGCGGAGACCGTGGAGGTGTTCAGAACCTCCAATGTGGAAATCTCATCAGACGCCAGCAGACATTTTTCAATCATGCTGGCCTTCTTGCTTTCGTAGAACAGATTCTGACAGGCAATGGAGCAGTAGATGTTCAAAATCAGCAGAACCACGAACGTGATTACAACGTAGGTCATCGCGTAGCGAAACTGTGTTTTTCCATAGCCCCGGCCTGCTGTCGTTTTATTTTCTGAAGTAATAACCAACGCCCCATTTCGTCAGAATATATTTCGGCTCCGCCGGATTTTCCTCCAGCTTCTCCCGCAGACGCCGGATGTGCACATCCACCGTGCGGATATCGCTGCGGTATTCGTAGGCCCAGATGGTGTCCAGCAGCGCCTCTCTGGAGTAGACCCGGTTGGGGTTTCGCATGAGGAATTCGATCACGTCGAATTCCTTGGCGGTGAGATCCACCAGCACCCCGCCCCGGTAGGCGTTCCGGGCGTCCAGGTCCAGTGTGATGGAGCCAATGGTCAGGCTGCTGCTGGGCGCCTGCTTCTCCACGGTGCCCGCCCGGCGGAGGAGAGCCCGGATACGGGCCTTCAACTCCAGAATATTGAAGGGTTTTGTCAGATAGTCGTCCGCGCCGTGGTCGAAACCGATCAGCTTGTCCATATCATCGGTTTTCGCCGTAAGCATAATGATGGGAATGTCGGAAAATTCCCGGATTTTGGCGCAGGCGGTCAGCCCGTCCATATTGGGCATCATGACGTCCAGTACCACCAGATCGGGGTGCTGCTCCTGCACGGCCTGCACGGCTTCCAGCCCGTCGCTGCCGGTAATGACGTCGTAGCCCTCGTTCTGAAGGTTGAAGCGAATACCCTTGACCAGCAGGGCCTCGTCATCCACAACCAGTATTTTCATAGTCTGTTATCCTCCGATTGTAATCAGTTCCAAAATGCTTTCCAGCTTTCCCTCACCGATTCCTTCGACGTTTGTCAGCTGCTCCACCGCGGAAAAATCCCCGTACACCCGCCGGTAGTCAAGAATTCTCTGGGCCAGCACCTCGCCGATGCCCGGCAGCGCTGCCAGCTCTGCAGCGTCAGCGGTATTGATGTTAACGGGCAGGGAAGCGGCCTGCGCGGATGGTTCCGTCTGGGTTTCCGCCGGGACAGCCGCGCTGGCCAGCCGGGCAGGGACGGACACGGTGACGGAACAGCCGGCGGGATTCCGTCCCAGAAACAGGCCCAGCGTAAGCCCTGCGAACAGCGCGGTGATCACCGGCAGAATGACCGAAAGCTTAATTTTCATGGGAACGACCCTCCCGCATTGACTAGCTGGCGAAAAGCTGTTATAATATAAACCACATTATACACGATTTTTTCCCGCCGGACAACCCCCGGCGTGGGGTTATTGAGGGCGAAATATGAAAAAAGTAAAATGTCTTTCTCTGATTCTCTCCGTATTGCTTCTGATGCAGAGCGTTCTGGTGCCTGCGGCAGCGGAAACTGAGACAACGCAGACGGAGCAGGCTGAGACAGAGCAGGCCATAACGGCCCAGACGGAGGAGCTTCCCTTCGGTACGGTCTGCATCCAGAAGGGCTGCCGGACCATCAACGGCATGGCGCCTCTGGCCGGCTCGGAAAAAAAACTGGATACGGCCCAGTCCGTATTTCTGTACGAGACGAATTCCAATACCGTGGTCTACGCCTACAACCCGGATGTGAAGCTCCACCCCGGTACCCTGGCGAAGATTGTCATGGCGCTGATCGTGGTGGAAAACTGCGGCATGGACGATGTGGTGACGGTCACAGAGGGCATTCAGTCTTATGTGCCCGCCGGTGTCAACAAGGTGCAGTCGGAAAGTCTGAAAAGTAACGAGCAGATCAAGGTCAGAGATCTTCTGTACGCGCTGCTGCTGATTAACGCCAACGACGCGGCGGTGGCGCTGGCCCACCACGTTTCGGGGACCACCGCGGCCTTTTTGGAGCTGATGAACAAGCGGGTCAAGCAGATGGGCTGCACCAATACAGAGTTTGGCAACGTCAGCGGCCTGTACACGGCCGTGTCCAACAGCACCGCCCGGGACATGGCACGAATTGTGCAGGAAGCTACCAAAAATGAGACTTTCCGGGAAGTATTTGGCGCGAAAAGCTATCAGATTCCCGATACCAACATGGTTCAGGGCCGTAAGGAATTCAAGACCCAGAACTATATGATCGATGACAGCACCCTTCAGGATTTCTATGACAGCCGTGTCACCGGCGGCTTCGCGTCCTACTATGAGTCCTACGGTGCGTCCATTGTCTGTACGGCGGAGTATAAGAACATGAACTTTATAGCCGTGATTCTGGGCGCTACCCGTACCTTTGCGGAGAACGGCTGGATGCCCTTGAATTATGGTAACTTCAACGAGATGTCCGATCTTCTGGAGTATGCCTTCAACAGCTTCAAGATCAACCGCATCATCTACGAGGGAATGGCCCTGAGCACCTTCAAGGTCAACGGCGGCGAGTGCAACGCGGTGGGACAGGCGAATGTGAATGTGGATACCGTTGTTCCCGTTAATGCCCAGATGAAGAACATCCAGATGAACTACAAGGCTGTGGATGGAGGGTTGACCGCACCCATCAAAAAAGACCAGATGATTGCGACCCTTGAGGTGGTGTACCGCACCTCTGTGCTGACAGAGGTTGAGGTCTACGCCATGAGCGACGTCAGGCGGGCGGATAAAACTGGCGTGACTATCCGGTCTGCCGCCGTGGAGGGCAGCAAGGGAACTCCCGGCTTCCTGTCCGCGCTGGGCACAATCTGTGTCATTGTGCTGGGCGTTGCCATCGCCTACCTGGCCTTCAACGCCTATATGCGTAACCGGATCCGTGCCCGCCGCCGGAAGAGAAGAGCACAGCGCAGGAGGAACAACTGATGCTTTCCTGGGAAAACCTGAAACAAGAATGCAGTCAATGTGTCCGGTGCGGACTGTGTGAAACCCGTCACAACGTGGTGTTCGGCGTAGGTAATGAGCAGGCGGATATTCTGTTTGTGGGAGAGGGCCCCGGTGAGCAGGAGGACCTGCGCGGGGAGCCTTTTGTCGGTCCCGCGGGAAGGCTGCTGGATGATATGCTGTCCATTATTGACCTTTCCCGTGGGGAAAACTGCTATATCTGCAACATTGTCAAATGCCGCCCGCCCCACAACCGGGACCCGCTGGAGACGGAGCAGGATGCCTGCATCGGGTATCTGCGTAATCAGGTGGCATTGGTGAAACCGAAGATTATTGTCTGCCTGGGCCGCATTGCCGCAAAGCGGCTCATCGATCCGGACTACCGCATCACCCGCCAGCACGGTCAGTGGGTGGAAAAGGGAGAATTCTGGATGACGGCAATTTACCACCCCTCGGCTCTTCTCCGGGACGTGACGAAACGCCCGGAAACCTTTGATGACTTATTGTCCATCCGGGAAAAATCCCGCCAGCTTGGAATAAAGCTGTAAATTGTTGTTGACATTTTACCTAATTTTCGATATAATGACTTGGCTTGAGTACCTGCTAGTGTAGCACAGTCGGTAGTGCATCTCACTCGTAATGAGAAGGTCGCCTGTTCGAGTCAGGTCACTAGCTCCATAAAAACACCCGGTTTCGTAAAGATTCCGGGTGTTTTCATAACTTTTTGGCATATTATAAACCCGTTCTGTTTAGCCATGGCTACCATTTGGCTACCAGAGCGGGATTTTTTCCTTTCAGGCGTGTTTTACCAGCATGGTTTCCAGCGCACCCACGGCCTTGCGGTCAGTCTCCTGTAGAGCGTGGGCGTAGATATTCATGGTGGTGCTGGCCTGAGCGTAGCCCAGTCTGGCGGACACTGTTCGCACGTCCTGTTTGCTGGCGATTAGCAACGCAGCGGAGGTGTGGCGCAGTCCATGGAAGGGAATGGACGGCAGCTGCTTGTCTGCTTTCCGTTGTCCTGTATGAACAGCCATTCGGCCCCCTGCCAGTAGTCACCAACAGCCAGCCGGTACTTGAGCCGCTCGTGTTTCATGGCCTTTATCCGCTGGGTAAGGAATTGAGAGATTGCCACCGTCCGGCGGGAGGTCTTTGTCTTTGGCTCCTTGGTGATCTGCTGACCCGCCACCACGCTGCAAGCCTTGGAGACGGTGACAGTATCATTTTCAAAGTCGATATCAGACCATTCCAGAGCCAGAAGCTCCCCCTTTCGCAGACCTGCGTATATTGCCAGATTGAACAGCACCCGGATTTGCTCCGGGATTTCTTTTGTCCGCTCATAGTCACCCACGGTGTAGTCTATGCCGGTGTCATCGGTGCGCTTGTGACCCTTGGTCTTGACCTTATAGGGCTTTTCGATGTAGTCCAGAAAGGTGGCAGCTTGCTCCGGCGTGAAGAATTCGATTTTACCAGCGGCGCACTCTCCCACAGAACGCACCTTGTCCATGGGGTTCTTCTCGATGATCTCCCACTCCACAGCGGTGCGCAGGACAGAGGAAAGTACATCCTGTGTCTTTTTGATTGTGGCCCGGGAATAGCCACCGGGCTTGCCGTCCTTTCTGGCTCCGTCTTTGGTCCTGGCGGCGAAGGTGCTGTTGAGGGTGGCGGAGCTTGTAGAAAAACATCATTTGCCCAAAGACAGGGAGAAGCATTTAGTCAAGCAACCCAGTTGGGGTTTACACCGGTACCCGGTG
>JAXEXE010000194.1:0-3601 GCA_034113565.1 Faecousia sp.
ACGATGGTTAAGAGCCATCCACATAGTTGGTATTGATTGTCATGAGGGTCCACCTGTTCCCATCCCGAACACAGAAGTTAAGCTCATGTACGCCGACAATACTTGGCGGGTGACTGCCCGGGAAGATAGGTAATGCCAACACAAATATTCCCCCTTAGCTCAGTCGGTAGAGCGACGGACTGTTAATCCGCAGGTCGTTGGTTCGAGTCCAACAGGGGGAGCCATGAAAATACCCGGTATTCACTACGAATACCGGGGTTTTCCTAACTTTTGATGATAATTTGAAATAGGGCGATTTTGCTTTTTGGGTCAATTTTGGGTCACTCGCTCAAAAAACTAGCTTTTTGGGTCACTGAACGGCGAGGCGGGAGCTACCTATGCTTTCTTCCTTAGCAGCACGTCCGCGATACACTCCGATGCTTTGGCCTTGTTTTCCTCAATGATGTGGGCATAGAAATTCTCTGTGGTGCTTGCACTGGCGTGCCCCAGCTGTGCTGCCACAGTGACAATATCTGTTCCGTTTGCCAGCAGTACAGAGGCTACCGTGTGCCGGAATGCGCGCGGGTTTATGTGTGGCAGATTGTGACGGGCAGAGAAGTCATTCAGCCATGCCGTTATGCTGTCCGGGTTCATTCTGTCCCCGTTGTCCTGTGTGAATACATAGCCGGTAGGAATCCAGCGGTCACCGTTTGCCAGCTGGAGCCGAAGCTGCTCCCGCTTGTGCTGCCGGAGTAGCTGCATGGTTTCGGCTGGTAGGGTCAGATAGCGCACATCACTTGTCTTTGTGGTGCTCTCATAAACGCCCAAGCTGGGGGACACGATCAAGGCCCGGTCTATCTTCACTCGGTTGTTTTCAAAGTCCACTTTCTCCCACTTTAGCCCCATAATCTCACCACGGCGGCATCCGGTGACAAGCAGCAGATGGGTGATAAGCTGCCATTTAAGAGGCTCGGCCTCCAACGCTTTCAGTATATCGGAAATGGTTTCCGGCTGGAAGTAGTTGGGGGCCTTTTTTGCTGCCTTTGGCGGGGTTGCCTTGGCCGCTGCATTGTAAGGCACAAGCATTTCCTTTTCAGCCTGAGAAAGGATAATGGAGATCAGTCGGTGATAGGCAAGAACTGTCCGATCTGCCAACGGCTCCATGTTCTGTTCTACCGTGAACACTTCACCCAGTTTCTTTCCCATAGCCTGTGCTATTGCCACGGCCTTTGCCTCCTGTATCGGTTTACCGCGCACGGCTGCGCTCACCGTAGAAGCCGCCACCCCGGAGGCTTCGGCAATACCTGCGCGGCTCTTTTTGTTGGCTTTCAGCCATGCGGCAAGGTCGATCTTTGCCGTAGCAGTACCGCCACCCGCCCGGATTCCCGGCTCTGCAAGGTTCTTGTAGAAGCTGTTCAGGTGCTGGGGGCGAATATCCGCAAGCTTCAGATGACCGATTGCCTGATTGATGCGGATCATCAATTCTTTGTAGCGGTCGAGTGTCTTTGCTTTGGTGCCGTCCCGCTCTTTCAGATCAAGCACATATTCCGCATACTCTGCAAAAGTCTGCCGATTATCCAGGGCGTAGCCCTGCTCAATACTGCGCTCAAAGTCCGCTGCCGCCCGCTGGATGGCCTTTTCTGTCTGCCGGGCAGTCATGCAGGGTTCCGGCTTATAGGTCATTCTGTGGCGGATGCGCTTCCCGGCAGTGTCAAAGCCCCCGTATACGGTGATGCGGTAGGAAGTACCGTTCTTGCCGGTGATTTTTTCAACCGTTGCCATTATCCATTCCTCCAATATCCGAATCAAAATAGAGGCCCTGTAGGTAATCTCTTAGGTCGCGCAAAAATTCATCAAGCAGAATTCTGGAATAATCCTTTGAAGATATTACCGTATAGCCCTTAGCGTAGTCCACACCATCTTCTGGAATGCCAGATATGATCTCTGCCGCAACTTTGTATCTCACTATGGAAGGCTTATGATCATCAGCTGGTTTCGGGGATGGAGGCTCCTGGCTATTAGCATTCGCTAAGAAACGAGAATATGTTCTTGATGCTTGATGTGTTGACGCATAACCAATGATATCGTTGGTCAGTTTTTCGTAACTCTCAGCCCAAAATGGGTTTTCAAGTTCACCGTAAGGCCCTCTATTTATTAGTGAGGTGATATTTTCTTCTGTTAAGCCTGTCATTTTGTGAATATCTTGCACAGTAAGATCAGCAGTCGACACATCTGAACGCCCTAGCAGATAGTCAAGGGATACATGAAAATGGTCTGCAATCTTGACTAGAGTATCGTAACCGGGTTCGCTGACTCCGTTTACATACTGCGATATGGTTTGCCTTTTCTTTCCTGTAATCTCTGCAAGTTGCGCTTGGGTTGTGACCGGATGCTTATTCATCAGTATCCGCAATGTGGTTGCAAAAGGGCTGTCAGCTTTCTCCCAGTTTTCGCCTCTGCTTGCTCTAGACATTGCAAAATCCTCCGTTATCAGTTAATTGTAGCATTTCTGGAAATTAAGACACAAACACTTGTTATTTCCGTTGCTGTTTGCTATACTCGATTATAGCGCAACAAAAGACTGATTGCAACAACAATTTTTTGGAGGAATGAAAATGTTCAATAAGGATATTCGAGAGGCCGCAAAGAGAGCAGGAGTCTATTTGTGGCAAGTGGCAGAGGTCTTGGGAGTCAATGACGGAAATTTCTCCCGGAAACTCCGAAAGGAACTTCCAAGAGAAGAAAAGGAAAAGGTTCTGGAAATCATTGACCGTTTGGCTCGGGAGAAACAGGGGGTGATTTAATGCCTGATGTGGTTACTATTCGAGAAGCTGTACAGCGGGCAAAGGCGGACGGCCTTCCCGTTACGGAGTACACTCTTCGCCACTGGGCGAAATCGGGAACAATTCCCACCCGGAAAATTGGAAAAAAGGTGCTTCTTTTCTATCCCAATCTGGTAAAGTACCTTCGATGTGAGGATGTTGCGGATAGTGCGCCCGCCACGGTGGCGGCGGCTCCTGGTATCCGCCGGGTAGACCTGTAGGGAGGTGTTTGTCTTGGCCGAAAGAAGAATGTTCGCCCGGTCTGTGATTGGAAGCGCCCGCTTCCTGAGGATGCCCGCCACATCAAGACTGCTCTACTATGATCTCGGCATGGAAGCTGACGACGATGGATGTGTTGAGGCTTTCGGCGTAATGCGGAAAACAGGGGCAACGGAGGACGATTTGCGGGTACTTGCCAGCAAGGGCTTTGTCCGGGTGCTTAATGAAGATTTTGTGTCCTATATTCTGGACTGGAACACGAACAATCAGATTCGCAGAGATCGCTATCATGAGGGCATATACAAGGGATTGATAAATGGCTCCTGCAATGTGATTCTTGGGACTGGCAACCAATCTGAAACCATTTGTCAACCAACCGACAACCAAATGGCAACCGAGGTTAGTATAGGTAAGTCTAGTATAGTTAAGGATAGTCTAGTGAGTGTGGCGGACAAGCCGCCCGCACCCGCCAAGCAAGCCAGAAAATCCTATGGTGAATTTGGCTGGGTCAAGCTCACCGATGACGAATACAACCGCCTGTTAAATGACCTTGGAGAGGCTGAGGTCAAGCGGTGTATCGC
>JAXEXE010000195.1:0-5015 GCA_034113565.1 Faecousia sp.
TATTTCTCTGATGCTGATGTTCGTCTTTGTGGGCAGACTGTTCGGTGCGTCCACCAGCCTGAGCTTCTGGACCATGCTGATTGCCCACATCACCTTCTGCCTGCCTTATGTGATTTTGCAGATTCTGCCGAAGCTGCGGCAAATGGACAAATCTCTTCCGGAGGCTGCCATGGACTTGGGCTGCACTCCCATGGGCGCTTTCTTCAAGGTGGAACTGCCGGAAATCCTGCCCGGCATCATCACCGGCGCCATTATGGCCTTTACCTTGTCTCTGGATGACTTCGTAATCAGCTACTTTACCTCCGGCAACGGGTTTGAGACCCTGCCCATTCGGATTTACGGCATGACCAAGAAGACCGTAACGCCGAAAATGTACGCTCTGGCGACCATCATCTTCTTTGTCACACTGGGGCTGCTGATGATCAGCAACCTGGTGGACGAAAAGGATGAAGCAAGATAAAATATTGAAGAGAAAAATGGAGGAAACAAAATGAAAAAGTGGATTTCCCTCAGCCTGATTGCCATTATGCTGGCCGGTCTGTGCCTGACTGGCTGCGGCGGCAAGAAGGGTCTGACCCTGAATGTCTACAACTGGGGCGAGTATATTTCCGACGGCAGCGAAGGCTCCTTTGACACCGTGCGGGAATTTGAAAAGTGGTATCAGGAAACCTATGGCCAGAAGGTCACCGTGAACTATTCCACCTTCGCCTCCAACGAGGATATGTACAGCAAAATTTCCAGCGGTGCCGTCAGCTACGATGTCATTATTCCTTCCGACTATATGATTGCGAGAATGGCACAGGAAGGCCTGCTGCTGCCCCTGAATTTTGACAATATCCCCAACTATCAGTATATTGAAGACACCTTCAAGGGCCTGTATTACGATCCCGACAACCAGTATTCCATTCCCTACACCTACGGCATTGTGGGCGTTATCTATGACGCCAATGTGGTTGACGAAGCCGATACCGGCAGCTGGGATCTGCTGTGGAACGAAAAATACGCCGGCAAGGTCTTGCAGTTCAATAACTCCCGGGACGCCTTCGGTACTGCCATGTACAAGCTGGGCATTGACGTGAACACCACCGACAAGGCCAGCTGGGACAAGGCCTACGATGAACTGCTGACTCAGCGCCCCCTGGTCAAGAGCTATGTTATGGACGAAATCTATAACATGATGGAGTCCGGTGAGGCGGCGATCGGCGCATATTACGCCGGTGACTACTTCACCATGGTGGACGCCCAGTCCGAAAATGTTGACCTGCAATTCTACTATCCCGAGAACACCAACTTCTATGTGGACGCCATGTGCATCCCCTCCTGCGCCCAGAACAAGGAGCTGGCAGAAATCTTCATCAATTATATGCTCTCTGAAGAGCCTGCCATCGCAAATGCCGAGTACACCTACTATGCCTCTCCCAACAGCATTGTTTATACCAACGACGGCTATATTGAGGAAATGGGCGGCGAAGCCATGGAAGTTCTCTATCCCGAATTGGAGAACTTTGCTGAGGCATATAACAAACTGGCCTACAAGAATCTGGACAGCGAAGCCCTCGGATATCTGAACACCCTGTGGGAAAATGTGAAAATCAACTGATTTGGAACGCAGACATCCCGGAAGCAACGCTTCCGGGATGTTACTGTATTCATGTTCGGTAGAAGGTGTTCCCGCCGATGAATTCCCGCACCAAACTGGTTGGCGGGATCTCATCGTCCACATCTGCCTCCTGGATGTAATTGAGGATCTTGACAATATTGCGGACCGCATCGTAGCATTCATCCTCCGGCTGTACCGCAGTCAGCAGGGGGAAGATGTGCTTTTTCAGCACCGCCAGCTCATACAGTGTGGAGCTGTTGAAGATCACATCCGCATTCTCCTGATAAGGGAAAATCCACCGCTGCTCTCCCCTGCGCACGCTGTCCCACATGGAGAGGGTATGCTGTACCGACGCGCCCCGGGTCTCATAGTCCCGTACGATTCGGCGAAGCAGCCGCAGATAACTGGTGGGGATACGGTTATGGTCATCCAGGTTGAGCGGCAGCAGAGGGCTGACATAAAGCCGGAAAATCAGGGATTTTTCCACATTTTCCGGGAGCATTGCCGGATTCAGTCCATGAAGGCCCTCCACAATAATCACGGAATTCTCTGCCAGTGTCAGTACCTTCCCTGTCCATTCTCTGCGGCCGGTAATGAAATTGAAGCTGGGAAGCTCTACGCTTTCCCCTGCCAGCAGATGGGTCATATTCTCCCGGAACAGAGCCACGTCGATGGTATTGATATGCTCCAGGTCCAGCTTCCCATCCGGGCCGGGGGCGATTTTATCCCGGTCAATGTAGTAGTCATCCAGACTCATGAGGATTGGTTTTTTCCCATGGACACGAAGCTGGGTCGCCAGGCGATGGGCAGAAGTCGTCTTACCGGAGGAACTGGGGCCTGCCAGCATAACCGCCTTCGCACCACGCTGGCAGACCATGTCTGCCACCTGAGAAAACCGCTTTTCATGCAGCGCTTCGTTCACCCGGATCAGTTCCCGGATTCTGCCCGAAATCGTCAGTTCGTTCAAATCGGCGACGGTCTCACACTCCATCAGCGCGCACCAGCGTTCCCCTTCATTGAACACAGAAAAGAAATTCGGCATGGTGGGAATCTTTGCGCAAATCTCAGGATTCTGATCGTCCGGATAAAGGAAAAGGAATCCTCCATCTGCGGGTAAAATATCCCAGACGGTCAGATACGCCGTCGAGGGCAGCATTTCCCCATAGAAATAGTCAGCATAGTCCCCATACACGTATTCGTCAAAGTAATCTGTGGAACGCCAGCGGAGAAGACGGGCTTTGTCCTCCTGTCCTTCCCTGTGAAATCTGGAGGCAGCGTCTTCCAGTGGAACTCTGCGCCGGATCAGAGGAATCCCCTCCAGCACGATCTCCTTCACCCGCTGCTTTAGTTTCGACGCTGAAAAATCCGGCGCGCCGCTGACCTGAATATAGACACTGGAGCCAAGGGTACAGCTGACTTTCCCCGCCGCATTCGGCCACAGCTGACGCAGTGCCAGAAAAACCGCGAACTGGGCTGTACGGCTATAGCATTCCTTACCGGCAGCATCCCCGTAGTGAAGCAGGCGGATAACACCGTTGGAAGCTGCCATGGCCTGACGCATGGAGGGACGGTCACCCTGCGTATCCTTTGTGCGGACAGGAATATAATTCAGCGTAAATACCTCACCGGCAATCTTTGCGGCGAGCGGACGGTCTGCAAGGCGTTTCCCTTCCAGACCCAGCTGCTTTACCAGGTCCAGGAGACTCTGCTCCGGTTTTGCTTCCGCAGTATGTCCATCAATTGTCAGAATCATTGGGATTCCTCCTTTTTCTAACTACATATTTTTTGTATACTATACCAGATTTTTCTCGATAAAACAACGGTTCTCTGTGTGAACTTACTGTAAATTATAAGCCTGTGGCATTTTCGTCCGCAGGCTAAGTGATTCTCTATTGTATAACAGACCTTTCAAGAAAGCTGGACCAGCTGCGTGCCGGGATAGTAATGCGCCAAAATCTCAATAAAATTACTGCCGGTTGCCGCCATGGCATCCGCTCCGTATTGGCTCATTCCCACCCGGTGACCGTACCCCCTTGTGACAATCGTAATGGTGTCTCCCGCGGCGGATATCGTCATAGCGGTAGAAGGCAGGCCTAACAGCTGACGCAGCTGCGTCCCGGTGTATCGTTCCCCGCAGATCAGCATAGAGTCTATTCCACCGCCTTGTGTGTACGCTTCAATTTCAAACCATTCGCTTTGGTCCCCAGTCAGGGTACAGCCGGTCTTTTCCTGAAACTGCGACACTGTAAAGCACGTCGTGTCGCAAAAGTGATGAGCCTCCTCCTCTCCGGGACTGGGCACTGCCCTTAAATAGGGATAATCCGTGCCCCAAACAGCGACGGCGTCCTCCGTGCTGCCCCCGGAGCAGGAGAAATACGTCGCTTCAATCAGTTCTCCATCATAGGTCAGCACATAGCCGGAGGTATCGGCAACCGCACTGCGAACCTTCTGAAGCAGTTCCTCCGTTCCGCCCCGGCTGAGGTACATTTCTTCCGACAGATACGCCTGACAGCAGCTGGGATCGGTGCATATGCTTCCGTCTCCATGTTTTCCACCAGTCTTGACCGCCTTTGCGGTATAGGTCCTTGCGGCAACTGCCTGCGCTTTCAACGCCTCCGATTCAAAATCCGCCGGCATTTCGCCAAGAACGACACCGGTCAGGTACATATCCATATCCATCTGCTTCACATTTCCGTCCGAAAAATGTATCAGCACGGGAAAATCCAACCTCTCTGCCGCGCTTGTCTCCGGAACGCTTTCTACAATTGGCAGTTCCTGCGCTTTTCCCCTGAGTAAAAGCGCGGAAATATTTAGAATCAATACCGGCAGAATCGCCCCCATAAAAAAAGCCGTGCAGATTTCCTTCCAGATTACTTTCATACCGCATCCCTCCACGCAGAATCCTACCACAGCTGCAATGGACAAGTCCGTCACATTTTCAGAGATTCCAGCTTGACTTTTTCCGAATGCAATGCTAGAATAGCGGAAATGAATATCTCCGACGATGAGGGAGTAGCGAGCGCCTTTCGCGCAGCAAGTCAACAGACGCGGCTTTTGCCTGGCTTGCTTTAATTTGCGAGACTCACGATGTTCTCCCCAGTCGTATGTTTGAGCTCGGCATCCGTATTGGGGTGTCGGGTATTTTTTTCGCCTTGCGTTAAGAATTTGTGTTAGGAGTGTGCAAAATGATTCAATCCATTCTTTTCTTTGCAGTCGGTCTGCTGCTGCTCATCAAGGGCGGCGACTGGTTTGTTGACGGCGCCACCGGCCTCGCCCGCCGCTTCCACCTGCCCGATATCATCGTGGGCGCCACTGTGGTTTCCATCGGCACCACCCTGCCCGAGGTCATGGTCTCCGCCACCGGCGCCATGCTGGGTCAGGGCGCCATGGCTTACGGAAACGCCATCGGCTCCAT
>JAXEXE010000196.1:0-3310 GCA_034113565.1 Faecousia sp.
GCAGTAAGTGTAAGTATAAAAGGACAAGCATCATTTTAGGTGCTTGTCCTTTTGTGTTCAGTTACATCATCCGAAGTGTTTCGGCGCCTTTGTGCGCCGTTTCTTATACGCCGCTTCAAACGCCTCCATCATCGGAGTGACCGGAAGCTCGTTGTCAGGCTTGGACAGATACTCGAACCGGATGCCGTTCTCCCGGAACTTTCGCTCAAACCTCATGAAAGAGGAAGTGTCCCGGCTGATTCGCGAGGTGTCGCGGGTGAGGATCGTACCGATGTCCTGACGCTTGGCTTCGTTCAGCAGGAAGTTCATGATGCCTTCCGTATGGACGCCGGAGATGCCGTCTGCCGCCATAGCAGCAGCCACCTCATAGCCTTTGTCCTTCGCATAGCGTTCCAGCTCTTCCCGCTGGTCTGCTGCCGCAAGCTGATCCGCACAGGCAACGCGGATATAAAGAAATACTTTCATTTGGCTTCTCCTTCTGATGTAGTGAGGAAGTCCTTGAACTTCCAGACGATTTCTATGTTGTCAAGATCGTAAATGTAGACCGCAGAAATGAATGCGTGGGTCAGCTCATAGGTCAGAGCTTTGCAGTCGGCGTACTGTTCGCAGACCGCATCCAGCTTTTCATCCGAACAGGAGGTCTCGGAGTCAAGCTCCTTCATCCGTTCGTGACTGCGCTGGATTGCCTCATCGTTTTCAGCGATCTTCGCATCCGTTGCCGCCTTCTGCTGAATGTACGCCTCCTTCGTGATGCTTCCGGCTGCATACTTCTCGTAGAGCCTCAGCTTGGACGCCTTGTGCTGCTCGTTCTGCTTTTGCAGAGTGCGGATTTTATCAGCACATTCCTTGATGGCAGATTTCCGCAGATCACCGACTTCGCGGTTCTGTATTTCTTCCTTCTGTGCCAAAGCAAGAAACTGAGTAAGGGCATGGAAGACAACCTTCTCAATATCCATTTCCGGAAAGCTCCTGCCAACCGGACAGTCTGTGTTTCCGTTGTTGACCGAGTGAATGCACTGGAAGTATCGAATGCCAGCCTTGTTCTTTCGGCGTGTCATAGCACGTTTACAGTTACCGCAGCGGACGAGTCCCTTGAGCGGATAGTCATGCTGCTTGCGCGTGGGATTCCGTCCTCCGCCTCGAATGACCTTCTGAGCAAGCTCAAAGTCTTCCTTGCTGATAATCGCTTCATGCGTTCCTTCTACGATAATCGGCTCATTGACAACACGCTTTTTTGAGCCGACACCACAGGACTTCATTTTGCGGCTGACCAGTGTTCCGGTGTAAACAAGGTTTTTGAGGATGTTATAGACCATCACGGTTTCCCAACTGATTTTCTCGCTCATGTTACTGAACTTCTTCTTGTCGGGATGCTTGCTCTTGAAGTATTGCCCCGGCGTCGGGATGCCGTCATCATTCAGGCTGCGGGCGATCTGAGAGGTGTTGCTGCCTTCCAGCGCCTCGCGGAAAATACGACGGATCACATCAGCCGCCTCCGGGTCTACGGCAAGTTTGTTCCGAATGGTGGGATGCAGGACGTAGCCGTATGGGGCGTAGCCACCGACATACTTGCCCTGCTTCATCATCTGGATTTTTGCCGATGTGGTCTTTACGGAAAGGTCTTTGCTGTATGCGGCGTAGATGATGCTGCGCATAACCACTTCCAGACCGCCCGTTGTGCCTTTGTAATCGTCACTGTCATAGCCGTCGTTGATGGAAATAAAGCGGACGCCCATGAATGGAAAAGTGCATTCCAGATAGTTTCCCGTTTCAATGTAGTCACGAGAAAAGCGGGAAAAGTCTTTGACGCAGATCAGGTTAATCTCGCCACGCTTGACCTTCTCCATCATCTGCGTGAACTGAGGACGGTGAAAATTCGTGCCGGTATAACCGTCATCCGCAAACTCAGACCGCTGACAGTGAGACAGCTCCGGATGATTGTCAAGAAAGCGGTTGATGAGCATACGCTGGTTGCCGATGCTGTCACTTTCCGCCTTGCTGCCATAGCCGGTATCTTCATCAGCCATTGAGAGGCGGATGTAGATGCCGATGTTGTATTCCTTGCTCATTTACATCGCCTCCTGTACTTCCTTGATACTCTGAACGGTCAGAGCGTAAATATCGCCGTATTTCATGACCAGCTCGATTGAGCCGTCCTCATGGACTTTCACAAGCTCTACGGACTCGTCAACTAACTCCTGAGAGAGCATCGTTGCACCGCTGACGGATTTCATCAGCGTGAGCCACTTGTTGTCCTCGGACATTGCCTCGGCAAACTTTACCTTCCGCTGAACCGCTTCATCCAACCGCCGTGAAAGATCGACATACTGCTCATCGTAGGCTTTCTTGGCAAAGACGTATTCCTCTTCATCGAGAATGCCTTCTGTGAAGTCCTCATAGAGCCGAGTACGCTTCTTGGAGATGCCGCTGAGTTTCAGATTCAGGCTTGTGATGAGCGCATTCTGCTGATCGCGGATGCTGCGTTCGCCTTCACTGTTTCTCAGTTTGGCAAGCAGCTTGTCGTAATTGAGAGCCGCCTTGACTTGAAGCTGGATCGCCGCAAGCACATCGGCTTCGAGCTTATCCTGCCGCGTATAGTGCGGCGTACAGAGATTGCCGCGCTTGACGGATGAACTGCACTCATAGAAGGCGTACCATGCGCCGTCCTTACGCTTGTCAACACGCTTGCGATGGAAATAGAGCTTCCTGCCGCAGTCTGCGCAGACGATTTTGTCTTCAAAGAGATTGATCAGCGTAGCGCGGATTTCTTCCGTGCGCTCCATCTTCTCAACCCTTGTCCTTGCAGCAGCGTTCCGCATTTCTCGTACCTTCTGGAAGTCCTCACGGGAGATAATCGCCTCGTGAGTATTGGGAAAAACAATCCATTCCTCGCGGTCGATATGCTGATTCTTGACGCCCTTGTAGATGGCGTTCAGCGTCCGTCCGAGAACGGTATCTCCGACGTAATGGGGATTATCCAGAATGGTAGTCAGTGAAGATTTGTTCCAAATCTTCTTTGCCGTAGCATTGCCTGTACGGACGCCGACCTGATACTTCTGAAACTCCGGATTGGGCGCGTTCATTGCATCAAGCCGGTCTGCAATCGCCGGAAGAGACAGCCCTTCAATCTTCCATTGGAAAATCTTCCGGACAATCGGCGCGGTTTTCTCATCGAAGACCATATTGCTATGTTCCTCATCCCAGCGATAACCATACGGGAGATTGCGTTTCTTGAACTCGCCGCTTTCCATCTGTGCCTTGAGCGCAGTGGAAACCTTGCGGGAGATGTCTTTCGAGTAGAGCGTGTTGA
>JAXEXE010000197.1:0-3111 GCA_034113565.1 Faecousia sp.
CCTGAGGCCGAAGGGTCTCAGGGGCTGTTATACACCTTGCAAACTGCGGGTATCATGCTATAATAACGCTGCCCGGCAAATTGGAATTTGACGGGCCAATGCGTAGGGCGGGGTCATGACCCCGCCCTACGGTACCGAGTAACGATACCGAGCGGGTCAGGGAAGTAACGATTACAGACCAGCCGTGCACGCATTGCCCGCGGGGGCATCCCCGCAAATTACAATTTGTGTATCTATTTTCCATGATTCAAGCAAGAGGAGAACAGCATATGGTTATTAGACGCGACTTTCCCTATTACGGCTCCAACCGGCCCCTGCATATTTACCTGCCGGATACCTACGATCAGTCCGACGAGCGCTACCCGGTGATGTACTTTTTCGATGGGCACAATCTGTACTTTGACAGCGACGCTACTTATGGCAAAAGCTGGGGCCTGAAAACCTTTCTGGACAGCTGGGAGAAGGAAATGATCGTGGTGGGCATGGAGTGCAGCCATGTGGGCAATGAGCGGCTGGAGGAATACCTGCCCTATCCCTCTACCACCACAGCCTTCGGCCCCCTGGCAGTCAAAGGCAACGAAACCCTTGACTGGATTGTCAACCAGGTTAAGCCCGTGATCGACCGGGAATACCGCACTTACCCCCATCGGCAGTGCACCGGCATCGCAGGCTCCAGCATGGGCGGTCTCATGTCCATCCGTGGGGTCATTCACTACAATCAGGTCTTTTCCAAGGCAGCCTGCGTGTCCAGCGCCATCGGCTTCTGCCCGGAGACAACGCTGGCGGACGTATTCTCCACCGGAATCGACCCGGACACCCGGGTGTATCTGTCCTGGGGCTCCCGGGAGGCCTGGGGACAGCACGATCCCGACCGGGAAGACCCCCGCAGTGACTCCTATCAGTGGAATCATACCATCGCCCACCGGGTGGCGGAGCAGGGCGGCGCGGCCTGGGCATACTGTCAGGCCGGAGGCGGACACTGTGAGGCCGACTGGGAAAAGCAGGTTCCCGGCTTTATGGACTTCCTGTGGATGCGCTGACAGAAGCCGGGGCGGGGAAGAAAAATTGGCATTTTCCATTCATTTTCCGGAGGATAACGGCCATTTTTCGGCATTTTGTCCGCTGCCCCGACAGTTGACAACCTTTTCCTCCGGTGATAAAATAGCCGTGTGAAAAGTAAAGGCGCTTTTTCCGAACAGGGAAAAAGCGCCTTTTTCGTTTATCTTTGGAGGGAGAAGCCTATGGATGGACTCATTCAGCACAGCGAAACCATTAACAAGCTGCTTGCCCGCTACGGTGTCAAGTTCGGCATCTACAAAAACGGCGAATTCAAGGAGCAGCTGTTCCCCTTTGACCCCATCCCCCGGGTCATCGGTCATGAGGAATTTGCCTATCTCGAAAAGGGCCTGAAGCAGCGGGTGGACGCCCTGAACTGCTTTCTGCGGGATATTTACGGAAAAAAGCAGATTCTGAGGGACGGCGTCATTCCCGAGGAATTTGTCTTTTCCGCCAAGGGATATCTTCCGCCCTGCGACGGCGTGACGCCCCCCAAGGGCATTTACAGCCACATCTCCGGCATCGATCTGGTACAGTCGAAAAATGACAGCTGGTACATTCTGGAGGACAACCTTCGGGTGCCCTCCGGCGCGTCCTACCCCATGATCGCCCGGGAGTTCCAGCGCAAGAGCGCCCCGGCGGCGTTCCTGCACAACAGTGTTATCGACAACCGGAACTATGCCCAGATGCTGAAGTCCGTTATGGACAACGTGAACACCGGCGGCATCAACGTGATTCTGTCCCCGGGCAGGTACAACGCGGCGTTTTTCGAGCATTCCTATCTCGCCGAGCGCACCGGGGCGGTGCTGACCACCGGCAGCGATTTGGTCTGTGAAAACGACAACCTCTACTATGTGGATTATGAGGGCAGAAAGCGCCGGGTGGGCGCGGTGTACCGCCGAATCTCCGACGAATACCTGGACCCCATGACCTTCTATGAGGAGTCTGTCATCGGCATTCCCCACGTCTTCGAGGCCTATAAGAAGGGCAACGTGGCACTGCTGAATGCCCCGGGCAACGGCGTGGCGGACGACAAGGGTATCTACTATTTTGTGCCGAAGATGATTCGCTACTATCTGGGTGAGGACGCCATCCTGCAAAATGCCCCCACCTACCTGCCGTACTATGAGCAGGATATGAAGTATACGCTGGACAATTTCGACAAACTGGTCATCAAGGACGTGGCGGAAGCCGGCGGCTACGGGGTGGTCTTCGGCAGCAGCCTGACAAAGGAGCAAAAAGCAGACTTTATCACCCTGCTGAAAAACGAGCCTCGCCGCTTTATCGCACAGGAGGTCATCGACTTCTACGATCTGGATATCCTGGATGAAGCCGGCGGCAGGGTGCCCAGAAAGGCCGACCTGCGGGCCTTCGTGCTCACCGGCAGCGAGACACAGGTCTGGCCCAGCGGCCTGACCCGGTTCTCCCGGAACCCCAATTCGTTTATCGTCAATTCTTCTCAGGGCGGAGGTTTTAAGGACACATGGGTATTATCACGGTAGAAAAGAGCAACAATCTGCTCTGGCTGGGCAGATACACCGAACGGGTGCACACCACCCTGAAATATTACATCGAGGCCACAGACCGGATGATCGACCGGGACCCGGGCTACTACGCCATTTTCTGCGAAAAAATCGGCATTCCGGACATTTACGGCTCCCGGGAGACCTTCTGGACCCGGTATCCCTTTGATACCGACGACCCCAACTCCATTTTCAGCAATCTCTACCGGGCCTATGACAATGCCATCGTCATGCGGGACTACATCGGCACGGAGACCATGGCCTACATCCAGCTTGCCATCGACGATATGAAAACCGCCCGGCGGGAGGACACCTATCTTGCCGACCTTCTGCTGGTCATCGACCACATTCTTGCCTTCTGGGGCTGCGTCAACGACCTGATTTACGACGAGCAGACCCGCAACATCATTAAACTGGGCAAGGGCATCGAGCGGCTGGATCTGTACCTGAGCCTTGACCGCCCGGCAGCGGACATCCGCCGGGAGTACGCCCGGATGAAGCAGTTTCTGCGCAAATCCCATATGCACTACGA